>SXRM01000172.1 GCA_005792545.1 Pseudomonadota bacterium | reverse complement strand
TCGTTGAATCTGGACAAATTCACTTTGGCAAGTTCTCAACGAGTTGAAAAACGCGATAAGCTAGGAGCCTGTCGGAGGCCTGAAATCATGTGTGTATTCGTCATCAAGAACTTTCCGCCAATCAATAGTCCGACAGGCTCCTAGTAAGATCGCAGCAGGGTGCGGCGAGCGTACGAACACGTAGTCTCCATGACTGCCGCCCGCAAAGCCGGGCCAGCCGGAGATTTCGATGGCCACCAACTTGCAGCAAGCCGGCGTTCAACCAACCGAGGAAGCCCAACCGACGACTGCACCGGCGCGGTCGGAGTCCTGGAATCGCCGTGGCTGGTTGAAGTCGGCGCTGGCTGCAGGCGCCGCCGTGGCCGGTGTGGCCGCGCTGTCCCGGGCCGAAGCCCAGGAGCAGCCTTTGCCCAGTAAGGATCCCGCGCTGCCCGAGCCAGCCAAGGACCCGACCCAGCTGCCTGACGCCAAGCCTGCTGACTACGGTCTTGTGGTGCAAATCGGCAAAATTAGAGGCAACGTGACCCTTTCGGGTTTCAAAGACGGCATTGGCGCGACCCACTGCAGCTTCAGTTCCTCGGCGCATCGGGCTGGCGTTGGCAAAGTGGTGGGCGCTGGTGGCAAGGTTGTCATCGAGCAGTCTTCGGTCCTGGTCGATGTGCGCGCCGGCAAGTGGATCGCGGAGTTCCAACAGGCTTGCTACGACGCCTCAAGCGTGGGCGATGTCGTGATTTCGCAAATCGGTGCTGTCACGGACAGCAAGGCCGATGCGGTCCCCGCCGTGTTGCAGAAAGTCACTTTGACCAATGCCCTGGTGACGTCGGTGCAGCAAAGCTGGGACAACGGCGATGGCGCTCGCTCCGCCTCCATCAGCTTCAGCTTTGACAAGATCCTGTTCGAGATCGGCACCAAGCCGGCCGACTTCACGCTGCGCAACATCACCGCCAAAGCCGTCTGACCTTCCCAGTCGAGGAGCTGTCCACATGTCTACCCGTCTGATTCTCTGGAACAACGACGTCGAAGTGATCAAGGGCGCAGCCACTGCCGAGGGCTTTGCTGGTCAAGTGGAGGTGGCCTCTCTGTCCTTCGCCGCCAACAACCGCTTTGCCAGCGACCGCGAAGTGGCCGAAAAAGGCAAGCCAATGCCAGGGCAGGGCAAAGCGGACGCGGATCAGACCGCGATCACCCTCTCGTTGCCGTTTGGCCCTTGGGTCGCGGATTTTCAGCAGCGGCTGTTTCACGGCAAGACGCTTGGCACCGTCACCCTCACCGAAGTCGAGCAGAAGGTCGACGGCGGCAAGAAGACCTGGAAAAAGATCCGGGAAATCAAGCTGACGGAGGCATGGATGGAGTCGATGTCGCACAGCTGGAATGGCAACGACAGCACGGTATCGATCAAGGTCAACTACGTCGGTTCGACCTTTGGCTACGACGACGCGGTCGCCAGTTTCTCGCGGAGCGCGAAGTAGCGATTCCAACCGGCAGGTCCGACACCACCTTGCGCGTACTGGGGCCAGGCCGCGTCGATCCCTGAGCTGGGCGCGCCTATTTGGGAGCAGCCCGCTCGTACCCGAATGCGTGCCGCCTTGCTGCCACAGGGGCGACCTCAACGGGAGTCAAGGCAACTGCCCCAACAGCCGGTGCGCCTGTGCGCCGATACCGCCAATCTGTGACTTGAGCGCTTCGCCCGCCGCCCGCCGGGCCAGGACCGGGTCGAGTTGAGTCTTGGCGAGAAACTTCGCCAGGCGCAGCCACGCGTGGCCGTAGTGCGGCACCAACGTCACCGCCTGCTGGTAGGCGGCAACCACGTCTTGCGCCGCGACGCCCGCCAGCGGGCTCTCGCCGTCAATGGCGAAGTCGTTGTAGGCATAGGCTTGCCAAATGGCCGCGTCGGGCGCGGCAACCTGCGGCCACGTCCGCGGGTCGTAGAGCCACCACTCGAACTCGGGTTTCGCCACCGCCGGCTGGTAGACGGCCAGCACCGCATCCGCAAACTCGAAGACATCGAGCGTGCTGCCTTTGGGCAGTTCAACGTGGTCGCTGGCCGGGCCGAGTGCGGTCAAACCGGCGAGCGCTCCTGGCTTGGCCGCAAAACTCGAACCAATTCGCGCTACGCGGCCCCCGTAGGTCTCGATGGTCAGCTTGCACGACCCCTTTGCGGGTGGCCCCTTGTGAACGGCGTGGTAGGGTCGCACATCGCTGGCGCTGTCAACCCAGCCCGAAGGGAGCCGACGCAGCACCTCGCCGAGCAAGTTCGCCCCGGCATCGACGTCCACGGCAACGCGCGATGGTGCTGCGTCGGCGCGCGCGGCACCGCCCAGGCGGGTGAGCTGGGTCAGCGACTCTGCGCACTTGAGGCCGGCCGCCAGCATCGCCGGCAAGGCGCTGCCGAGGCGCGGTTTGCCGCTGAACCGCTCTGGAATGGCCCGGGTCGGCGCCGCCGCGGGCGGCGCTGCCTCTTCGAAGCTCAGCAGCTTGAATTCCTGATACTGCGACGGCTCGCCACCGTACGCCATCACGTAGGCGAGGCCGACTCCTGGCGCAAACCACTCCTCGCGCTCAACCGTGTCGTCGCTCCCCCACAAGCGGACGACTTCGACGGCGCCCAGGCCGACGACGCGGCGCACCTCAAGGTCGCAGTGGTCCTCCATGTAGTCCTCGCCGCGGCCCTGCTTGGTGTGGAGCGGACGTGGCGGATTGGCAACCAGCGGCGCTACATTGCGGTTTGCCCATGCCGCTTCGGTCGTCGAGTCTAACGACCGAACCAGCCCCGACTGTTGGGCGACGTAGTGGCCTTCGATGTACATGCCAGAAAGGCGCTTGGGATGGTCGCACTGCATGTTACTGACCAACCCGGCCGGGAATGGCGTGACGCTGGCGATGCGGCACACAACCTTGACCGGCATGGTGCCGGTCGGATTGCGCTCGCCGTCGAGCTCGGTGACTTCATAGCGCCAGGCGTTGCCGACGGTAAACAGGGGCGCGTACGCGTCTGGCAGGTGCAAGGCCGGCGGCCCGAGCGAGGCCGGGGTGGCCGCTTGCGCTGGCGGCGCGGCGATGACCGTGGCCGGTTGCGGCAAGGGGGCTGGCGGCGCAACTGCGGTTGGCGTCGCGGCAAGCGGTGCTGGTTCGGGCTGCGGCGGCGGTGGCGCGGTTGGCGGTGCCATCGGCTGTGGCGGCGGCGCCGATTTGCTGCACGCCGCACCGGAGGCGACCCACCACAGGGTTGCCAGTGCCACCATCGGCCACCGTTTCATCGTCATTGCGTCTCCCATACCGAGCTGTCGGGTCGCCAACGACGTTGACTGCGACATCCAATCTGGGCCAGTCCTGCATCGCCGCTGGCGAATCGTCGCGCCCATGCACCCCGGCGAACCCATCGGAGCATGCGCGCGGTGACTGTGCGCCGCGGTTTCGGCGGCGTCAACAGTCGGGTAGCGCGGGGCGCAGATCGCAGAGAGTGCGCTTGACCACGAAGGCATAGCTAGCAGAATCAACTGGTTGGCGACATGCCTGTTCGGTTATGTGTGGTCGTCATGTAAGGCCGCTGATTTACAGACACTTTGAAGGCAGTCTGGGC
>SXRM01000171.1 GCA_005792545.1 Pseudomonadota bacterium | reverse complement strand
GGCCCCGCAAGCCGACATCGCACCGCCACCGCTCGCACCCGCCGCGCCGGCGCCGGCTCCGGTTGCTGCGCAGCCTGCGGCAGCGCCTACAGCGCCGCCCACCGCGACCGCACCGCCGGCCCCCTCGCCCGATTCGCGCCCCAAACCCAAATCGGCGCGCCCTGCCGCAGCCGCCAAGCCCACGACCGATGGCAAACCCAAGATCCAGTTCATGGATTAAGCAGCTGGGCTTGCTGTTGGCCGTGGCGACTGCCTGGCCGACGGTGGCCGTGGGCGCGGATGCGCCCGCAGCCAGTAAGACCGTGGCGGCACTGTTGGCTGCAGCCCAAAAGCAGCTGGACGCCGGCAATTTCGAGCGCGCGGCGGAGTTGTTTGTCGAGATCTGGCGGATGGACAAGACCACGGTGCCGGCGCTGTACAACGCCGCCCGCTCCTTCCAGCTGGCCGGCCAGCTGGACAAGTCCGAGCGGCTGTTTCGCGAGATGCTGGCGCTGGCCGACCTCGACCCGCAAGCGCGCGCCAAGGCGCAGACGCAGCTCGACGCGGTGCTGGCTAAACGCGCCGAGCGCCGCGCCGACGAAGCCGCCAGCGCCGAGTCCGCTGGGCAATACGAAGCCGCCGTCGCGCTGTGGGCCGACGCGCTGACGCTAGACCCCAAGCGCACCGAGTGGCTCAAGCGCCTGGGTCGCGCAGCGCACCTGGGCGGCAAGCGCCCGCAAGCGCTGGCGGCCTACGATCGCTACCTGAAGGCACCTGGCCTGTCGCCTGCCGATCGCGCGCAAGTCGAGGCCTGGCGCGGCGAACTGACCAAGACCCAGCAGACGGCGAGCGCGCTCGAAGCAGCCGATGCCGACCACCTGGCCGGCAACCTGGAGAGCGCCGGACACCGCTACGCCGCCGTGGCCGCCGATCCGGCGCAATCGGCCGAGACCCGCGCCAAAGCGCACGAGCGCCTGGGTCACGTGCAACGACAGCTCGCGCTGCGCAAAGCCGACGTCGCCGGCCGCGCAGAGAGTGAGAGCCAGTTCGGGCTGGCGGCCGAGCTGTGGGCCGAAGCGTACGAGTTGGACCCAAGCCAGCACGACTGGCTGCGGCGCCAGGGCAGGGCCCTGCACATCGCGGGTCGCATTCCCGCGGCCATGGCCGCCTACGATCGCTACCTGAACAGGGCGCCCGCGGACGCCGCGGAGCGGTCGCAGGTGGTGGGGTGGCGCAACAGCCTGGTCCTCGAAAGCAGGCCGCAGAAGGTGACGCCGCCGCCCATGCCCAACGAACCCAAGCCAGTTGCGCTGCCGGTGGTCACCGCGCCGCCAACCCCGCCGCCATCGGCCGCACCCAAGGTGCTGACTGTGGTCGGGTTGGTTGCGGCGCTCGGCGGTGGCGCGGTGTGGCTGCTGGCCGAGACCGACCGCAAGAAGCTCGACGACCGCACCTGGGGTCGCTTGGCCGTCGGCGAGCGGCCGAACCTGAGCCACGCCGAGGCCACCCAGCAAGCCAAAGACATTGCCCTGCGTCGCACGATCGGCGTGTCCGCAACGGCGGCTGGCGGCGGCGTGGCACTGCTCGCGGTACTGGCCTGGGCGCTGCGTTCGGATCCGACCCCGCCACAGACTGTGTGGACCGTGCTGCCTGACCTCGAGGGCGGCGCCGCCGTGCAGGTGCGCTGGTGAGGTGGATCCTGTTGCTTGTGGCCTTGGCGCCCGCGGCGTGTGTGCCGCAGAAGCTGCCGCCTGCGTCGGCCTTTGAGGCAGTGGATGCTGCAGCGGCCGAAGTCGCCCAAGACGTGGCCGCAGAAGTCCACGCCGATGCCGGCAAGCCCCCGCTTGGCGACGCCGCAACGGACGCGGCCGTCATCTCCGACGCCGCCGTCGGCCCGGATGGCGCAGACGCGCAACCAGACTCCGGCGTTGGCGCGGATGCCGCGGACGTCGACGTTGTCCTGGAGGTCGCCGATGCCGGTGACTCGACCCTTGCAGAGGTCGCAGACGCCGTCGACAGCAGCCCGGATTCGGGTGGCGACGGGGTCGCCGATGTTGACGTCACGCCGTTTGTACCGATGGACGTGACCCCGTGCGCCGATCCCTTGGCGTTGCCGACCAACTGCACGGCGTGCACGGCCGGCTTCGTTGCGGTCGCGACCGCCACCGGCAGCGTGTGCGCGCCCGATTTTCCGCTGTGGGGACCCAGACCCGACGTGCCGCCGCCGGCCTGGTTCAGCGACAGTGGCAAGGGCACGGTGACCGACAGCCACAGCGGGCGCATGTGGGCCAAAGACACCAGCCCGGTCGCCATCACCTGGGAGGCTGCCAACGGCTTCTGCGCTGGCCTCGCTGCCGGCGGACACAGCGACTGGCGGCTGCCGACATTGTCAGAACTGTTGACGATTCGCGATGTCAGTGCGCCGGCCCCGACCGTCGTCACTGCGCTCGCCAGCACGCCAAAGGAGTTCCTGTGGACCGCGTCGCCGGTAACGGCTGCCGCGCAGCAGAGCTATTGGACGGTGCTGTTCAACGGCGGCTCCACGGCGTTTTCGCTTGCCACCGCCAAGTGCTACGCGAGGTGCGTACGATGAAGGGTAGGCCGTGGCTGATGGGCACATTGCTGCTTTGGGCCACAACCGCCCATGCCGCGGCGACACCGGGTCGCTTCGCCGTCGACGCCAAGACCGAGACCGTCTACGACAACGCCACCGGCCGCACCTGGCAGCGGGCCCAAGCCGTGGGCACATTCAGTTGGTCGGCTGCACAAGACTGGTGCCAGCAACTGGCGCTGTCGGGCGGTGGCTGGCGCGTACCGACGCTGAGTGAACTGGAGGGCATCGTCGACCGCGGAGCCAAAGACCCGGCGATCGACACGGCGGTGTTTGGACCTACCACGGCCGACGCGTTTTGGACGCTTACCCCGGCCGTCGCAGCCGGCAGCGCCTGGTCCGTGCACTTCGGGCCGGGCAACTCGTCTGTCGCCGCCAAGTCGACGCTTTTGCGCTTGCGGTGCGTCCGTTGAACAGACCCCCCCTTTGTTCAGATCGTTGAACTCGCGGGCCAATTCAAGCGGCGAACGATCACAGTGAGCCCAAGTCGGGACGCTCGCGATAATCGGCCTCTGCCGGCGCGATGCCGCGCACGCCGAGCCACAGGCTGCCCAGGTACAGCCATTGACCGGCAACCAGGCCAGCTGGCACCCACCAGGGCAGGTCGCCGACCGCCATGCGCTCGTACAGCGGCAGATCCCCTTGCACACCCGGATGTAGCGCCAGCTTGCACAGCCAGGTCGCCAGCAAGAGCGCGAACAAGCCGCCATAGTTGCGGGTCAGCCGGGCTCGGACGGCCTGCCGCGTGCTCATCTTGAAGGTCGGGTGCAGCAGGTCGTCCGCGATCTGCTGACCCCAGTCGGCGGTCGGGCTGTGCAGGTCGCGCCGCACCAATGGACCATAGAAGTTGGTCTCGATGAGCCGCACCCGTTGCTGCCACACATCAAAGAAGCGAAACCGCCGCGCTTCGATGACCATGAAAGTGTGCAGCAGACCCATGCCGAGCAGGATGGCCGCGTGCGAGTGCGCCGGGTCGCCAAGCGTGAATGTGGCAAGGCCCGTGCACGACAGAATCGCCCAGTTGGTGGTGTTGTCCAGGCGCAGTCGCCACTGCGTCGCGCGGTAGATCTCGCCGCGGTAGAAGTGGACCATGGCTGCGATGTACTCGGCGCGCGACAGCGGCGTACTCTCAAAGGCGGGCGCAGCGCGCTCGGCAGCGATTTGCGGCGGATTGGCTTCGGCGGACATCGGCAGACCTCGCAAGCGCGGCGACCCCGTGCGCGGTTGTGCGGGTCGGCGGCGCCAACCATACGCCGTTCGGGGCAGGCCTGTCAGCGACCGACCCTGTGCGCGGCCGCCAAGTTGCGGCATCATCGCCGCGACCGTTCTGGCGGGCGTGCAGTGATAACCGACAACCCCTATGCGCCACCTGTCGCTGAGCGTCCCCACGAAGCCGTGGATCCGAGCGGGGTCTGGCGCGAGGGCGACCAGGTGGTCTGGCGGCACGGCGCCAGCTGGCCTGACCGCTGCCTGCGGTGCAATGGCCCGGTCGCGCGCCGCTACCGTCGCGACCTGTACTGGCACTCGCCTATCTGGTACCTGACGATCTTGCTGGGTCCGGTCGTGTACATCATCGTGGCGATGATTGCCCGCCACAGCACCCGCATCGAAGTCGGCCTGTGCAGCCGGCACGCCGACGAGCGCATCAACCGCCTGTTTTTGGCCTGGGGTTCAAGCGTGCTCGGCCTGGTCGCGCTGGTTTCCGGTTGCGCGATGACCGACGCTTCGTGGGCGCAGGTGTGGGGCGGCTTGCTGCTCATGATCGGCGGGTTTGTCGCGGTCACCATCGTGTCGCCCCTGATTCGCCTGGTCCGCATCGACCGCCACCAGGCCCGAGCCACTGGCGTCTGCTTTGACTATCTGGCCGCGCTGGAGACGCCCGCAGGAGCCACGTGGCGTTCTTGACCTGGATCGACAGCGTCGGCGCCGCAGCCATCGCGCTGGTGCGGTACGTATGGTTTCTTTTGGCATTCTTGTACCTGTCGATCAAGACGCCGTGGATCTGCCGCGACCTCGGCCAGCGGGGCGCAAATCCAAACCCGAGCGCCCATTCTTTTTTAGGTTTGTAATTTCAAGCCATTGGCTAGCGGCCTTGGCGGCGCATCGACCGCCTGGCGGAAACTTTCATCCCAGGTATCCGACGCCCATGCACAACGCAGC
>SXRM01000016.1 GCA_005792545.1 Pseudomonadota bacterium | reverse complement strand
ATACAGAATCGCCTTGAGGTGAGATCAAGCCTACCGCAAGGAAGGAGCGACGAGTCGGCTTGCAAAGCCGCGAGTTTGCGACCCACTGAGCCAGCAAGAACAGCAATCGCCGATGACCTCGGGTCATCGCGATCCTGTATAAATAGACAGGTAGTCAACTGCGCGACGGAGGCGTCCATGGGGTGCGGCTGCGACGGAAACAACGCGACGGGCAACGACGACTCGTCCAGGCTGTGGATCGACCTATGGGTGCCACTTGCTCCCGGCGCGGCGTGGTACCTCCCAGCGGAGCGCATGCCCTATATCGGGCCGATTGTCGGCGCCCTGATGACAGCCCAAATCACAGCGGTTGGCATCGCGGCAAGCGAAGCGGGCAACAAGGTCAACTGGAACGTGATGCGTACCGCGGCGGCTACCGCCGACACCGACGCCCAGGCTGCAGTTTTGGCTGCGGATCTGACGCTCGCGCGAACGACCGCGTGGGTCGACCAAGGGTTCGGTATCGGTGAGGGCGTAAATGCCGCGACGACAAAGATCCCGCGTGGCTTTCTTGGCTTGCGTCTGCGCAATACTTCAGCGGTCGACACTGTGGTTGTGCGCTTTCGGGCGTGGCTGTCGATTCAGCGGGGCTAGCCCGGCCCTGCGGCAATCCCTGGTTTTCGAGGAGGACTTGATGCGTGCCATACCTTTGGGTGTACCAACGCTGGTGTTCGACGATCTGGTACTGACGGACGATACCGGTCAGGCCAACACCAAGACCTGGGACCTGCCAGCCCATTGGCGCTGGTCCTATGGCAACGCGAATCTGGCGTCGTTCGTGTACGAATGGTCGCTGTGCCAGCCCAACGCGCCTGCAACCGCGCCAAACATCGCGCTGTTTGTGATGCGCAGCACAGACCGGCTCATCGACGCCGAGGTCTTTGAGCCGATGAACGGCCCGGCTGGTCTGGTCATCACTTCGAACTCTGGGTCGCAACGCGAAGATTTCGGCCGCAAAGCAACCGCAAGCACCTACCTCGCACCGACTGGCATCGGCGCACTGCGCGTGACCAACGGCTCCGCGTCGACCGCAGTCATCATTCGGCTGCGCGTGTGGGTGACGCTGCAGCGGTACACGTAGCTGCCGGATGGTGGTAGCCTGCTCGCCTGCCGATGTGCGGGCACGCCGGCAGCCGCGGCCATGTCTGAAGGTTGGCGACCAGCCAATTGCACACGGGGGCACCATGCGGATAGGTAGGTCGGTTGCGGAGTATGGTAGCACGCACACGATGTCCAGCCAGACCAGTGTTCGTGTCCGTCGCGGTCTTCGGCAGCTTTCGCGGTCAGAATTGGCGTATGCTCTTGACGAGATCGCTCGCAGACTGCCGGAAATTGCTACTCAGCCGGCCGCCAAAGTCGATGGCGCAGTCCATTGGACCCTAAGGTTGCTGCTGGGCCCCAGCCCTATGGGCTGGAACTGTGCCGATTGGTGCTCGTGGTCGAACTGCACGAGCAAGGAGAACCACTGGCCTTGTTTGTGGTGCAAATGCCCGGAGCCGCCAAAGAAGGAAATTCCTGCCGCCCCTGAGAATCGGTGGGGCACGGTTTGCGAAAGCCAGGATGACCCGTTGGCCAAGGAGTTGGACCTATGCGACAAAGACATCTGCCAGTTGTCAATCTTGCTCTCGCAAGCCTTCCTGATGGACGATGTGATCAAGATCTTGACCGACCCCAAGACCAAGATCGTCGATTGGGCGAAGTTCCCGGCGGCTTGGGCGGTTCATGTCAAAAAGAACTGTAAGATCAACGACACCTTCTCACAGTCGCCGCTTGAATGCGGCATGACCTGCAATGAGGCCACGCCTGATATCATCCCGCCGCCGCCCCCGGCTGAAACGTGCACCTTGCCTTGCGCGAACACCTGTTTGGCGCTGAAGCCAGACGGCGGGTGTGAGAAGTTTAACGCTACTCAGGCGGACTGCTCCAAGAAAAACAAGGCATTCGACGCCCACTCGGCAGTTCGGTGGAACTGTGGAACTTGGCAATTCAAATGATCCGAACCGAAGCAGGCCAGATTCGCGACGGTCTCGCGGCACGAAGCCTGACGTGGACCCGGACAGCCGCCATCACAACCGCCACTTGGTGCACGGTAGTTTCAGGAACTGGGTGCAACGGTGAACCGGATCTAGTCAAAACGTTTCCCGGCGCTGAACTCGAAAACTCCGAGGGATGGCCCGACGGGGCCGACTGCCATTGGCCTGCTTGTGCCGGGCTTGGCAAATGCGCTGTTGGCGTCGCCGGTGCGTGCACGGTCACCACCGAGACTTGCCGCAAGAGCGCGTCGTGCCGCGAATGGGGGCAATGCGATGTTTTTGAGGGCCTGTGCGACAGCATTTCGAGGCCAGATAGGCCCTGCAAGCTATCGTCTGCATGTGACTACGCTGGCTGGTGTGACACGCTGCCCAATGGCCAGTGTCGCGCCGTGAGCAATTCTTCCTGCGTCGGCTCGCGTGCTTGTCGTGAGCAGGGTCTTTGCCGTGCAAATGGTTTGCACTGTGTAAACTTGAACTCAAACGACGAATGCAGGCACTCCACGGGCTGTCGCGACCACGGGCAGTGTTCTTCGAATGCTTGGCGAGACGGCGACGGCGAAGGATATTGCGAACCCGCCTCGGCGGCTGACTGTGCCAGCAGCGTCGGGTGCTTGACTTCGGGCAACTGCCACTTCGACGCCCAGGCGCGTGCGTGCGTTCGCCCCTCAGAGTTGTTTGATTGCTCTGCGACCGAGGGGTGCCGCGTGCTAGGCACGTGTGGAACGACTAAGGGTTTTCCGCAGGTATGCGCGCCGAAAAATAAAGCGCATTGCCTCAAGTCGACTGCGTGTAAGTCTGCCAAACGGTGTGAGTACCTCTGGCTTGCGGGCGAATGTGTTCATCCGTCCGCGGTCTACCTGGACTGACCAAGCGCTACCGTCCGACATAGAGCACGCCGGATGGCTGCGATGCGGCAAGCAGCGGAGCGACGGCAATGCCGATCGGTTCGCAAGAAGCGATCTGCAATGAAGGCCGTAGCCAGCACCGAAAGATACTTGTTACCAAAGCGGATTTTGGAGATCAATCTGCGGCCGGGGCAAAGGTGGCCCTGTGCCATGAGCCTGCAACTCGACCTGGCACCGACCGCAAGTCTGCTGCCCGAAGCCGTAGACAACCTGACCAAGCACATTGGCATGCCGTGGATCAAAGGCGCCTTGGAACTCAGCCGCGTCGCAACCTTGCGCAAGCGGCGGCGGCCCGTGCAACAGGTAGTTTGGTTGGTGATTGGTATGTCCCTCATGCGCGACCGGACCATCCATGACGTCGTCAGCAAGCTGGACTTGGTGCTGCCGGTGAAGCCGGGCAGGGCTCGCACGCCGATTGCGCAGAGCTGCTTTTCCGACGCGCGGCAACACCTCGGCGCCGAACCAATGCCTAAGCCTGATCCTCCGCCTGAACCTGAGCCTGAGCCTGTGTCTGCGGCCGAATTTCGCCCAGCTACTTCAACACATACACCCGCTCATCCGGCCGCAGCATCCCCAATTCCGTGCGGATCATCTGCAACCGCACTTCGGGACGCTTGTCGAACGCATCCACCCGCGCGCGCAGCTCCTGGCCCCGCATCGACGCCTCGACCAGCTGGGTGCGCAGCCGCCGCAGCTCCGCGTCCGGGTCGGTCTGCGACCGCTCCGCTGTCCACGCGTGATGCAGGCCGGCGCAACACACCACCGCAAAGGCGAGGTACATCAGCCCTCGCACCGCCGATACCAGCCATCTGCCGCCGCGCCGCACCCACGACATCGTACGCCTCGGCCCTCCAGCACCGCGGGCACGCAGACCGTAACCCAAGGCCGCGGACTGTCCAGTTTTTCGATCGGAATCAGCCGCTTGCAGCACCGCCGCCGGCCTCAGCCGGCAGGCTCGGCGGGGGCTGCGGTCGCACCTCCGACGCGGGGCGCAGGTCTTTGCGAATGCGCAGCTCAAAGGTCGCGCCGCCGCCGTCGGTTGGCCGATACTGGATGCTACCCAGGTGCGCCTCTGCCACCTGCTTGACCATCGCCAGCCCGAGGCCGGTGCCTTCGCTTGTGCCGTGCGTCGCGAACGCATCGAACATGCGGTGCTCGAATTCGCGCGGCACGCCGGGCCCGTTGTCCGCCGTGACCATCACCAGATCGACCCCGTCGCTGAAAATGCGCAGGCTGAAACGGGCCGGCGCCGGCCGCTGCGCCGGGTCCACCTGGCCAAAGGCCTCGCGGCTGTTGCGGGCCAGGTTCTGGACCACGCGCAACAGCTTGCCGGCGTCCATGCGCACCGCGCCGCGCTCTTCACAAGTCACGCCCACCGCGACATCGGAGCCTTCAAAGATCTGCTGCAGCGCCGTCTCGACCTGTCCGGTCCACTCGGGCACCAGGGTCTTGCGCGGCAGGATCTGCACATCGCCGCGCGCAAAGCCCAGCACCTCGCGGGCCATGTCGTTCATGCGCCGCAGTTGCTCCAGCACCCCATTGGCCAGGCGAGTGCGCTCGTCCACTTCTTGCTCGGTCTTGAGCAGCTGCACGTAGCCCGACGCCACCGTCATCGGCGTCTTGAGGTCGTGCACCACGCCCGCCAGCGCGCCGCCGATCGCCGCCAACCGGTCCTGGTGCTCGGCCTGGGTCCGCGCCAGGCGGTGGCCCAGCGCATGGCCGATCTGCTGGCCGACCAACTCGATAAAGCGCACCTTGTCGTCGGTCAGGCCGCCGGCATCGCGCGCCATCCAGTACACACCTAGCGACCCCACCAGCTCGTCGTCGCGCTGCAATGGCACGCACAAGCCGGTCTGCGGCGTCCATGGCAACTCGTGGGCCGCCGCCAACCGCCGCATCGACGCGTCGCCACCGCGGCACGGGTCGCAGATCGGCTCGCCCTCGAAAACCCGTGCGTGCAGGCCTTTGGTCTGGAGCGGCACAGTCTGCATCCGGTCCTCCGCCGGCCGATAGCGGTGCAGCACGCAGCCCTGGCCCGCCACCGGCAGCGCGATTTCTGCGGCGTCCGCGCCGACGACGACCGCGATCCGCTCCAGCACCGCCGCCACCGCGGCGTCAAAAGTCGGCGCCCGCACGGCGTCGCGCTCCAACTCGTACAAGCTGTCGATTTCGCGGGCGCGGTCCGCGCTCTCGACCCGCGCGCGCTGTAGCGCCACGTTGTTGGCGCCCAATTCGTCGACCAGCCGCGCATTGACGATCGAGATCGCCGCCATCGACACCACGGTCGCCAGCAGCGACTCGTCGTCGACCGTAAAGTAGCCGCGGCGCTTGTTGAGCACCTGGGCCACCGCGATGACGTTTTCGTGCCGGTCGAACACCGGCTGGCACAACATGCTCTCGGTCACAAAGTCGTTCTCGGCATCCCAGCTGGAGTCAAAGCGGCTGTCGTCGTAGGCATTCTTGACGTTGGTGCCGCGGCCGGTCTGCGCCACCCAGCCGGCGAGGCCCTGACCGAACTGCACGCGGATCTCGCGAACCGTGTCGCCAACGGTGTGGCGCGCCACCAGCTCGTCGCCTTCGACGAGGTACAGTGCCGCGCGCTCGGCGTCGAGGATCCACGCCAGGCGGTCCATCACCAGCGTCAGCACTTCTTCCAGCGACCACGCGCCCGACAGGGTCCGCGCGATGTCGTTGACGGCTTTGAGGCGCAGATCGGCTGCGAGGGCGGGCATGCCGCCAGACGGCGTCGGGTCCGCTGCTGCAACGGATGCGGCAGTTGGCGGTACAGCAGACGGGGCGGACGAGGGCCTTGTCGGTTGCGCGCGGGCAGTTGCCATGGTGTTCGCTACCGCGACGCGCGCTGGCCAGTAGGCCTACTGGGCCTTCTTGTACACCAAACGGCCCTTGGGCGGCGGCGCCGGCATGGCCACGGTGTTGGCGTCAACGACCTCGATGGCCATGACCATCGCGTCGGCCTTGGCCTGGTCGAACTTGTCCAGGCCCATCTCGACAGCCTGCTTGCCGCTCGCCGGGCCGCTGCCCTTGAACTTGAACACGTTGGCCGGACCGTCGACCTTGGCCACCGGGCCCTTGATGAACAGCTCCTCGGTGCCGTCGTCCTTCTTGCCGAACGACACGAACACCCATTGGTCGCCTTCTTTCTCGAGGCGGATGCCCTCTTTGGCGCCCTGGGTCGCGACCTTGTCCATGCAGGCTTTGGCCTTGTCGGCGTCGCCCTTGGCTTCGTCGTCGCAGTTCTTCTTTTGCAGCGCCATCGCGTCCGGCGAGTCGGCCAGCACGAACATGAAGTTGACACCCGGCAGCAGCACCGATGCGGCATCGGGTGCGGCCGTCGGCGATGCAGCGCCGGGGGCCGCGGTCGGCGAAGCGTCGCCTGTCGGCGAGGCGGCGGCCGGTGCCTCTGCCGGTGCGGCGTCGGCCGCCGGTTCAGCCGGCTTGGGCTCTTCGGTCTTTGGGGGTTCCGGCGGAGCCTTGGGCTCCTCTTTCTTGCAGCCGGTGGCAGCGACGCCCAGCGCGGCAATCGCCGCAACCAGAGTTAAACGAAAACGCGAGCGTGACATGGATCCTCCCTGCGGTTGGGCACCACGCCACAAGCGGCGTGCGCCAAATGGAATCGGACGCCCAACCCCGGCGTTTCGATTCGCCCCGGCGCAAGTTTTGGACGATCTGCAAATTCCGTCAAGGGTTTTGGCGCCATCGCGTGACAGCGAGCCTGCCTGACCCGAAGCGGCGGCGGCGCGCCGGTCCGGTCATGGCTGTAGCGGCCTACGCCGCCAATCCCCGCAACACGTACGGCAGGATCCCACCGTTCTTGTGGTACTCGAGCTCGACCGGCGTGTCGATGCGCGCCACGGTCTCGAACACCAGCGCCTTACCGTCGCTGGCGGTCGCCTTGACCTGCACTTTGTCGCCCGGGCGCACTTCGGTCGCCAGTACGTCAAAGGTCTCGCTGCCCGACAGGCCGAGCGTCGCCGCCGACTCGCCCGGCAGAAACTGCAGCGGCAAGATGCCCATGCCGACGAGGTTGCTGCGGTGGATGCGCTCGTAGCTCTGGGCGATGACAAAGCGGATGCCGAGCAGCATCGGGCCCTTCGCCGCCCAGTCGCGCGATGAGCCCGAGCCGTACTCGACGCCGGCCAGGATGCACAGCGGCGTGCCGTCTTGCTGATAGCGCATCGAGGCGTCGAAAATCGTGGTCGTCTCGCCGCTCGGCAAGTGCCGCGTCCACCAGCCTTCGCGGTCGGGCACCAGCGCGTTCTTAAGGCGGACGTTGGCAAAGGT
>SXRM01000170.1 GCA_005792545.1 Pseudomonadota bacterium | reverse complement strand
GTTCGGGTCCAGTGGCAAACTACCAATCAAGGAGATCGCATTGAACAACCAGAAAACCGCCGTCGACAAACCAGCCCAGTGGTTTGTCGACGCCGTTGTTGGCGTCCTCGAAAACGCCAGGGATCAGATCGAGGGCCTTGGTTCGGGCGGCCACGTGGCCATGACAGTGGCGGAAATTGGCCTGGGCGTTGTACCCGGCGCGGACTCCTGCCTTAATGCGGGCAAGCTGTTGTATAGCCTGGTGGAGTATGTCCGAGCACGCAAGCTAATTGCCGACGACCCAGACCGAATGCGTAACACCATGGAGCACCTGAGCCCGGCAAAGGCCGGCGACCTGTCGGCGCGGATCGACGAGGTCATAACTCAGCGATTTCCAAGACTTCCGCGTAACTACCGCGACCAACTGAAGCATTATGTCCTGGCGGCGCAACAATACGCGAGTGCGCGGACCAGGACGCTGACCGCAGAGCTGCGCTCACACGGCCGGCAGCAGCAAGTGTTCAACCTGGCCAATCTTGCCAGTTTCTTTCCAGCGGAGTGCACAGTACTAGCGGGCCGCACGGCGCTGCCCGGCACCCATGTCGCCATCATCGAATTGGTGGGCATGGGCGGCTTTGGCGAGGTCTACCGCGCACGGCGAAGCCACGCCGGTGCGGACGAGGCACTCAAGGTGTGCCGGGACCCCGAACACGCCCCCTTGTTTCGTCGCGAAATCGCAGCGCTACGCAAGTTGAAGGCCGACGTCGGCGCGACGGAGCCTGTCGTGGACCTTCGCGATAGCGGCGAATGGGCCGGCAGGCCTTGGTTGCTGATGGAGTTCGTGCCCGACGGGCGCACGTTACACACGTGGCGAGAGTCGCTCGCACATGGCCGGGCCACGCCCGCTATTGCCCTGGAAATGCTCCACAAGGTCGCCACGGCGTTGGCCGCGGTGCACACCACCGGCACGATTCATGGCGACCTGAAACCCACCAACGTCCTGTTGACGCCGGATAACTGCCCCAAGCTTTCAGACTTCGCCCTGGCCCGGCTGGATTTGGCCAACGAACATACGCTGACGCAGGCGGGTTCGCGGCCGGCAACCCACGCGTACACCTCGCACGAGCGCGACGACGATGGCCAGCCGTCGATGGTGGACGATGTGTTTGCACTCGGCGTCATTTTGGTCGAGTTGTTGCTCGGCAAGCCACGCGCCAAGACCGCGCAGCTTGACGACGACTTGCGCAAGCACGGCGTGCCCCGCGACGTTCGCAGGCTGGTCACCAAGCTCATCGCGAGCCAGGGTCAGCGCGCCAAAGACGGCAGTGCAGCGCTTGTCGCGATTGAGGCGACCCGGGTGTGGCGTCTGCGTTTCGCGGGCAAATGGGCCGAGGGCTTTTGGCGCGGCGCAGGATCGCTGCGGGCGACCTTTGCGGATTACCTGGCCGGGCGCACCATGCGGTTGACGTTTAGTGTTGACGTCAAGGGCATGGCCCCAGGACTGTTGATTTTTAGCGTAGTGGCCATCGGGTTTGCCGCGTTTGCTTACCACATCGAGCAGCGCAAGGCGGACCACGCAACAGAAGCCGCGTGCATCGGCGGCGACGGCAACGCATGCCGCATTGCCCAAGCGTGCCGAACCACCGGCGACTGCGCTCTGCAGGTCGATACAGTGGCGGCAGATCGCTTTGCCGTGCTGGCGCTCAATGCCGACTGTGAAAGCCACGTCACGGACGCCTGCCGCAAAGTCCTTGGCTACTACGAGCGCGGTGACACGGCCAAAGTCAAGGTCTCTATGGCTGAATACACGGTGCGTGCGCTGGGCTGCGAGGCCGGGGCGCGCGAGATGTGCACTTCTCCAGTGCCGCAATCGGAATCGGCGCGCACGGCGGCTGACCGCAAATCGCAGCCGCAAGCCGGCAGCCTGACTCCAACTGTGGCAGACGCCGCAGCCACGGGCGAGGCAGCCGCGGATGACGTCGGCAAGAAGGCTGGCACTTCGGGCGCGCCGCGCAAGAGGCGTGGTGGCCAGGATGGCCAGTACGGTGCCGCGGGCGTGACAGAACAATCATCGCCGACGACATCGAACGCGCCGCTCCCTGATTGCCCGAATGCGGCAGCAATCGCAGCCGGGTGGCAGGATTTCGTCCAGCAATGTCGGGCCGGCGTGGCGATGGACGAGGGGGCGCGCGTCGTGGTATCAGCACACTGGCGCGCGGCGAGCGGTTGGCTGGTGATGAGCAGGGCCATCGGCGAGGTGCCGGGCCGCGTGCGCGATTGCGTAGAAGCGCGCGTCAAGGTTAGCTTGGATGAGAGCGGTGGCGTCGCAGGCGTTGCCCCGAACCAAGGTTGTCGCGTCAAGCAATTGGCCGGCCAGTAGCGGTCAGTCGTTTGGGCACTAGTCTGCCCCGGACCGCAACAGTGCCCGCAGACCTGGGTGCGCGGGCACGCGGGCTGGGAGCTCGGCGGCTAGGCGGCCGATTGCGCTGGCGTGGGCGGGCGTTCGCCTGAAAACTGCGTCAGGGCTATCGCAAAGTCGCCGCTGGGTTGGCAGCAGCGCAGCAGCATGATTGTCTGGGCGCGTCCCTCCGGGACCGGGCTCTACTCGGGCTCACTGCCGTTCGTCCTCCCGGAGCCCATTCGGGTGACGATCCCTCGCGCGGTGTCGCCATGTCCGACTGGCCAGCGACGCCGTCCGCACGCGGAGGATGGCCACGAAGTGCTCCGCTGTTCACGGTCGGGCAGGTGCGAAAGGGATGCTAACCCGAAGGGCGGCGTCCGACGCACGCCCTGCCCGACAGCGAAATCACAGTGGGCGCAT
>SXRM01000169.1 GCA_005792545.1 Pseudomonadota bacterium | reverse complement strand
CCACCGTCGGGCAACGGGAGATCGGCGCCGACACCAAGAGCTTCGCGGCGGCACTCAAGTACATCCTGCGCCAGGCCCCGGACGTCATGTTGGTCGGCGAGATGCGCGACGTCGAGACCATCAGCGCGGCGCTGACCGCGGCAGAGACCGGCCACCTGGTGTTCGCGACGCTGCACACCAACGACGCGCCGCAGACGATCGACCGCATCATCGACGTGTTTCCGCCGTACCAACAGGGGCAGATTCGGGTGGCATTGTCCGCCTGCCTCACCGCGGTGATTTCGCAGCGCTTGCTGCCGCGCGCCGATGGCAAGGGTCGGGTGCCGGCGTTTGAGGTGCTGGTGGGGACTACCGCCGTGCGCGCCATCATTCGCGAAGGCAAAACGTTCCAGTTGCAAAGCGTCATCGAGACCAGCTTTCGCGACGGCATGGTGACGCTAGAGCGCAGCATGGGCGACCACGTGCGCGCGGGCACGGTCACCTTCGAAGAGGCGCTGCGGTTCGCGCGCAGCCCAGCGTCGCTCAAAGCTGAGGTCGACAAGCTCAACGAAATTGCCGCAA
This sequence comes from Pseudomonadota bacterium, assembly GCA_005792545.1. Lineage (GTDB taxonomy): Bacteria > Myxococcota_A > UBA9042 > UBA9042 > UBA9042 > SXRM01. The sequence continues at coordinate 18,678 of SXRM01000169.1, read as the reverse complement.
TGCCGGCGCAGCATAAGCCAAGGCCAGGCGGGTGACGCTAGCCGTTGCCGCGCCACCGGCGGCATGCCAACCTATGGCCGGGTCGCGCGGGCAAGCAGCGCAGGTGCACCATGCCAACTGTTGAAACCTGGGATATTTACGATCCGACCTTGCCGCTGGCGGGCATCCGCTATGCCGATATCAAAGCCCGCATGCTGCTGGTGGGCCTGGGCGACGGGCAATTGCTGGCCGTGAGCCCGGGGACGATTGACGACGCCGCCTTTGCCGAAGTCGACAAGTGGGGCAAGGTGACATGGCTGCTGGCGCCCAACCACTTTCACTGGTGGGGCCTGTCGATCTGGAAAAAACGTTATCCCGACGTACGCGTCGTCGCACACCCCAATGCCTTGCCCGGCTTGCGCAAGAAGGTCAAGGGGCTGGAAATTGGAGACGTCGCGGACCTCAAGGCCGTGCTGCCCAAACACGTCAAGCTGCACCATCCGCCGAGCGCCAAGCAAGGCGAAACCTGGGTGCAGGTGCAGATGACAACGGGCCGCGCGCTGTTCGTGACCGACGGCATCATCAATGAGCAACGCCTGCCCCGCCCACCTGTGGGCTGGATCATGAAGCTGCTCGGGTTTCGCGAAGAGTTGATGACCAATCCAGCGTTCAAGCGGTTCTTTTTGCGCGACAAGGAAGAGTACAAGGCTTGGGTGGCGGCGCTTTTGCAGAATGAACCGCCGACCTACTACATCCCCGCGCACGGCCAGTCGTTTCATGGACCTGGCACTGCCAGCAGACTGTCAGCGGCGAATGCGTTGGCGTAGACGTCATGGTCCAGCGCGACTGGCCCGCAACAGCACCCACCGTCCTTGATCCAGAGGTTCACGATGGCCCGCACCCCCTCGACCATGGTCCCGCTCGGCACGCCCGCGCCCGACTTCGCACTGCCTGACCCGAGCGGCCGCGTGTGGCGGCGCGACGACTTTGCCGCCGGCCCGGCGCTGCTGGTTATGTTCATCTGCAACCACTGTCCTTTCGTCATCCACATCCGTGCCGGTCTGGCGCAGTTTGCGCGGCAGTACCAAGCCAAGGGACTGGCTATCGTCGCCATCAACGCCAACGATTGGACGCAATACCCCGACGACAGTCCGGCCAAGATGGCCGACGAGATCGTGCGCGCTGACTACGTGTTCCCTTATCTGGCCGACGAATCGCAAAGTGTTGCGCGCGCCTACAACGCCGCGTGTACCCCTGACTTCTTTTTGTACGACCGCGACCGCAGATTGGCGTATCGCGGGCAGTTTGACGCTGCGCGACCCAGCTTGGACACGCCGGTTACGGGGTCGGACCTGCGCGCAGCGTGCGACGCGGTGCTGGCCGGGCGGCCCGGTCCTGAGCGGCAGTTGCCGAGTCTGGGCTGCAACGTGAAGTGGAAGCCGGGCAATGCGCCGGGTGAGCTTGGCCTGGGCATCTGACCGCGTGCGCCAACGCCGGCAGCCGTGGTAGCGTTTGGCGCATCACCGCCGGAGTTCGCCGTGCCCACCTACCTTCGCTCGCAACACCTGTCGTGGTTCCGCCGCGGCGATGCCGCGTATCTGTACCACGATCTCTATGGCTACCTGTTGGAAATGTCGGCGGACTTGAAGGCGCTGGTCGACTTTTTCGCAACGCCAAAGCCCGCCGAAGCCGCCGCCGAGGCCTTTGTGGCGCATTGGCCACAGGCGCAGGTAGGACAGTTCCTGGGCGTGTTTGCGCAGCAGAAAGTGCTGGTCGACCCCGAGGCGCAAGAGCTCGATGGCCTGGTGCCGATGGTGCCCATCAAGGGGCCGTGGATTCTGGCGTGGAACCGCGACGACGGCCGTGTCCGCTGCGTCACCAGCCGCGGCTTTGGCCACGAGCCGTGGGCGCAGCCGCAGTTCCTGGATCTGGATCCGTGGCAGGCAGACCTGTGGAAGTCGATCGACGGCGAGCGCACCGTTCAACAACTCGCTCTGGCCCTGAGCGAGGCCTACGACGGCGATGTCGCAATGGATCTGGGCCGGGCGGTGGTGTCGATTGCCCAATGGACGCACTCGTCGCGGCAACTGACTCGGCTGCTGCCAGCGTCCAAGAGCAAGCTGTCGCGGCTGCCGCCCTATGCCACGAGCACGGTGCCGTATGCGCCATTCGATGCCACGGCGATCAGCAGCGAAGGGCCAGTGCGCGACCTTGCAGACTACCATCAGACGGGCATCAGCGACGCCGAAGCGCAGTTCGAAGAAAACGAGACCACGCTCTCGCACCTGTTGAGCGATGCGCACCCGGCCTTGGGCAATCTGACCTACGCCCAGACGCTGGCGAAGGTCGCTGTCAGGCGTAGCTGGGTGGCGCCCGATCGGGCGGCGGTAGTCGAGGTCGGCGGCGGGACCGGGCGGTTCGCAGAACAACTGGTTGCAGCGCTGCGCGAAACTTCGAGCACGCTGACCTACACCCTGATGGATGCATCGCCGGCCCTGCACGCGGCACAAGCGGCTCGACTGGCCAAACTCGGCGCGGGGGTGCAAACCCGCTTGGGCGACGCCGCCGACTTGCAGCTGGCCGCCGATTCGGTGGATTGGCTGGTCAGCAACGAGGTCATCGCCGACTTGCGCATTGGCATGGTCACCCGTCGCTCGTTGGACTCGGGAACCGCAGACGTGGAAACCGACCCGCAAGCGCTGGCGCTCGTCCAGCAGTACAGCCTGAACTGCACCGCAGCCCCAGAGCCGGTGCCGATTCAGGTCGGTGCGACGCGGCTGGTCGAGCAACTAGCGCGTGTTCTCAAGCCCGGCGGCTATGCATTGCTGACCGAATTTGGCGCCAAGGATCAGTTTCCCATCGAGTCCACGCACTTGGACCACGCCGAGTGGTCGGTCCACTTCGGCCACCTGATGAAAGTCGCCGAGACCTTGGGGATGACAGCGGAGTTGGTGCCGGTGCCTTCCTTGCTGGGTTTGCGCGAGGACGTGTGGGTACTGGCGAGCAACCGCACCCAGTTTCGCAACCTGCGGTTTCTGCTGCGGTCGCTGGGGTCCGACCTGCCCAAACGGGCGATGACGCCGGAACAGTTTGCCGTGCACTGCGCGGGCAAGGTGCGCGCCGACAAGCTGGAAGGCTTGCAGTTCCGCCCGATAGGCGAGCGCGTCATGGGCATCGTACCGGGGGAGTTCAAGGCGTTGATCTTGCACCGCCCGGCTTGAACGGCTACTTGCCGACCACCCCAACGCAGCGAAACCCGATCCACGGACTGCTGGTTGTGGCGTCCGCCGGGAACCGGGCACTGGTGCGGACATCGGCCGGTTTGCTCGCGCCACCGCCGCCGCGCACGACGCGCACCAAGCTCACCGGCGCTTTCGGGCTGGGCTTGCTGGCGTCGGCCAGGCTGTAGAAGTCGGCCTTGTAGCCGTCTGCGGTCCACTCCTGCAAGTTGCCGCCAAGGTCGTAGCCGCCCCACGGGCTTTTGTCCGCGATCTTGGCGCCGGTCTCCAGCGTCGTGCCCTGGTTGCAACCGCTGGCCACATTGCCGGCTATCCACGCCATCGCGCAGTCCGCTGCCGGCAATGGCAAATTGCCCCACGGAAAGCGGAACGCCACCGACTTGCACAGCGGCGTGCTGCATGCGCCGCGCGCGAGCAGTTCCCACTCGGCCTCGGTTGGCAGGCGCCCACCTTTCCACGCGCAGTATTGCTCGGCCTGCGCCGCGTTGACGCAGTTGATCGGCTGCAGATCGGCATACGCAAGGCCGCTGTTGCACAGACCGTCGCCCAGCTTGCCCTTGCCCGCGGCCACGCACTTGCCTGCCTTGACGCAGGCCCCGTAGGCGCCAACCGAGACCTCAAACCGGTCGATCGCGACAGGTAGGATGCTCACCAGGTGCTGTGGCTTTTCGTCGGCCTTGCACTGGGGGTCCACGGCGGCGTTGCAGCCCATCCAGAAGCTGCCGCCGACGACGATCTGGCTATCGGGGCACGTTTGTGCAGGCGCTCGCCACGCAGGCGAGACCAGGGCCACAAGCGGTGCCGTCGCCATAGGCCTTGCCCACGCAGCCGCCGACCTTAGGGTCACAGGAATCGACCGTGCACGGATTGGCGTCGTCGCAAGCCTTGAGCGTGGGCGCGCACAAACCCGTCTTGGCGTCACACTGTTGTGCGTCGCAGCCTTTGACCTCGGTCGAGCAGGCAATCGCGGGAGTCGTCGTGCACTGGCCCTTTTCGCAGCTGGCCGTGCCGTTGCAAGGGTTGCCGTCGTCGATGCAGTCGACGCTGGTCTTGCAATTGCAGGCGTTCAGGCCGGCAAGGCATTTGCCGGCGACGCAGGAGTCGCCGAGCGTGCACGGCTTGCCGTCCTCGCATACTTTTCCGTCCAAGACTGGAGGATTGCTGCACTTGCCGGTCTTTGGATCGCACGCAACCTCCGTGCACGGATTGTCGTCGGCGGTGCAGGTAACGGCGCTGGCCGGCTTGATGGCACAGTGCGCGGGGCCGTTGGACTTTTCACAATACAGTGTGCCGTTGCACACATTGCCGTCCTCTTTTGCGGCGCAGTCAACGTCTTTGAGGCACCCGCATAGGTTGGCGCCGGCGACGCACTTGCCGCCCGAACAGACGTCGCCCGGCGTGCACAAACTGCCATCGGCGTCGCAGGGTTCGCCGTCCCCGAGTGGTACAAACTTGCAAACACCCGAGGCCTTGTCGCAACTGCTGATGGCGCAGGGATTCAGGGTGACTGGGCACTGGGGCACCGTCGCCGGATTGACCTTGCAGGTAGCGGCCACGGCGTCGCAGTACAGCGTTCCGTTGCACAAGTCGCCGTCTTCAAACTTGGCGCAGTCGGCAGCGCCCTGACATGCGCAGATCTGCGGGCCGGGCTTGCACTGTCCGCCCTGACAGCCGTCAAAAGCGGTACACGGCGTACCGTCATAGTCGCATGCCGCGCCGTCGGGCTTGAGCGCCGTCTTGCAGGTGCCGGTGGCTTTTTCGCAGGTTGTCTGCGCGCAGGGGTTGCCGGGTGCGTCGCAAGCGATGACGGTCGCCGGGTTGACCACGCACTTGGGCGCAGCCTGGCTCAGGTCGCAGAGCAGCGTCCCGTTGCACAGGTCGCCGTCCTCGGCCTTGGCACAGTCGGTGTCCTTTTCGCACAAGCACACGTTTGCGGTCGGTGCGCACACGCCCTTCTCGCAGTGGTCGCCGGCGGTGCACAGCACGCCGTCGTTGCACGGGATGCCCTCGTTGGCGTTTTCTATTGCGCAGGCGCCCTGCCCTGGAGCGCCAGGAATGGGCTTGCAGACATTCTTGGTGCAAAAGCTCCCGCTTGGCGGGCAGTACACCACCGTGGCTGGGTTGAGCTTGCACTTGCCGGCCGCCTTGTCGCAGTACAGCGTGCCGTTGCAGGGGTCGCCGTCGTCCTGGCTGGCGCAGTCTGCGGTACTGCTGCACGAGCAGGTCTGGGTGCCAGGCTTGCAGGCGCCGCCGCCACACTGGTCGCCGATGGTGCACTTATTGCCGTCTTCGCAATTCAGGTTGGTCTTTGGCGACTGGCCGGGCAGGAGCGGCTTGCAGGTGCCGGTCTGGCAGTCGACCAGTTCGGCAGGCGTGACCTGGCAAAGGCCGGTGCTCGCAATGCACACGTTCTTGGCGCAGGCGGTATCGGCATCCGTCGAGCACGACACTACGGAGGCCGGATTGATCTTGCAGGTGTTCTTGCCAGCAATGCTCTTGTCGCAGTACGTGTTGCCGTTGCACAGGTCGGCGTCGTCCTTGCCCGCGCAATCGGCGTTGCTGGCGCACTCGCAAGTCTTGGTCTCGACGACGCAAACGCCGGCCACGCACTGGTTCTTGGTGCACGGGTCGGCCGAGGGGCAGAATTCGCCTTCTTTGACCACCTTGGTTGCGCACAGACCCGTTGCAGGCTGACAGGCGATTTGCAAGCAGGGCGAGGGCGCAACCGGGCACACCACTTCGCTCTGCGGCAGCGGCTTGCACTGGAACGGCAACGCCGAGGTATCGCAGTACAGCAGACCATTGCACGCGTTGCCATCGCCTTTGAGGCCCTCGCATTCGGCCGGATCGGCGCCCTGACATTCACAGGTGTTGGAACCAGACTTGCAGGTGCCAGCCTTGCAAAACGCGTCGCCTGGCAAGCAGCAGGTGTCGCCACTGGTACAGTCGTTGGCGTCGTTGCAGGTGGTTGGCTTGCTGACCGGCTTGCCAACGCAGACGCCGTTTTCGCAGGCGCCGACAAGGCATGGGGTGCCGAACGACAGCGTCGCACAGTCTTGAGCACAGGCTGTCGGCCCACTGTCGACGGGCGTATCGGGCGCAACCGCGACATCGACTGTGTCTGCGACAATGTCGGCCACCGTCGCAACTTCAGGCGCTGCAATGCCCTCGCTGTCGATCGAGCTTTCTCCTTCGACGACGTCTGGAGCGACTTCCGGTGCCACTTCGCTCGTGGGCTCGGCGTCCAGGGCCGTCTCTGGCTCACTGTCCGCGGCGACGCCCTTGTCGGGCGGCAGGTCGGCAGCTGCCGCAACTTCACCCTTGCTGACGCCTGCACCATCAGCGGAGGCCGCGGCGGTGTCTTCTTCTTGTTCCTTGATCTTCTCCTGGCAGCCCGATAGGGCCCAGAGGCTCGCCAACGCAACAACCAATCCCCTCAAAACGCCCATGCGACCTCCAGGAGGCAGCGTAGCCGCTGCAAGGTACGCGCTCAAGTTGCCAAGGCGCCCAGATTGCCGTACACCGGGCGCAGCGGCGCATCCGCCAGCGACAGGCGGTGCCGACGGCCATGCAGGGTTGGCGACGGCGAGTGGGTTGGATGGCGCTGGTTGTGTTGATGTCCCCGTCCGAGGCGGCACTGGCTCACGGTGACAAGAAGCCCCGTGTCGAGGTACTGGCGTTTGCCCAAGGCGGCTGCAACCCTCAGGCCGTCAAAGCGACAGCCAGAAGGCTGCGCGGCGCCATCGGCCGCTGCGTCGGCGCCGGCACTGGCAGACACACCTGGACGCTGGCATCGTCCAAAGCGGGCAAGGCGACCAACCTCAAAGGCCGCGGTGACTTTGCCGGCGCGGTTGCACGCTGCATCGAGGCGCGAGTCGAAGCGGCCACGTGGCCCAAGTCCGCGTACTGTGACATGGAATTGACCGTGATGGCCCGGTAGGCCTCATACAGAAGGACAACGATGCGTACTCCCACCCGCTCTTCCTGGGCCCTATGGCTCGCCCTGTGCGCTGGCTGCGGATCGGAAGCACCACCGGCCGCAACGGCGCCAACGGAGACCAAACTGGTCGCCAAGGGCAGTCTGACCACCACTGCCGCCACCGGCCCGATTGCCCTGGACTACACGGGCTTACCGGTCACCATCGCCGCAAGCCATCGCCTGGCCAGTGACGCCAAGGGCTACGGCTGCTTTACCAAGGTGACGATGGTCGTCGAGAAGAAAGACGGGTCGTGCCGGCTCGAGCTGGTATTCTCGCCCTCGACCAGCGGCCCCAAGTTGACCAGCGGCAAGCTCTACGCAGTCAAGGCGCAGATGAGCGACGGCCAGGTCGTCGGGCTGGTCAAGTGTGGCGGTATGCCCGACGTCGACAAGGCGACCAAGGAGCGGGTCTTCGAGGTCATCAAAGGCAGCGCCACGCTCAACCTGCCGCCACTTGGCCCTGGCAAGGCCAACCAGAAGGTGCACAAAGCGACCGGACAGAAGCTGCAACTGTCGGGCAACCTCGACGTCAAGAACCTCGGGACCAAGCTCAGCTTTGCGACCACCGGGCTGACTTTCGAAGGCGGATTCGAGTCCATCGGCGATCCGACCGGCGACTGCGGCGGCGGCGCACCCAAGACAGGTGCCAGCCAGTGCGACAAATCGGGCAAGCCGGGCGAGAACCCGGGCGAGACGTTCCGGCGCGAGACGCGGCCCTTCCGCTGCGAGGCCGAAACCGAAGACTACGACCTCGGCGAGCTCTGCGGCAACGACGCTATCTGGATCATTGACTGGCGCAACTGGGCCAAGACGGACCTGCTCAAGAGCATCGACGGCGTGCGCGGTACCTTCAAAGGCAAGTCCATCGGCGTCGCCGTGGTTGTCGTAGAAGGCGACACCAAGATTCCAGTTGAAGATCCACCGGGTTCAGGTCAGTTCAAGCCGCTCGGCCCGGCGCCTGCCGCCACCGAATGTCAGGCCATCGCAACTGAAAACAAGGTGCCGCAAGACGTCATCATGCTGTTCGACAAAGAGAAGCAGTTGACCTACACGGGCAAGAAGCTCACCAGTTCCAAGTACATCCCAGCGATGCTGTTTGCCAAGCCCGACGGCACCATTGTCAAGATCCTGCCCGAAGCAGACGGCAAGGCCCCTGGGCTGTCGGACATGACCGGGGCGATTCAGGCCGTGCTCGACGCGCCGTAGGGCCTGAAAATGATTTACTCAATCATTTCTCCGGCCCTCTTGCTTGCTTCTTGGATCGCCAGCACGCGGCCTCGGAGGCTGACTCACGGCTCCGCCGGTTGCCGAGAGTGTTCAAGTCCTTGTTTTCCAGTTGCTTAGGCCGAAATTCGGCCACTACGGCCCGCTCACGGCCCTGTCGGCGTCACACTGGCCGCCGGCTCCACCGCATCGGTGTCCGTGCCTTTCGCGGGCAGCGGCTTGGGCGCCGGCAGGCCCTTCTTCGAGCGCATTTCGTCCAATGCTACGCCCAACTCCGCGGCGCGGCGGTTGCGCACGTCCGCCAACTTGTCGAGGCGGGTGCGCAGTTTGGCGATGGCGGCAGGCGGCACCCTGCCCTCCAACTTGGGCAGTTCGTCCTCAGCGGCATCCAGATCGCCTGTTTCCATCAGCAATTCGGTCAGCCGCGCCGGTCCACCGACCAGACTCGCTTGCGGTCGCGTGCCAGGACGAAATTTGGGCCACAGCGCGCTCGGCGGCGCCACCAGCGCCAGCTTGCCGCGAAACCGACCGACGGGCTCCACCAGCACGACGCCGCGGGACTCGACACCGACCCAGTGCATGGCGTCATCGGTCGGTAGCGGCGACAACCATGGCTGGTCACCGCGCACCATCTCCACCGCATCGGGCAGGTTCCATTCGTCCCAGCCGGGCTTGCCGGGACCATCGTCGCGCAGCACCCTCAGGCCTGCGCGCGCCGTGCAGTTGTTTACGGGCTTTTTGGCGTACACAACCCCGAGGCCGGCGCTGTCGTGCATCCACTGCAGCGCGAACACGCCCGTCGGCAGCGCGGTCCGCGTAATCTGACCGCTGGCCGCGCCAAAGCGGCCCTCGTTCTGGATGACCGGCCCCATCACCTGGGCGCGAAAGCGGGTGTTTGGCGAAATCGCTGCCAGCCGCGGCGTGCGCTGGTCTTCAGGCCAGCCGTCCTTGGCCTCAAGGGCCGCCGGTTCCTTGCCGGCAATCGCCTTGCGCACACTGACGCGGCGCGGATTCTTCCATGTGGTGCATCGACCCGCTGGCGACGGCGCACCGCTGGCGATGACCACAGCCACCGCCCACTGGTCGAGCGGCCCCAGGCCGACGGCATCCACAACGGCCTCGCCCGGCTTGAGCACCACCTGCGCAACCGGGGTTGCCTTGGCCTTGTCGGGGTCGATGGCGGTGACCAGGCCTTGCGCTCCCACGGCGTACAGCCACTGACCGCCGGGCGAAAACGCCAGCGCCGCAACGCCCGACGCCTCAAAAACGCGCCGGCGCTCCAACGTGAGCATGTCCGTGACCAGCACCTTGCTGCCGTCACTGGTCGCGACCTCGCGGCGGTATGGCGTGGCCTCGAGCGTGCGCAAGCGCGCGGCTGACTTGTCAGCGGCTGGAGCGGCATGCGCCGTCGCCGACGCAACGAGCACAAATAAAATCAGAAGCTTATGCATGGAAGGGGCACTCGACAGCAGCCGTGGGGCGCGGATTGTATCGCCAAACGCGCGACTGTCGCTTTTGCTCAGAGCATGTTGACGTATTTTGTCTTCGCAAACGGAATCAGGCGCCCGCAACGCGAGGCTGAGGGCCTGTGACGACTGAGGCGCACTCGTGGTGCGCCGCAAGGAGGAACGGGGCCGACAACAATGCATGGCGCGATGCATGGTTATGCGTAGCAGGCGTCAATTCGTCAACACCCTCTCAGGCTATTTGGGCACCCACGGCGGCTTGCCCTGCTTTGGCAACTCGTTGCTCGGCACGGCGTTGGGGACCTGCGGGTAGACCGGCGGCTCGTCCGTGCTGCGCACATGGTAGGCCCACGACACCCATCGGCTGTTGGTCAGGTTCTTGGTCGAGAAGCTGTCGATCTCGGTACCCGGCGCGTAGATGCGCCAGATCCGAATGTAGTTGGTACCGCCCGGCAAGGGATTGCCTGCGCCTAACATTGCGAAATTAGGGAGTTGCGCCACAGTGACCGTGCCGCGCACGAACAGCTCCCACCGTGTGTTGTAGCCGGCATCGGTAATCCGCACGAGGTTCAGCGTCGGGTCGGTGCCGGGCTTGACCGTCCACATGACTTTGTAGCTGCCCTTCTCGCCCGTGACCGGTTGTCCCAGCGCCGGAACCTGCAACCAGGGAAACTCCAGGTACGGCCCAAGTCGCAAGATGGGCTGACCCGCCGCTACGCGCCCGCCATCATACATTGGCATCCAACCCCTGAGATCTACGCGCAGATCCGGATTCGACAGCGCCACGACTTCGCCGCCCGTGTGGACCCGCAACCAGGTCCCGCGGCCGCCCACCACATCGACCGGTGCCGCTCCGCCCGTGCCGCGCACGGCGTACAGCGGCTGGTCGGTCATGGTGTCATAGACCTTGGTGGCGCCGAGCACATGACGGCCGACGAAGCCGCGGTCGCCGACCAGCCACAGCACGCCCTCGCCATCACCCCACAGCCCGTGTAGCGTCAGCTGCGTTGCTGCATTGAGTGGCTCATAGACCGGCACTTGCGTCTGCTTGGCCGCCGGCAACCGCAGTAGCGTGCCGCCGTCGCCTGCGAGGTACAGGTCACCGTTGAGCGCGTGCCACAGCGCGCGAATCTGCTTGGGCGGCGGCTTCGGGTCGTTCTTGGCTTGCGGTGACGCCACCGGCCACGGGCCGGGCCGCGCCTGCCAGCCGGCGCCGTCCCAGTGCATCAACTGGCTGGCGCTATCGACCAGCCAACCGTCGTCGCCGCTGCGACCCGCCATCGCCACCACGCCGCGTGGCGCGACTTGTGGCCACACTTGCCAACCTAGCGGTCCTTTGCGGAGTAGCCGCCCGTCCTTCGCGCCAATCCATCCGTCGCCATTTCCTTTTGGATCCAGCCATATCGCGGTCAAATCAGAAGTGATGGGACTCGCTTGCGGTGTAAACGTCCCGCCAGTCCAGTGCAAAATGGCTCCACCGTCGCCCACGGCTACTTTGAGGTCGGCCGCCGCGTCCAGTGCAGCGACACCTTGCAGGTTGGCCTCCGACAGGGCCAGCGACGATGCACCGGCCGACAGCACGGCGTAGCGACCAAAGCCGCGCGGATCGATGTCGGTCGCTTGAGACATGCTGCTCGGTGGCGCGCCGTAGGTCTGCGACAGCCCGCCGTACACTTCGTAGCGAAGATCACTGTTCTCGCCCGCCCACAGCGACGGTGCCGGCTGTCGGTCGAATTCCAGGGTATCGGTCTGGGCGTACGTCGACACCGAGCCCAACGGGATATACCCCTCGGCGCCAAGATCCAGGCCCGCATACAACTGCCGCAGGCCGGTCGCGTCGGGGCCCATCGGCACCCCCTCCATGCGAACGCGCAGCGTGCGGTCAAGCGGAATCGTCACGTGAACAATAACATTCTTGACCTGTTGACCAGGAAATGCAAAGAGTTTTCTGGTTACGCCAATGGTCAACGGCACGAACTCTGCAGTCTTGGCGTCCAGATAGCCATAGCGGCACACCACCGCTGCATCGCCAGGATTGGTCGCGACTGTGACCTTGCCGTCGGCGCCGGCGATTCCTTGGTTGGGCGAAATGGGCGCGCCGCCGAAGATCGAGTAGGCCGACCCTTCGCAACGCGCCTGCTTGGCGCCGATTTCGGGCACACAGCGAAAGACCGCGGTTTGCAGCGACTCGCCGACGGCACGACACTCGTAGCCGCCGTCACAGTCTGTGTGGGCGGTGCACGCGCGCAAGCAAAACTGCAGCGGCTCAGTCGGCGTCGCAGCGCTTGCCAGCGGCGCATTGGCCAGGGGCTGCTGCAGCGGCGAGCAGGTAGTCTGGCCTTCGCACGCCAGCGTCGGCGAGCACGGCTGGCACTGACCGCCGATGCTAGGCTTGCCTTTGCAGGTCCCCATCGGAAACACCGTGTATTTCTGCGCATCGACCACGGTGACGCTAACCAGACCCGGCAGCGGCGCCGCAGGTGGGGTCGCGGCAGCACCGCCTGGTGACGCCGGTGGGATTTCGCGAATGCGCAGGGTGATATTCTCAACGCCGAGCGCGATCGCCGACGCTGCGGTCCAACCGGCTTTGCTTGCGTGCACGTGCAAAGGACCCGCGAGATCCTCAACGCTGAGCGTTACCTGGCCATTGGCGTCGGTCAGGCCTTTGAGCGCCGTCTTGGGATCGTCACCGATGAGAACGGTCGCATCCGGCACTGGGCCAATCTTGCCCAGCTTGACGACCGTGACGTTGAGCGCACCGTCGATCGGGTCGCCCCACGAGCCGTTCTCGACCGAGATCGGGTCGTAATAGACCAAAGCGTGGGCGAGCGAGACTTCGGCGCCCGTGTCCAGTTTGGCAATCAACGTCGCCGCCCCCGGCTTGTGCGGCGGCGCGCGCAGGCGAATTGCACCATTGTGCAGCAGATTCCAGTCCTTGACCGTGACATTGTCGAGCGCTAGTGCAACCACGCGGTCCAGCCCGGTGCCGACGGCCGTCACCCACGCGCCACCTGATTGCGCGCACTTGCCAGGCACGACCGCCTGCAGGGCCGTCTTGGTGGCCACAAACTGCGCTCCGTCGTGCAGCGTCGCCTGCGTGCCATCCGCCAGCAGCGCCACGACGTCGGCTGGCCCCGGCGATCCTGGCGGCGCGACGGCCGACAGTTGCTGGCCACCTGTAGTCTTGGACGGCGCCACCTTGAGCTGGGCCGCCAGCAGGGGCCCGAACCTCAGGCCAATCACGCCACCGTGGCCCTGCGCGTAATCCACCTGGACCTGCACGTGCGTGCCGCCAGAAGCCAGCAGCTGGGCCGGCGCGACGCTCTTTACTTGCGCAACTGGCGGCAGCCACTCGAACCCCTTGGCCTTGACCAGCGTCGCCGGGCCAAACTGAACGGTCACGTCGACCGCCTGCGGCAGCAGCCCCGCATCGGGCGCCACCGGCATGACCAAGAGCGTTCCGCCGAGATTGACGAACGGGCTTGCGGATGCCGTTTGCACCACCTTGGCCTCGACGCCGCCGATTTTGACCTTGGCTGAGGCGAGGTTATTGACGGTGAGCGGTCCGGACAGCGCGATCGCAACGGCCTTCGGCGCGTTGATGGGCAATGCCGCCGGCACCACACCGAGAACCTGTGCACCCTGATCGGCCGAGACGAAGGCAATCGCGTGCTTGAGCAGCGCTTGACCGTCCGGCCCGTTGTAGGCAATCGACCACAGGCCCGGTTGATAGGTCGCAGGCGCCTTGACCGTCAACTGCGAAGTCGACGCATGACTGGCCACGATCGGGGCCGCTAGCGTGGTCGCACCATCGGTAAAGGTGACTTTGCCGCCGACCGCGAGCAGGCCCTCGCCATGCAGCGTGACCGGCACATCGCCTTCGACGGGCACGACAGCAGGCCAAGCGCGGTCCAGCCGCGGCGGGGCGTGGTACGCAAATGCTTTTTTGAGCACGGCCTGGCCATCGCCGTTGGCGACCGTCAGATCGCGCGGCCCCGGCAGGCCGGGCGGCGTCAGCAGGGTTGCAGTCTTGTCGTCGACGACGACGACCTGTAGCGCCGCCCGATGGCCAAAGACGAACTGTGTTGTGCTTGAAAAACCGCTTCCGGTGACGACGACGGCCGTGCCGCCTGTCGCCGGGCCGTGATTAGGCGCGATAGCCTGCACCGACATGCTGGCCAGGAATCGATACGCGTTAGCCAGCACCGCGTCCTTGCGGTCCTTGGAGTGCACGGCGACGTCGACGAGGCCGGGCGGCCGCGGCGGGCTGCGCGCCACGATGGTCTGGGCATCCACGACCTCAAATTCGACAGCTGGAGACTCGCCAAAGCGCACCTGGGTTGCGGCGTCGAAAAACTGGCCGGTGATGGTCACGTACTGCATTCCGCCAGTCGGTCCCTCGTCCGGCCAGACCTTGTCAATGGCCGGCAGCGGGGCTATCCACGGCGTTTTGTTTTCGGGCAGGACGTCGGCCAGTTCACCAAAGCCACCAGTATTGGCGACTTCGGCTGCAACCGCTGCGTCAACGGCGGCAACTGGCACATTGGAGCCAGGCTCCTCCGCGCACGCCGCCAAAACGCAGGCCATCGTCATCGCCACGACAAGGCCAGGCAAGCGTCGCAGGCTGGGGCACAGGGTCACGGTCACGGCGCTTCCTTGCGCGCCCGCCCGCGCGCAAACCGGCAGCAAGCCTAGCAGATGGCGGTGCTCGCGTCGTTGCGATTCGACAGATTGCGTCGTTGCCGCCGCTGACCTTGCGCGCAGGCGCTGCCCGCACCAACATCGCGGCCCGCACCAGGAGCCTGTCATGACCACTGCGCCTAGCCCCCTGCCCCCACTGACTTCGCTTTCGGCGACCGCTGGTTGCGCGGCAAAAATCGCCCAAGTCGATCTGATGGCTGCGCTCGCCCATCTGCCGCGGCGCCGCGATGCGCGCTTGCTGGTCGGTTTGGAGACAGGCGACGATGCGGCGGTAGTGCAGCTGCGCGACGATCTGGCGCTGGTCGAGACCATCGATGTGTTCACGCCGATTGTCGACGACCCCTTCGACTATGGGCGCATCGCAGCGGCCAACGCGCTGAGCGACGTCTACGCGATGGGCGGAATGCCGGTGTCAGCGCTGTCGTTCGTCGCGTGGCCAATGGCCGAATTGGGTCCTGCCGGGCTCGGACGGCTACTGCAAGGCGCGCAGACGGTGTGCGACGAAGCTGGCATCGTGCTCGCAGGTGGCCACTCGATCGTCGACAAGGAGCCCAAATTCGGCCTGTCAGTGCTGGGCACGGTGCACCCACGCGATGTCGTGCGCAATGACGGTGCGCTGCCGGGCGACGTGTTGATTCTGACCAAGGCGATCGGCACCGGCATCCTGACCACGGCGAAGAAGCGCGGTCTTTGTACCGACGCCGAACTGCAGCCGGCCATCGACAGCATGTGCGGACTCAATGCCGCCGCGGCGCGCGCGATGGTCCAGATTGGCGCGCACGCAGCCACCGATATCACCGGTTTTGGGCTGCTCGGTCACTTGGGCAACGTCTTGCGGGCATCATCGGCGCGCTGCGGTCAGCCGCTGGGTGCGCGCCTGGCGTTCCAGCAGGTGCCGCTGTTGCCTGAGGTGCCCCGGCTGGCCGCATTGGGTGCCTGCCCGGGTGGCAGTCAGCGCAACCTGGCCTACGCGGCGCCGCTGTTGCAATGCGATGACGCAGTGCAGCTATGGCAGCGCCTGGTCATGGCCGATGCGCAGACTTCGGGCGGCTTGCTGCTCGCTGTGGCGCCGGATCGCCTGGCCGCGATGCTTGAAGCGCTAGATATTCAAGGCGTTGCCATTCACGCCGCGATTGGCTCTGTCGTCGGCGCAGACGCAGCGGGCCGCATCGAGCTGGCGGTTTGACGCAGCCGGCCATTGACAATGACGCAGTGCGGCATAACGTGGCTCCCGCCGCGGTCGAGTCGCCGCTTCGTCCCTCTTGCTCCGCACCGAGGTCGCCATGGCCGCCCGCAAGAAAGCCTCCGATACACCCGCTACCGAATCGCCTGCCAAAGGTGCACCGGCTGCACCTGCTGGCAGTGCGATCCCAGCCCGCCGCGCCACAATGGCGTCTGGCAAGGACCGCATCGCCATCGTTTCGGTGCTGCGCACGCCGTTCTGTCGGTCCTGGTCGGACCTCAACGACGTCGACCCCGTGGAGTTGTCGACCCAGGTCGCGCGCGAGTTGCTGTTCCGTTTGGAATTGCCCGGCAAGGCGGTCGATCAGTTGGTGTGGGGCACGGTCATCGCGGTGCCGCGCAGCCCCAACATCGCCCGCGAGGTTGCGCTCAACCTCGGCATGTACCACGCCCACGGCGTCACCACCTCGCGCGCCTGCGCCACCGGCTTTCAGTCGATTGCATCGGGCTGCGAGATGATCTGGGCCGGCGTCGCCGACACGGTGCTATGCGGCGGCGTGGACGTCACCAGCCACGCGCCGGTCACCTACAAGAAACAGGTCATCGACACCCTGCAAGAGATGCAGAAGGCCAAGGGCCTTGCGCTGTTAAAGAAGTTGCGCGACATCAATCCGCTCGATCTGTTCCCCACGCCGCCGGCCCTGACCGAGCGCTACACGGGCCTGACCATGGGCGAGCACGCCGAAGAGACCGCGCAGGCGTTCGGCATCACCCGCCAGGCACAGGAGGACTTCGCCATCGCCTCACACCGCAAGGCGTACGGCGCCGTCCAACAGGGCCTGGTCGCCGAAGAAGTCATCACGGTGCAGACGCCCAAGGGTCCGGTGAGCGCCGACAACATCATCCGCGGCGACATCGACCCGGCCAAGATCTCCAAGCTCCGACCGGCCTTCGACAAGCGCAATGGCACCATCACCGCAGCGACCTCGAGCGCGTTGACCGACGGCGCAGCGTGCTGCCTCATCGCGCGCGAGTCGCGGGCCAAGGAGCTCGGGCTGCCAATCCTGGGCTACGTGCGGTCCTACAACTTCGCCGGCCAGGACCCGCGCGAAAATATGCTGCTCGGCAACGTGTACAGCGTGCCCGGGGCGCTGGATCGCGCCGGCATTTGGCTGGGCGATCTCGACTTCTTGGAGATCCACGAGGCGTTCGCGGCGCAGGTGCTCAGTAACCTCAAGATGTTCAGCGACAAAAAGTTCTTCGCGGATAAGCTCGGCCGCGACACCATCCTGGGCGAGGTCGACCCGGACCGCCTCAACGTCCGTGGTGGATCGCTGGCCTACGGTCACCCGTTTGCGGCCACTGGCATCCGCATCGTCGGCACCATGTTGCGCACCCTGCGGCAGAACAACCGCAACCTTGGCCTGGGCACGGCCTGCGCCGCCGGCGGCATGGGTGCGGCAATGGTGCTTGAGGTCAACTGAGCCGGCTGCATGCGACTGTGCCCAATGGGCATCGCGCGCCACACGTCAAGACGGAGCCCCAAATGAGCCTGCACAACCCCGCCCTTCGGCTGCAAGCACCCGACGGCGACGGCATCGCCGTGCTGTGGATCGACTGCCCCGGCAAGAAAGTCAACACGCTGTCAGTGGATCTGATGCCTGAGTTCGAGGCGGTGTACAACAAGATTGCCGCCGACGCGACCATCAAGGGTCTGGTGGTGGCATCGGCCAAAGACACAGGCTTCATTGCCGGGGCCGATCTCGACGACCTGGGCCAGGTGACCAGCGCTGCGGATGCCGTCAAGCTGTCGCGCGGAGCCCAAGACGGTATGAAGCGGCTGGCGGCGCTCAAGATCCCGACCGTGGCAGCGATCCATGGCGAGGCGCTTGGCGGCGGCTTGGAATTGGCCCTGGCCTGTCGAGCGCGCATCGCCAGCGAGCACCGCAAAACCAAGCTGGCGCTGCCCGAAGTCATGTTGGGGCTGCTGCCCGGCGCTGGCGGCACGGTGCGGCTGCCCAAGCTGGTCGGCCTCGCCAATGCGCTCGACATGATGCTGACAGGTCGCAACATCCGGGCGAGCAAGGCCCTCAAGATGGGTCTGGTCGATCGCACAGTGCCGCAGTTGCAGTTGCTCGACGCGGCCAAAGCGTTCGCGCGCGACTTGGCGCACGGCAAGGTCGAGCCCAAGAAGAAGCCGCCGGTCAAGGACGAAGTCCAGCACTTTCTGCTCGAAGGCAACCCGCTCGGCAAAATGGTGGTGCTTCACGAGGCCCGCAAGAAGGTCCTCAAACAGACCAAGGGCATGTATCCGGCGCCGCTGCGCATCCTGGACGTCGTCGACAAGGGCACCTACGAGGCCGAGGCGGCGGGCTTTGGCGACCTGCTGATGACCTCTCAATCTGCGGGGCTGCGGCACTTGTTCTCCGCCATCACGGCGCTCAAGAAGGACGACGGTCCAGGGACTGACCAGGTCAAGGCGCGCGCAGTGCAGCGCGTCGGCATGCTCGGCGCTGGCCTGATGGGCGCCGGAATCGCCACGGTGCTTGCCGACAACGGCGTCGAGGTGCGGCTTAAGGATCGCGATCATGCGGCCATCGCCAAGGCCCTGGACTACGGTCGGACGGTGTACGGCAAGGCCAAGAAGAAGCGCGTGTACGGCCAGGCCGGCATCGACGAGCGCATGGCGCGCATCTCCGGCGGCGTGGACTGGGCTGGATTTGGTCGCGCTGATGTGCTGATCGAGGCCGTGTTTGAGGACCTTGGACTCAAGCAAAAACTGTTGAGCGAATTCGAGGAGCTGTCGCGCGTCGACGGCATCTTTGCCACCAACACCAGCGCCATCCCGATTGGGGAGATCGCCGCCAAGGCGCGGCATCCTGAGCGCGTGATCGGCATGCACTTCTTT
>SXRM01000168.1 GCA_005792545.1 Pseudomonadota bacterium | reverse complement strand
CTGACCGGCCACCTGGTGCTGAGCACCGTGCACACCAACGACGCCGCTTCGACCTTTACCCGCATGATTGACATGGGCGTGGAGCCCTTTCTGCTGTCGAGTTCTATCGCCGGTATTCTGGCGCAGCGGCTGATTCGGACGCTGTGCAAGGACTGCCGGCTGCCGCATGTGCCGACGGCCCTGGAGCTGGAGCAGCTGGGCTTGGAGAAGACCGATCCGCGGCTGAAGACCGCGACGTTCTACCGCTCCAAGGGCTGTCCGCAGTGCTCGATGTCGGGCTACGCTGGCCGGTCAGGCCTGCACGAACTGCTGATTCCAACTGAGGAAATCAAACGTCTGGTGGTCAGCCGCGCCGACGCCGGTGCCATCAAACGGGCTGCCGTGGCGCAGGGCATGCAGACGCTGCTCGCCGATGGCGCCATCAAGTGCATGCTCGGCAACACCACGGTCGAAGAAGTGATGCGCATCGCCAACCAGGACGAGGCCGAGTAGTAGGCAAAACCCGAAGTTCGCCCTGGGATGGAGTTTGGTGTGACGAAGGAAATCCACTGTATGTTTCGCCTACTACCAGCTTGTTTCGTGCAGGGGGCTCGCCGCCCCCTCGCGCGCGTCGGCGCGCTCACCCGTGCCTGCGGCCGCAGTTGCGGCCGCGCGCATTTCGCCCTGGTCACGCGACGGTACCCGCCGCGAACCCTGGGCCGGAAGTACTAGCCAATGCCCGTCTTCGAGTACACCGGCAAAGACGCCGCGGGCAGGACCGTCAAGGCCTCGCTCGACGTCGACAGCGTGCGCGCGCTCAAGGCCGCGCTGCGCCGCGACAAGGTGTTTTTGACCGAGTACCGCGAAGCCGCGGCCAAAGGGGGCAAGGGTCAAAAGGTCAAGGCCGGCGTCGAACAGAAGCAGGGCTCGCGCGAGGTCGACTTCGGCGAGCTGCTGACCTCGATTTCGCCGCAAGACATCAGCGAGATGACCCGCCAGATGGCGACGCTGCTCAAGGCCTCGGTGCCACTGGTCGAGGCGCTCGGCGCGGTGGTCGAGCAGATCGAGAACCCCAAGCTCAAGCGCGTGCTGGCGCAGGTGCGCACCGACGTCAACGAGGGTGCGCCGTTCTGGCGAGCCTTGTCAGTGCACGAAAACGTGTTTGAAAACACCTACTACAACATGGTGCGCGCTGGCGAGTCGGCGGGCAACATGGACGTGGTGCTGATGCGCCTGGCCGACTTTACCGAGAGCCAGGTCAAGCTGCGCAATAAGCTCATTGGCGCCTTGACCTATCCGTTGATCATGCTGTGCATTTCGTTGGTTATCGTCACCGGCATGATGGTGTTCGTGGTGCCGACGATAACCTCCATGTTCACCGACATGGGCGCCGACCTGCCGTTCATCACCAAGGTGCTGATTGGCCTGTCGACGCTGGTCACCCACTTCTGGTGGGCCGGGGTGTTGGCGGCGGTGCTGGCGTGGCGCGGGTTCGTGCGCTGGAAGAAAAGCGAAGTCGGCGCCGACACGTTTGATCGCAATATCCTCAAGATTCCAGTGCTTGGAGATCTGTTGCGCAAGATCGCGATTGCACGGTTCTCGCGCACGCTGTCGACGCTGCTCAGTTCTGGTGTGCCGCTACTGACCGCGATGGAGATCGTCGAAAACGTGGTCGCCAACCGCATCCTGGCCAAGGTGGTCGCCGAGGCGCGCAACGCGATCCGCGAAGGCGACAATATCGCGGGGCCTTTGAAGCGTTCCGGGCAGTTTCCGCCGATGGTGGTGCACATGGTGGCCATCGGGGAGAAGTCGGGCGAACTCGAAGACATGTTGAAGAACGTGTCCGAGAGCTACGAAAACCAGGTCGATACCCGGGTGCAGGCGCTGACCAGCCTGCTCGAACCTTTGATGATCGTGTTCATGGGCGTCGTCGTCGGCTTTCTGGTCGCCGCGATCTTGCTGCCCATGATGAAGTTGACCCAAGCAGTGCAACAAGGAGGCTAGGATGCAAGCGTTTTTCGGCCGGATCGCCCGGCAGGTTCAGATGGTGCTGGCGCAGCGGCAGCGGGGTCGGCGCGTCCAGCGGGGCATGACGCTCATCGAAATCATGGTCGTCATCGTGATCATCGGCGTGCTCGGCTCGGCGCTGGCCTACGGCGTGTTTGGCGCGCTCGGCGAGGCCAAGGAAGACATCTGCAAATCGCAGATTGCCAACGTCGGTCAGATCATCGAAGCGTGGGAAGCCAAGAAAGGCGAGTACCCGAGCAGCCTGCAAGAGCTGACCGAGGGCAAGAACGCCAAGCTCAAGGCCGACAACATCAAGGATCCGTGGAAGAAGGAGATGATCTACCAGTCGAGCGGCGACTCGTTCTCGCTGTGCTCGGGCGGCGCCGACAAGCGCACGGGTACTGAGGACGACATTTGCTACGGCGGCAAGGGCAAGTAGGCGCAGCGCCGCTTTTGGCGCATTTCGGCGTCGACGTTGCAGTCCGGTGCTCAACGGCCAAAGGCCGCCTCCGCTCCGGGCTTCGCGTCTCCTGGATCTGCATCCAAAATCGGCACTGCTAGGGGTTCACGTGAGCAGGCAGCGCGGCTTTACATTGATCGAGTTGGTGGCCACCATGGCCATCATCGCGATTGTCACAGCCGCCGTCGCCACCGGGATCAACAACATCCGCGGGGCGTCGGCCAGCGCCGAGGCCGGCAAGATCGCGGTCGCCGTGCGGTACCTGTACAACCTGGCTGTCATCAGCGGCAAGAACCAGCGGCTGGTCATCGACTTCGAGGCCCGCGCCTGGTGGGGCGAGGCCCAAAACACCGAGGACCCATGCGAGGCATTCCTGCTGCCCGGCAAGGACGAGCCAGACGACGCCAACAAGGCCGCCAAAACCGGCGACGCAGCGGCTGCCGGTGAGCGGCCGATGCCGAACAGCGGTGGCTTCGAGCCCAGCAAGTCGTTGCTGCTGCAGCGCACCGAACTCGACAAAGGCATCGGCTTTAAGGCCGTGATGACCAGTCACCAGACCGAGCCGAGCAAGTCGGGCGTGGCTTACGTGTACTTCTTTCCGAACGGCACGACCGAACACGCCATGATCCAGGTCAAAGCCGACGACGACGACATCACCACCGTCGAAGTCGACGCCATGCAGGGCACCGCCAAGATCCGCGGTGAGGACATCGATTTGGACGACATCGCCCGCGAATTCAAGAAGGAGCTTCAGTAGATGCGTCGGTCGGGCTTTACGCTGCTGGAAGTGATGGTCGCGATGGCGGTGCTCGCCTTTGCGTTGACCATCATCACCGGCGCGGCGTCGAGTTCGTCGGCTTACGGCAAGCGCGTCTACCGCAGCACGGTGGCGGCGCTCTTGCTGCGCGGCACCATCTTGGACATCGAAGAGAAGTACCGCAAAGACGGCTTTCCGACCAACGACGTCACCGACAAGGACTGCGAACTGCCCAAGGTGTATAGCAAGCAGTTCAAGTGCCGTTTCGATGTGCTGGGGCTGAACCTGGACGACGCCGCGATTGGCGACATGACCACCAACGCCAATACGCTTTTGGCCAAGGCCCAAGAGACCATGGCCGCCACCGGAGCCTTGGACAAGCTGTCGGGCGAGGGCGGCCCCAAGAAGATGGCCGACTTGTCCAACGCCGCCAACCAGGCCGCCAACGCGGGTCTAGACCTGACTGGCATGGCCAAGGGCGGCGACTTGATGCAACTGCTGACCGTCATCTTGATGAGCGGCGACGCCGGGCTGAACCTGCTGCAACTGTGCGACATCAACATCAGCGTATTGCAGATGTCGATGGGCCTGATGATTAGTGAACTGCTGCCGCGGGTGCTCAAGCGGGCGAGCGACCGCACCCGCAAAGTCATCGTGCGCCTGCAATGGAAAGACGACGAAGGCGAAGCGCGCACGCTGGAGATGGAGACCTTTACGACTGCGGTGAGCCAGGAGGAGGCCGAGGCAATCAAAGCCATGAAGCTGCAGGAGAAGATCGAGGGTGCACTCGATCCGACCGGTGGTGCGGGTCCGCCGCCTGGCATGCGGCCACCGCCGCCTGGGGGGCGCTGATGGTCAGTCGCCGCGCCTTTTCGCTGGTCGAGATCCTGGTCGCCGTGGCGCTGCTTGCCATGCTCGGCGTCATTTTGGCCACTTCGACCAGTGCCTTGATGGGCAGCATCCGCGACACGCGGACCACTCAGGACTTGTACCACACGGCACGGGTGGCGTTGACCCGCATCGAGCGCGAAGTGGCGATGGCGTATCTGAGCAAACACCAGGGCGAAAAGCGCACCACCAAGACCGTGTTCTTGGGCAAGCCGAACAGCATCACGTTCACCTACATGGGCCACCGCCGGATGATGCGCGGCGTCGATGAATCGGACGAAGGCGTGGTCGAGTACAAGATCGAGCGCGACAGCAAATCGGGCAAGAACGTGCTGGTGCGCCGCGAAAAGACCGTGATTGACGACCAGCCGTACAAAGGCGGCCGCAAGCAGATCCTGGCCTGGGGCGTAAGCAAGCTGACCTTTGCCTACTGGGACATGGACAAGGAGAGCTGGCAGAGCGACTGGAAGGTCGAAATCGACAACGCGTTGGAGCAAGAGCGGGCCAAAGCGGCGGCGGCGACCGGCGTGGCAGCGGCGACCGGCAATGTCGCCCTGGGCAAAGCGTTGGCGGGCGCCAAGAAAGAGGACACCCACGGCCCGAGCGACCAGTGGCTGCCGGCGCGGGTGCGCGTGACGCTGGTGCTGCAAGCCGACGAGGACCGCGAGCTGACGTTCGAAACGCAAACCCGCATTCGCATCATGCAGCCGCTCGATCTCGGCGGCGTGCAGATGCCCGTGGCATTCCAGAACACGCTCAACCCCTACGCGGCGATGCCGGCGCAGACGCCCGCCAATTTCCAGGTGCCGAGCGCCATGGGTGCGCCGCCGCCACCGGGAGGGGGCGGACGATGAGGGTGCGCCTGGCCACCGTTGTTGCCGACCTGCGCGACGCATTCGCGGCGGGCCAGCGTGCGACTGGATCGGCGGCAGCCGGCGAGTCGGACCGCCAGCGCGGCGTGGCCATGATCCTGGTGATGGCGGCGATTGCCATTCTGACGCTGTTCTCGCTCGAGTTCACGTACACCTCGCGGGTCGCGGTGCGCACGGCCACTTACGTCGAGGCCGAGGTCGAAGCGCATTTGCACGCGCGTGCGGCGGTCGAACTCGCGGCGCTGGTGATTGGCTCCACCGATATCATCGAATCGATCATCGCCAAGTACGCGACCATGATGGGCGGGCGCCGACCGAGCATCAACACCGCCAACTATGCGTGCGAGTTCGTCAACGCCTTCTGCAAAGGCGAGATGACGTTGATGGGCCTGCAACTGGTCAACCTGGAAGGTCATCCGGCGGTGGGCCTCAAACGCGGTACTTGCGGCTGCCAGTCGAGCGACGATGACGGCCGCATCAACATCAACCGCGTCACCGACCTGAACACCAAACAAGCCGTGTTCGACACGCTCTACAAAGTGCTGGAGCGCAACGAAGCGGTCACGCAGATCGGCGACCTCGACAAGGACATGGCGCAGTTGGCGTTGAACGTCATCGACTGGGCCGACAAGGACACCGTCAAGACCGACATCGAGCCGACGACGCGCAAGCTCTTGGAGGGATCGGGTGCGGAAGGCGCCAACATGCGCAAACACAACTACAAGAGCAAAGACGCGGCCTTTGACACCACCGAGGAAGTCCGCTTGGTCGACGGCATGACCGACAAGATGTGGTGCAAACTCAAGGATCAGCTGACGGTCTACAACACCGACAAGCTCAACGTGAACACGGCGCCGGTCGAGGTCATTAAAGCCTTGATTTGCAAGAACCTGGCCAACCCGGCCAACGAGCAGATCGCCTGCGCCCGCGGTTTTGCGCAAAATGCCTTCGTGCCGGTCAACGTCGCCGGCCAGTACATCGAAGTGTGCCGAACCTTGAAAAAGATGGTGTTTTCGCCGCCGTTTGCCAACCCCGGGCGGTTCGTGCAGTTCTTTGACAAGCTCGGCACGGTGTTGCCGGCCGACTACGCGCAGGTGTTGCAGATCAACCAGAGCCGGATGCTCGACGACGTGGGCACCAGCGGCAAGATCGTGCGCATCCAAGCCTATGGCACCAGTGGCAAGGTCACCAAGCGTATTACAGCCTTGCTCGACACCACCACCCAGCGCTACGTGTACTGGAGGGAAGACTAGATGGCCCACCGCATCCTAGGTCTGGACATCGGCGCACGCGCGGTGCGGCTGGCGATCGTCGACAAGACGCTGCGCCAGACAGCGCTGGCCGGGTACGACGAAGAGGCGCTGGCGCCCGTGCCCGCTGCTGAGTTGGACGCCCACCCCAAGCTGCCGCTCTCAGCCGAGCAGTGCGCGGCGGCCAAGCGTCTGTTGGCCCGCAACGTGCGGCCGGACGATCAGGTGGTGGTGGCGCTGCCGGGCCGACTGGCAATGCACCGGACGCTGAGCTTTCCGTTCAAGGACGACAAGGCGATCGCGGAAGCGGTCGGTTTTGAGCTGGAGAACCACATCCCGACGCCGATTGCCGATCTGGTGGTCGACTTCGTGCGCACCGGCGAGAAGGGCGGCCAGACCGAAGTGCTGGCGGTGGCGGCGGGCCGCGACGAGGTCGAAAACTGGCTCGACGCCTACAAGTACCTGGGCCTCGAAGCGCGCCACCTGGGCCTGCAATCGCTGTGCTACGCCGCGCTGGTGTCGCGCATGCCGGCGGCCAAAGAAGGGACGACGCTTTTGTGCGACGTCGGCGCGGCGCGCAGCGAGGTGGTCGTCGTCGCCGATGGGCGCACCCAGTTTCTGCGCAGCTTTGCGGTGGGCGGCCATACGGTCGCGACCGCGTACGCGCAACTGGTGCAAAGCGACCTGCCGCCCGAAGACCTGTGGCGGCAACATGCTGTGCTGCTGGCCGACGAAGAACTGGAAGGCGATCGCGAGCGCGGCCTGGCGCAGGCCACCCAACAGGCGCTGCAGCCGCTGCTGCGCGAGCTGCGGCTGACCTTGTCGGCGTGGACCAAGAAGGCGCGTTCGCGGCCCGACCGCATGGTGGTGGTGGGGGGTCTGGCGCAGCTGAACGGTCTGCACGCGTTTTTGCAGCGCGCGTTCGACCTGCCGGTCGAAGCCGTCAAGCTGGGCGACATGCCCGACGTGCGCATCGCCGAAGCGCGCCATGTCGGCGACCGCGCGGCGCTGGCGGTGGCGCTGGCGATGTCGGCGGCCGACACCGAGAGCGATCACAACGTCGATTTTCGGCAGGGCGAGCTCGCCTACGAAGGCGACTACAAGGTGCTGCGCCAGCGACTGCCGCAGCTGGCCGCGTTTCTGGTGGTCGCGTTGTGCCTGCTCGGTATCCAGAACTCGCTGGCCTATCGAGCGCTGGTCATCGAGCAGGAGCAGCAACTGTCGACGCTGCAGGCGCTGTCCAAGCAACTGACCGGCAAGGCGCAGTCGGACTTTGACGCCGTCAAAAAAGAGCTGGAGCGGGCGCCGGTTGTGGACATCAGCGGCCTGTACCCCGACATCAGCGCGTTTCGGGCGCTCGAAGACGTGTCGAACATCCTGGACAAAGTGACGGAGCCGCCCGAGTACAAGGCGCCGGGTGGCCCCGAGGAGACGCCGCCGCCCAATCCCGGCATGTTGGCGCCGGGCGAGGCCGTGCGTCCGCCACCGCGCACCGATAGCCCGGCCGGCTCGTCGCCCGAAGTGCCGGCGATGCCGCCGCCCAGTTTTCGCGGCCTACCCGACATCGGCGGTGCGCCGCCGGCTGAGCGCATGCCGATGCCGGCTGCTGCTCCAGGCCGCGATGTCCCTGGCGCAGGCGGCAGCGTGCTGGGCGCAGTGCGCGATCCGGCTGCCGCACCAGCAGGCGCTGAGGGCGACCCCAAGCCGCCGGGCAAAGACGGCCACCATATCGAGCTGTCCAGCGTGCAGATCGACCGCAATCACGGTACCTTGCGCGGCGACGCCGACACCCAGGATGCCCTGCTGGCGCTGCAGCAAGCCGTGGACAGCCACCGCTGCTTTGGCAAGGTCAAGTCGTCAAGCGACCGCATCACCTTTGAGCGCCACCGCGACTGGTTCAAGTTCACGGTCGAGTTTGAGATTGCCTGCCCCGCCGACGAAGCGACCGCCAAGCCCGGCAAAGGTGACGGCAAGGCCGACAAGACCGACAAGGCCGACAAAGCCGAACCCAAGAAAACCGACGACGAGGACGACTGATGCTGCTGATGAGTCGGCTGGGGCGCCTTGGCGCTTACATCGAGCGCTTGAGCGACCGCGAACGCAAGATCGTGTTCGGTGGCGGTGCCGTGCTGATTCTGGCAGCGGTGCTGTCGGTGTCGGTGCTGGTGTCGCGCAAGGTCAGCGGGCTGCAAGATGAGGTGGCCGGCAACGAAGCGGCGCTCGTCGACATTGCGGCGGCGGGGCCGCGCTATCTGCGCCTGCGCGAAGAAGAAAAGGCCGTCCAAGAGCAGTTGGAGCGCGCCAGCAAGGAGCCGCTCCAAGCGACCGTGCTCGGCATCGCCAAAGAGATCAAGTACGACAAGAAAGTGCCGGAGTCTGAGGGCGCGACCAGTAGCGAGAAGCTCGCCGACGTCATCAAGTTCAGCAACGCCAGCGAAGTGCTGGCCGAGCTGACGACCAAGCAGAAGAAGGGCGCGCCTAAGAAGAAGACCAAGAAGAAGGGCGGCAAAGAGGTATTCTTGTCGACCATCGATGCCGTGTTCCAGAACGTACCCGATGAGGCACTGTTGCTGTTCATGAGCAAGCTCGAGACGAACCCCGAGCCGATGTTCGGCCTGTCGGTGGACATCCAGCGCACCGGGCCGACGCGCGACCAGATGCAGGCCACCATCAAGATCGGACAGTTCCGCTACGGCGTGTTGGAGGATTAGGCCGATGGAGCGTCTCTTGCGCCATCCTCGTTTGCTGGCCGGACTGCAGTACGGCGGCTACTCGCTGTTTTTCGTGGTCGCGCTGGTGCTGTGTCTACCGTGGACGTTTCCGTCGCGGCAGCTGCGCAACTTCGTCTCGCGCCAGGCTCGCCAGCAGGGCTACCCGCTGTCGATGGATGAGATTCGCCTGCGCGGCCTGGGGTCGGTGCACATCGACGGGCTGCGGCTGACGCTCCCCGGCAAGCCAGGCGAGGCGGGCGAAGGCGGTGTGGTCGGGCCGTCGCTGCCGGAAGTTGAGTTGAAGATCGACGTGGTTCGCGCCAAGGTTTCGATTTTGCCACTGATCTTCGGTGGCAAGGTCGACGTGCAGTTCGATCTTGAGGCGGGCGATGGCAAGCTGGTCGACGGCCGCCTGGTCAAGAAAGGCGACGTCATCGACTTCGAGATCGGCCAGCTCGACGCGCTGGCGCTCGCGGACCTGGGCATTGGCCGCCGGGCGCTCGGCCCGCAGACTATGCTACTCGGCGACCTGGACGGCAAAATCGGCGGAAAAGCGCAGGTGCACTACGGCGGATCGACCGACGACCTGACTGGCGCCGTGGAGCTTGAGCTGGCCGACGCGGTGCTCAAGTCGCCAGAGTTGTCGATGATGGGTGGCTTCAAGCTGACCGACCTCGGCGTCGGCACCTTGACGCTCAAGGTCAAGATGGGCTTAAAGCAGAACATTGCCGCGCTGGCCGCGGAACGCGGGGCCGAAAAGGCCACCGTGCTGCATATCGAGACGCTGCAGGCCGAGGGCGATGAGCTGCAGCTGTTCACCGAAGAGCGCTCGCATATCCTGATTCCACCCGGCAAAGGCGGCATCAAACAGGCGACCATCCAGCTGCACTTCGCGTTTCAGTTCCAAGACAGTCCCAAGAAAAAGGCGGCGGAGGCCAAGGCCGCGGCCGACAAAACCGGCGACAAGGCCGAGGATGACAAGGCGCCGGTCGACGATCGGGCCAAGTGGG
Organism: Pseudomonadota bacterium; assembly: GCA_005792545.1. Taxonomy (GTDB): domain Bacteria; phylum Myxococcota_A; class UBA9042; order UBA9042; family UBA9042; genus SXRM01. Next base: position 311 of record SXRM01000168.1, on the reverse strand, counting down.
CCAAAGTGCTGTCGATGGCAGGGTCGCGGCTCAAGCCTTTTGAACGCAACGGCTTTATCGGCATTGGCTGCACGGGTCCCTTGCTGCGGCCGCAGTGCAAGCCCGAGCTGCCCATGGTGACCACCGGCACCAAGACCGCTGGCGGTGCGCGGCCGGAGGGCCAGCCGGGTCCGGCGCTGCCACCCAAAGACGCGCCGGCCGCGGGCGGTGAACCACCCGCACCGGGCGCCGAGCCGGCCGCCGCGGAGCCGCCCAATGTCGAATTCAAGCCCGCGGTGCGCGCCGATGCGCCGCCAGTCCCGGAGCCGCCG
>SXRM01000167.1 GCA_005792545.1 Pseudomonadota bacterium | reverse complement strand
TTGAAACTGGACAAATTCACTTTGGCAAGTTCTCAACGAGTTGAAAAACGCGATAAGCTAGGAGCCTGTCGGAGGCCTGAAATCATGTGTGTATTCGTCATCAAGAACTTTCCGCCAATCAATAGTCCGACAGGCTCCTAGCGCGCGGGCAGTGTCCCGCTATTCCGCCCCAGTCCCAGGAGTTCACCGTGCTCACACAACCACCCCCGCTAGGCCTGCAAGGCGTTTGGCTGTCGCAGTTGGCCCGCCGTCACGGCTTGGAGCTACGCGGCCCCGACGGTCCAGTGCGGCACCTGGCGCGCATCAAAGCAAGCCGCGCCGATCTGTCCGACGTGCTGACCTACATCACCGCAGCGCACTACGTCGATGGCTTTGTGGCCTCCGGTCATGAGGCTGCCATCATCGAGCGCCGCTTCTGGCGCGACGATCTTCCCGCCGACCGCGCGTGGCTGGTCTGCGATCAAGCAGCCGACGAGGTGTTCTTTTCTGCCCACATCGATCTTGTCGAAGCCGGCCGCGTGCAGTTTCTCCAGGCGTCGCGCGGCAGCGATACCGCCATCCACCCGGCGGCGGTCGTCATGGACCATGTGCAAATCGGCGATGGCGTGCGCATCGACGCGGGTGCGGTGCTCTATCCCAATACCGTCATCGCCGATGGCGTGCACGTCAAGGCCAACGCGACGATTGGTGGCGAGGGCTTCGAGGCCAAGGTCATCGGCGGTCGGCGGCGCATCATCCCGCACACTGGCGGCGTGTTTGTCGACACCGGCGCTGCCATCGGGTCGTCCACCTGCGTGGACAGGGGACTGTTTGGCACCATGACCGCGATTGGCGCCTGCGCGCAAGTCGACAATCTGGTTCACGTTGCCCACAACGTCGTCATCGGCCCGGACAGCGGGGTCGTGGCCTGCGCTGAGATCTCCGGCAGCTGCGTGTTGGGCCGCGGCGTGTGGTTCGGTCCGCGCGCGTGCTGCAACCACGAATTGACCTTCGGTGATTACGCGTACGTGGGCACCGGCTCGGTAGTGACTCGCTCGGTACCCGCGCACGCGTTGGTATTCGGCGCCCCCGCCAAGCAAGGCGGCTGGGCGTGCATCTGTCGCAATAGAATCAGTGACTTCAATGACCAGGCGTCATGTGGCAAGTGTGGTACGCGCCTGATCCGAGATGCGGCTGGCAACGTGCGGATCGCCGAGCCGTGACCGCAGCGCCTGTCCACAAGGCCAACCGCCTGCCCAAAACGTAACGAATCGCGATTAGGTCTTCAACTGCTGGTTATGCAATCGAATACGTAAATCCGATGCACGTCGCGCAAGGCGCTCTGAAACGGTCTCGGCCAACGCCAGCCACACCTTGTGGGACGCGCCGTACTGCACCAACGGCCGATGCATCTGGCGGAACGGCGTGTGCCGAATCGCGCTGCGACACATTCCCGCTAGCAGGCGCTGCCGATCCTCGGCCGTGATCTCGGGGCGGTCGAGCAGTTGCTGATAGCCCTGGGCGATCAGGGCTCCGGTCTTGGCGTCTGCCTCGTAGCTGGTGCTCATATTGGCGCCGTGCAGCCGGTAGTGGCAGACCTTGCGCTCCAGCTGCATGAAATCGCCATGGTACGTGAACAGGTAGAACTGCTGCCAGTCACCGCAGTGGCGATTGAGCACGGGATAGGCGCCGATGTGCTGATGCAGGCTATTGCGCACGACGCAGCACACCGCGGGCACCACGTTGTCGAACGCGAGGCGGGCGCGCAGTTGCTCGCCCGGCAGCAGCGTCATTTCGCGGTCAGGCGGGTACGACCGCACCATTTGCTCGCGGCCAAGCGGGTCAACCGCGACGTGCCAGCCCCAAACCGCGACTACTTTGGGGTTGTCCCGCAACACGGTCAGGGCCTGCTCACAAAAGCGGTCGTCGACCAGGTAATCGTCCGCAGACATCAGCAGATACGCGTCGGTCTGCACCTCGGCCACCCTGGCGCGATAGTGTTCGATGTTGTTGAGGTTGACGGGATTGCGAATCAGCTCGACGCCATCGAATTGCCCCACCGCGGCCTGCAATTCCGCCAGCGAGTCGCGCGGCGAGGCATCGTCGCTGACCACAATGCGATCCGGCCGCCGCGTCTGCCGCACCAGCGATGTCAAAACGTCAGGCAAAAAGCGCTTGTAGTTGTAATTGAAGACGATGGCGGTCAGAGTCATGCCAGCCATCGTGCCAAGGGCCGCAGCCGGCCGTCAACTGCGGGCCGCGCCGCACGGCAATCGCAAGTTCCAGTTTTTTGGGTGAGGACAGGCCTCTGCGCCTGTCCGGGCAAACAGCAATCGCGCGACTGAACCGGACAGGGATAAAACCTTGTCCGCACCAAACGCTGAGAATTGCGACTTTGCGATAGCCCTGGGCCGCGCCGCGCCTGACCTTGACACCCACACGCCCAGTGGCACACTTACGCCCCCTCGCGCGCCGCCGAACGCCCGGCGGCCTTCTTGCGCGCGATTGTGGCGGTTGCTGCTTGCATTGCGATTTCCACGGCCACCTGCCGCCACGATCGTTGCCCTCACCCAAGGGGCCGGCGGCTGAGCGCGTGCGGTCCGCCTGGGCGTTGCAGTACACGCCGGTGATCCTGCTCGCGCGCCCTGACAACCAACACGGCGGCGTTCCGCAGCACTGGACCTCAGCGGTGCGCTTCCGCGGTCGCCGCGTTGCTTTGGCATAGGACAAGACCATGGACAATCAAGGCAGAATCGAACTGGCGGTCATCGGCGCCGGCTATTGGGGCCCCAACCTGGTGCGCAACTTCACGGCTTCGGGCGCGGCAGTGGTGACTCACCTGTGCGACTTGGACCTCGCCCGCGCCACCAAAGTGGCCGCGCCCTATCCGGCGATCCAGACCACCAGCGATTACCAAGCAGTGCTGGCCTCCGGGGTGGATGCCGTCGCCATCGCCACGCCGGTGCGCACGCACTTTCCGCTGGCCAAGCAGGCACTGCTCGCCGGCAAGCATGTGTTGGTCGAAAAGCCGCTGGCATGGAGCGTGGCCGAAGGCGAAGAGTTGGTTGCGCTGGCCGCTGAGCGTGGCCGCGTGCTGATGTGCGATCATACGTTCTGCTACACCGGCGCGGTGCGCAAGATGCGCGAGGTGGTGCACTCGGGCGAACTCGGCGATGTGCTGTACTTTGACAGTGTCCGCGTCAACCTGGGGCTTATCCAGTCGGATGTCAACGTGTTGTGGGACCTCGCCCCGCACGACCTGTCGATTCTGGATTACGTGCTGCCGCCTCACCTGCGGCCGGTGGCGGTTTCTGCGCAGGGCGTGGATGCTGTGGGCACCGGTTTTGCCAGCGTGGCGTACCTGACGCTGCACTTTGACAAGCCGATCATCGCCAACGTCCACGCCAACTGGCTGTCGCCCGTCAAAGTGCGCATGACGCTGGTCGGCGGCACCAAGAAGATGCTGGTGTGGGACGACAACGAACCGTCGGAAAAAGTGCGGATCTACGACAAAGGCATCGAAGTCGGCGATCAAGATCCGAATCGGGTGCGGGTATCGTACCGCCACGGCGCCTGTTTCATACCCGTGCTCGATTCGACCGAGGCCCTGGCGCGCATGGCACGCGAATTCTGCACCGCCATCACCCAAGGCCGCGCGCCAGAGACCGACGGCGCTGCGGGCTTGCGCGTGCTCAGGGCGCTGGAGGCGGCCAACCGGTCGCTTGAATCTGGCGGCGTGCGCATCGACCTGGGCTGAGCGCCTGGCCTCGGCCGAACCACTCCATCGCCAACACCAGGAGACCCATGGACCCCAAGTTCAGCGCCATCGCAGCCGACGTCGTGTTGGGCCGCGACGTCAAGATCTATTCGTTCGTCAACTTGTACGGCTGCGCCATCGGCGACGAGACCAAGATTGGCGCCTTCGTCGAAATCCAGCGCGGGGCCACCATCGGCAAGCGCTGCAAGATCAGCAGCCACACCTTCATCTGCGACGGCGTGCACATCGGCGACGGCTGCTTTGTCGGCCACGGCGTCGTCTTCACCAACGACAAGTACCCCAAAGCGGTCAATGCCGTCGGAGAACTGGCTGGCCCACAAGACTGGACGATGCTGGAAACCCGCATCGGCGATCGCGTGGCCATTGGTTCCGGCGCAGTCATCCTGTGCGGCATCTCGATTGGCGACGACGCCGTGATTGGTGCCGGCGCCGTTGTCACCCGCAACGTGGCGGCTGGCGCTACCGTCGCCGGGGTCCCAGCGCGCGCGCTGCTGCGTGGCGGTCGCTGAGCACCAGAAAGTTGTTGTCCTCTCACCCGGAGTTCCCCCGCAATGAACGTCCCCTTTCTCGACCTCAAGGCCCAGCACGCTCCCATCAAAGCCGACATCCTGGCCGCGTGGACTGACATCCTCGACAACGCTGGCTTCGTCGGCGGCAAGTACGTGACGGGCCTGGAATCCGGCCTGACGGCGGCGTGCGGTTCGGCTCACGCGTGCGCGGTATCCAATGGCACCGAGGCGTTGGTGCTCGCCATGCGCGCGCTCGGCGTTGGCCCGGGCGACGAGGTCATCATTCCCGGCAACACCTTTATCGCCACGGCCGAGGGTGTCAGCCTGTGCGGCGCGACGCCAGTGTTCGTCGACTGCCTGCCAGACACGTGGAATCTGGACCCGGCTGCGATCGGCCCCGCCGTGACGCCGCGGACCAAGGGCGTCATCGGCGTGCACCTGTATGGCCAACCGTTCGATGTCGATGGCTGCCAGGCGGTCTGTGACAAGCACGGCCTGTGGTTGATGGAAGACAACGCCCAGGGCATCCTGGCCACCTACAAGGGCAAGCCGACCGGTGGCTTGGCGCGCGTCAGTGCGACGTCGTTCTACCCGGGCAAAAACCTGGGCGCGTGCGGCGAGGGCGGCGCGGTGATGACCAACGATGCCGCGTTGGACGCCGGCGTACGCAAGCTGCGCGAGCACGGCCAGGCTGCCAAGTATTACCACGACGTCGTCGGCACCAATGGCCGCTTGGCTTCGGTGCAAGCCGCGGCGCTGCAGGTCAAGCTGCCGCACCTGCCGAACTGGACGGCGGCTCGCCGGCGCAATGCCAGCCTGTACCTGGAGCGCCTGCAAGGAACGCCCGGCGTGCGGCTGCCCGCTGTGGCGCCTTGGGCTGACCCGGTTTGGCACCTGTTTGTCATCCACGTCGCCAACCGCGACGCCGTGCTTGCCGCGCTGCAGGCGGCGGGCGTCGGGGCTGCGCTGCACTATCCGGTGCCCTGCCACCTGCAAAAGGCGTACAGCCACTTGGGCTACGCCAAAGGCAGCCTGCCGAACGCCGAGTACAACGCGAGCCACTGCCTGTCGCTGCCGATGTTCCCCGAGTTGACCGAGGCACAGATCAGCTTTGTGTGCGACCAGGTGCGCGCGGTCGTCCAGGGGGCAGCGTGAGGTCGGACCCGCGATACGCCCAACCCATCGCCGGCCAGACGGCGCTGGTCACTGGCGGCGCAGGCCTTGTCGGCAGCCACATCTGTGATCAGTTGGTTGCGGCGGGCATCGGCCACATCCGCGTGCTGGATGACTTCTCGCGCGGTCGCATGGAGAACCTGCAGCCGGCCATGGCCAGCGGTAAGGTCGAAATCGTGCGCGGCGACCTGCGCGACGTGGCGACTGTCGATGCGGCAGTGCAGGGCTGCGATCTCGTGTTTCACCAGGCTGCGATTCGCATCACCCGTTGTGCCCAAGAGCCGCGGTTGGCGATGGAGGTGCTGGTGAACGGCACCTTCAACGTGCTGGAGGCTTGCGTCAAACATCGGGTGGGCAAGTTGGTCGCGGCGTCGAGCGCCTCGGTGTATGGCCCGGCCGATGTGTTCCCCACCGGCGAAATCCACCACCTGTACAACAATCGCACGCTGTACGGTGGCTGCAAGGTGGCCAACGAACAGATGTTTCGGGCGTTCGCAGAGATGTACGATCTGCCGTATGTCGCGCTGCGCTACTTCAACATCTACGGGCCGCGCATGGACGTGTTCGGCGTCTACACCGAAGTGCTGGTGCGGTGGCTGGACAAGCTGGACGCCGGTGAGGCGCCGCTCATCTTTGGCGATGGGCAGCAGTCGATGGACTTCGTGTACATCGGCGACGTAGCGCGCGCCAACTTGCTGGCGGCTCAAGCGCCCGTCTCGGATGCCGTCTACAACGTGGCCAGTGGCGTCGAAACCTCGCTGCTGCAGATGTGCCACACGCTGGTGGCCGCCGCCGGCAAGCCCGGCGTGCAGCCGAACTTCAAGCCGATGCCGGCCGAGCGGCGCGGGGTCGAGGTGGTGCGCCGTCTCGCGTCGACCGACGCCGCGCGCCGCGAACTTGGCTTTGAAGCTGCTGTTGACCTCGCAGAGGGGCTGCGCCACTTCGTCGCCTGGCGCAACGCCGAACTGGGTCGCGGGGCGGCCTGACAAACGACCGGAAAGTCATTGCGTGAAAACGCCTGGCACCAGCCGGAGCCGCGAGTCGGCCTCCGAGGCCGCAACTTGGCGACCCGCGAAGCAAGCAAGATGGCCTTGGACATGATTGAGTCAATCATTTCCAGGCAATAAGGCAGGGACCACAGCATGATTCCCATTATCCGGCCATGGCTTGGCCCAGAAGAAGCGCGCGCGGCCCACGACGCCATCCTGTCGGGTTGGATCGCCCAGGGCCCCAAGGTCCGCGAATTCGAGTCTGCGTTCTGTGCAGCTGCGGGCTGCGCGCACGCGGTCGCCGTTAGTAGTGCCACAACCGGCCTGCATCTGGCCCTGCACGGCCTTGGCGTTGGGCCGGGCGACGAAGTGGTGTGCCCGTCGCTGAGCTTTATCGCTACGGCCAACAGCATTCGCTACTGTGGCGCAACGCCTGTCTTTGCCGACGTCGACCCGGTGACGCAGAACTTGACCGGCGCAACGGTCGCCGCGGTGCTGACGCCTCGCACCAAAGCTGTTTTGGTGGTGCACCAGGCGGGCATGCCCTGCGACCTCGACGACATCGCCGCGGTGCTGCCGGCGGGCGTGATCATGGTCGAAGACGCCGCGTGCGCCATCGGCTCGACCTATCGCGACAAGCCGATTGGCGGCTATGCACCGCTGGTGGTCTTCAGCTTTCACCCGCGCAAGCTCGTCACCTGCGGCGAGGGGGGCATGGTGGCTGTGCAAGACGCGGCAATCGCCGACCGCTTGCGGCGCCTGCGCCAGCACGCCATGACCGTCAATGATGTGCAACGCCATACGAGCACGACGTTTCTGCTCGAGCAGTACGACGAACTCGGGTGGAACCACCGCATGACCGACATCCAGGCCGCGGTGGGCATCGTGCAGTTGGCCAAGCTGCCGGCTATGACCACGCGCCGCCGACAGCTCGCCGCGGCTTACACCCAGGCCCTGGCCGACTTGGGGCTGGTGCTGCCGTGCGACCCAGCCTGGGGCACCACCAACTACCAAAGCTACTGCGTGCGCGTACCGGGCTGCACAGCCGAACGGCGCAACGCTATTCTGCAAGCAATGCTCGACGATGGCGTGATGGGCAAGCGCGGCATCATGGCTTCGCACCAGGAGCCCGCCTACGCCGGCCACCCGCACGTGCCGTTGCCGCAGACAGAAGCGTGGGCGGCCGATTCACTGGTGTTGCCGCTCTACCACGAAATGACCCAGGACGAGCTGGCGCGCGTGGTGCAGTCTTTGCGCAAAGCGCTGACGACGATAGCCAAGTAGCAGCCGCCTCAGTCCGCTAGCGTGCCAGCCACACCAGCGTCGCACCGTCGCCGCCCTCGTGGCGTTCGCCGGCCCGGAATTCCGCGACCTGCGGATGCTTGCGCAAGTGGTCGCGCACGGCACCTTTGAGCGCACCGGTGCCCTGGCCATGCACCACACATGCACCCACGCCGCCGCGCAACACACACTGGTCCAGGTGACGGTCTACGGCCAGCAGGGCTTCGTCGACGCGCATGCCGCGCAGGTCAACGGTGGCCTCGGTGGTGCGCAGGATCAGGGCTGCTTCTTGCAGCGACTGCGGCGCCGCCAGGTCGTCGCGTGGCACGCTCTTGTGCGCAGGATCGCGGCGCAGTTTGCGGTCGGCTTCGGGTACGCGCGCTGGCTTGGGCGCCTCGGTCGGCAGCGCCGCCTGCAGCTCCGCGAGCTCTGACCACATCTCCAGGCTGCCTGCCGCGATCTTGATCCGCTCGCCGCGGCCGGGCCACTCGACCACGACGACGGCCTTGCCCAGGCCTTTGTGAAACACGGCCGCGCCCGGCCGCAAGTTCTGAACATCCAGAGGCTTGCGCTGCGGTGTCCCCGGCTGCACGCCTCGCGCCTGCACGGCGATGGCCTCGGCCCGAGACATGCCCTGAGACGCTTCCTTGGCCAGTGACTGCAACTGCGCGCGGTCGGCGTCGGCCAGTGCGACGCGCGCGGCCTCGACCTGCTGGACCAGCTCGTGCAGCTGGGCCATCGCTTCGTGGGCGGCGCGCTCGATGCGGCGGTCGGCGGCGCGGCGCTCGTTGTGGCGCTGGTCGTCCAGCAGCGCCCGCGCGTGCTCCAGCTGGGCTTGCTGGTGCCGCAGCTGTGCCTGCTCGTCTTGCAGCGCGGCCTGCTGGGCGTGCAGCGCGTGCAGCATGGCTTCCAGTTCCGAACCGGCGCTGCCCATCAGCTGGCTGGCGCGGTCCACTAGTGCAGCCTCCAGCCCCACGCGGCGTGCGAGGCCGATAGGATCCGAAGTGCCCATCTGTCCGAGCGCAAGCACGAATGTCGGCGCGCCACTGTGCGGGTCGCGGCCCAGCGCCGCGTTGACAAAGGCGTCATGGCGCAATGCGAGCAGCTTGCACGCTTCGAAGTGGGTGGTAGCCGCGCCCCAGGTATGCGACGAAATCGCCGCGGCGCGCTCCAGAATCGCCGTGGCGAGGGCATTGGCGGCCAGCGGCTCGGTTCCGGTCGCCAGTTCGTCGAAAAGCACCAGCGACCGCTGCGTCTCGGCACAGCGGCGCAGCGTGTCGGCAACCAGGCGCAGGTGGCCTTCAAAGGTCGACAGGCCGCGTTCCAAGTCTTGGGCATCGCCAATTACGGCCCACACCGCGTCGAACCAGGGCAGGGTGGCATCGGCGGTCGCGGTTACGTACAGGCCGCGGCGCGCCATTTCGGCGCACAAGCCGAGCGCCGTCAGCATCACCGTCTTGCCACCGCCGTTCGGACCGGAAATCACCCACCAACGGGTGGCGCCCTTGGCCATTGCCAGCCGGTTGGCAACCGGCTTGGCGCCGTCGAGCTCCAGCACCGGGTGGCGCAGCGCCGGCAGGTCCAAGCGATCATCGTCGAAGCTCGGTCGGTGCGCGCGCAGCTGTCGCGCCAGCCGTGCCGCGGCCAGCCGCAGGTCGAGGACCATCAGAACTTCAACACAACCGAGTAATTCCAGCTCATTGTCCGCGCATAGCGCCGACAAGTCGGCTAGAATTCGCCGCTCTTCGCGGCGGACGGCGTCAAACGCCAAAGCGAGTTGATTGTTCGCTTCGACCAGCTCTTGCGGCTCCACGTAGACCGTGTGGCCAGTCTGTGAAGATCCGTGAATGATGCCGGCCAGGGTGCGCTTCTCGCTTTGCCGCACCGGCAGCACGTAGCGATCGTCGCGCAGCGTGAAATAGTCGTCCTGCAAAAGACCCGCGGCGTCGGTTTCGCGCACCAGGGCCTCGATGCGCCGGCGCAGGCGGGCGGCGATGGTCAGGGTCTCTTTGCGCAGGCGGGCCAGCTCCGTGCTGGCCGAGTCGAGGATGCGACCCTCGTCGTCGACGGATTCCGCAAGCAACTCCGAAAGTAGGCGCACATCGGGCATGGCACGAACCTGCTCGCCCAGGCCAGCCGCCGACAACGGCCATGCTGCCGCCGCCCTGCGCAACACAGTCGCCTGACTCGCGACCCGACCGATGGTCGCCAACTCGGCGGCGGCCAGGATCGCGCCAACGGTTGCCTGCGACAGAAGTGGAGCAAGATCAAGATGATTTGGTACACCAGTGCCGGAGTTGGCGTGCAGCAACGCCTCGGCCTGGCCGACCTCTTCAAGCAACTGCTCGGCATGGGCGCGATCGTTCGCTGGGGGCAGCACTGCGGCGCGCGCTGCGGCCACATCGCTCTGGCACAGGCCAGCAAGCGCGCGCAGTACGCGGTTGAGGTGCAACGGCGAGCTAGGGTCACTCATGGTCACAATCCGGGTCGAAAGCGGTTGCAGATGCGGCGCGCCGCCACAGACACGCCACCGGCTGCAAGGGAAAATGGTCGAGGCGGACAACCACCCGTCGGCACCGACTCCGTGACCGCGGGGTGCGGATCACGCTTTGGGGCCTACGGCGAGGCGCGCGGAACCGTTGAATACGCATGGCGTTCAGGTTGGACCCGGCGGCTGAAGCCGCAGGCTAGCTGTACCATACCCGGCCTGCGCCGGGCTGGGCTGTCACTCGTGATTGCATAGCCTTGCGGAGGCACGGCTTTGCACCCTAAGGCCGCGGCTTCAGCCGCCGGCAGTATTTGCGACCACTGCGCATTTACCAGCCCGCGGGTCGGCCCCACTTGAGGAACCGCACCCGTGACCGCGCGGCCGTGTTGCCGCTAGGCCCCGCGTGGCTCTATCATCGCACGCAGCCACGGGCGCAACGCAACGGTTGCATGCCGCGGCGATCGAGATGCCCAAGGCCCCGAGCCCGCCGATTTCGCCGCGCCTGCCGACACCGGTAGCGATGCCGATCGATGACGACGAGCTGCAAGAGGCTGCAGAAGGCCCAACCACGCCCGGCGCGCGGGCTACGTCAGCCTTGCCGCCGGTCAGCGAAATCACCTCGATCTTTGGGTCGCAAGTGCCGTTTGTCGGCCGGCGCGGTGATCTCGAAAAGAGCTACAACGGCATCCGCGAAGCGTTGAACAAGAAATCGCTCGGGCTGGTCTGGGTCAGCGGCACACCAGGCATAGGCAAGACCCGGCTGCTGTTCGAGCTGCACCGCGCGGTCGCTCCGGCCTCGCGCAACGTCATGTGGGTGCGGCCGCACGGCGTGCATGCGGGCGGACCGCCGACGCTGTGTGGTCAGGTGTTGCTTGAGGTCTTGGGTGGCCCCGAGCTGCTGCGGCAGGGCGATGCCTGGTCGCAGGTGCACCTACGGATGCAGGGCTGGCTCGGCGCAGACCGCGCGGCCGACGCGCTGCAGCTGATTGCGCCGGTGCTGGGTTTGCGTGGCGCAGTGCTCACGGATGACTACGGCGCCGTCGAGCCGCCGCTACAGGTGGCGAGCCAGCTGGTCGGTGCGATTCTGCAGCACTGCGCGCGACAGTCGCCGCTCATCGTACAACTGGAAGCCGACAGCATCGCCGACGACGAAATGCAGGCGTTTGTCGCAGGCTTGCGCGACTCGGCGGTGCAGGGTCCGGTGGCTGTGCTGGTCGAGGCCAGCGAAGCGCCCCAAGATGGCCTGGAAGCGCTGTCGGTGCGGCTGGAGCCCATTGACGACGCGTCGCTGGCAGCGTTGGCACGCCGGCTGCTCAAGAAAGTCAACGGCGCGCCAGAAAGCATGCCTGAGCAACTCGCGCAAAGTGCCGCCGGATCACCGGAGCGGCTGCTTGATGCGCTGCGCGGCATGCTGGCGGGCCAGGACATCGTCTTTCGCGACGGCGGCTGGCGGTGGCAGCACAAGACGGAGCGCGGCGTGTCGGCGTCGTGGCACAACACGTTGGCTGCGGCCGGGCAGGGTGGCGGCGGTAACCTGCCAGATCGTATCGCGCGGCTGCCGCAGGACCTGCGCGTGGTCGTCGATGCCGCAGCGGTATTCGGCGCCACCTGCTGGTTTGGCGGCGTGCTGTCGGTGCTGCGCGGCGGCCGCAACGATGGCTCGGACAGCTTGACGGAGCGCGACCGCAATGCGCTCAAAGGCGCGATGCTGCAGCTGCAGGCCGTAGACGTGGTCGTATTTGTCGAAGAGTCGCGCCTGGGTCGTGAAATTGAGTTCAGTTTTGTGCACCCGACCGATCCCGCGGCGGTGGTGGCTGCGATGGACGACGAAAAGCGCCAGCTTTTCAGCCGCCTTGCCGCCCAGTGGTTTGCGAGTCGGCCACGCCACGATCCGATCGGCGACAACGCGCGCATCGCGGAGCTTTTCGACCAGGGTGGGCGCGGTCGCCAGGCGGCGCAGCACTACTTCGAGGCGGGCAACGCCGCGCGCACGGTCGGCCAATTGCAGCGGGCAATTGCGCTGTACGCTGCCGGCAGCCGCAACGCCGGTGCGGACGATGCCGACATCGCATGCGACCTGCGAACTGCACACGGTGGTGGCCTTTTGCGGTTGTCGCGCATCGTCGAGGCCGAAAGGGTGCTGCTCGACGCCATGCACATGGCGCGCTGCCTCGACGACGACCAGCGCTGCGGCATCGTGCAACTGCGCATCGCCCAGATTGCTCGAGTGTCGGGCCGCTACGAAGCGGCGTTTGCCAACCTTGAGGCCGCTACGCGCCACTTGAAGGTCGTCGGGGCACATCGCTGGATCGCCGACGTCAGCGACGAGATGGGCCTTATCCACCTGATTCGCGGCGAGCAGAATGCGTACAAGAATGCGCTGCAGCTGTTTCTCAAGGCCCTAGCGCTGCGCCGTCGCTCGCAAGACCGCAGGGTGGTGGCGCGGTCGCTGTGCAACATCGCGCGCGTACACCTGGGTCGCGGCCACTTTCACGACGCGCAAGACGCCGTCACCGAGGCCAACCAGATCTGCGACCAGATTCAGGACCGCTGGGGTGCGGCCGAAGCGCGCACGGTGCTGGGCGAGGTTCACGCGGCGCAGGGCAAGTACAAGCAGGCTTTTGCGGCGTGGGATCAGGCCTTTCTGCTGGCCAGTGAGGTCGGCGACCGCCACCGCCGGCTCGAAGTGGCTTTGACGCGCGCCGAGACGGCCATCACCGTCGGCGAGTGGCAAGAAGCGTCGGTGATGATGAGCGACGTCACCGACCTTGCGCGCGAAGTGGACGACCCGGAGCTCAACTCCGGGCTGTACCGCGTCCAAGCATCCATTTCGCTCGAGCGCAATGCCTTGGAGACGGCCGACCTGGACAGCGAGCGCGCGGTCGACGTGGCGCGCTCTTCGGGCGCGCGGCTGGCCGTCGCGCGGGCGCTGGTCGTGCGGGCGTGCGTGCTGGGCACGCGAGCGCTCAGCGAAGGTGGGGCCCGGGCCACGGCGATCGATCGCAAGGCTACGGAGTCCTTTGAAGAAGGCCTGGAGCAGCTGCGCGAGATGGGCGATCTCGTGCGCCTGGGCGCCGGGTTGCGGTCGTTTGTCGCCTACCTCGGGCAGCGCGGCGGCGGTCCGCGGCTGGCTGCGGTGCAGGCGCGGCTGGCGGATGTCGAGGCCGAGATGGCCGCTGTGGCAGGCTGAACTGCTGCCTGCGCTGCGACCGAATTAGCGCAGCATCGCCGGATACTTGGTCAGCGGCGAGCCGAACTTGGTCACGGACTGCGTCGTCGGCATCTTGTAGCGAATGTTGACGATCGGCACTTTTGGCGAAACGATCTGGAAAATCGTGGCGTTGGCCTCGGTCGCCCCTTCCAGCGCGTAGTTCTTGCAGTTATCCTGCGGTACCGTGATGGTGGCGCCGGTATAGACTTGCTGGCCCTGTCCGGACTCGCCGCCATCGGCAAACTTGAAGCCCATGGCGTAGTTCCAAGTGTTGCCAGGCGCGTAGAAGTAGTAGGTCATCTTGTTGCACAGGCCCACATAGGTCTGCCGGCCTTCGGTCGAGACGGCCTGCAACGCCGCAATCTGGGCTGCCGTGAGCACCGTCGGAAAATCGGCCTGCAGCGGCAAGAAGTTGTTCGAGTTCTTGGGATACGAGTTGACCGGCAGATCGGCCTTGTAGGCGACCAAGGTCCAGCCACCGCCATCGGTCGTCATGTCACACAGCACCTGGACAAGCGTACCCGCGAGCGCCAGATGGTATTGGCCCGTGGTCGCTGCGGGGTTCTGCTGTTTGATGGCCTTGCAGCTGGTCGCCGGCGCCTGGGGCCCGCCGTACAGCAAGCACGCCTTGCCGTCGCCGACGAAGCCCGGTTTGCACGTGCAGGTAAAACCGCCGGCGTTGTTGGCGCAGACAGCCTCGACAGCGCATCCGCCGTTGGCGGTTTTGCACTCGTCGACGTCGGTGCACACTTTGCCGTCGCCAGTGTAGCCGGTCTTGCATGCGCACGACGAGCTGCCGGGCGTGTTGGTGCAGGTGGCGGTCGTAGCGCAGCCGCCGTTGGCCATGGCGCACTCATCGATGTCTTTGCACGACTTGCCGTCGCCCGAATAGCCTGGCTTGCACCCGCAGGTGTAGCTGCCATCGGTGTTGGTGCAGGCAGCGTCCGGGCTGCAGGCGGCGGCGCCGGCCTTGCACTCGTCGATGTCGCTGCACACCACGCCGTCGCCGGTGTAGCCATTCTTGCAGCCGCACGAATAGGTCCCGGGCAAGTTGCTGCACGACGCGCCGGCGGCGCACTTGGCAGTGCCGTTGGCGCATTCATTGATGTCGGAGCACGACTTGCCGTTGCCGCTAAAGCCCGGCTTGCACGCGCACTGCGGCAACCCGGTGGGCGCTGCGCTGCACAAGGCCTGGTTGGCGCAGCCGCCGTTGTTGACGGCACACGGGTCGACCACGACCTCGAACTTGCGCACGAACCAGCCGACGCCGTCGCTGGCATTGCAGTCGCCGCCGGCAAACTCCAGCCGCACCATGAAGGTCTTGCCTACCCAGGTTGCGATGTCGAGTGGAACCTTGCCCCACACTGCGCCCGACGGCGGCAGCTTGGCAAGCTCAACAAAACTGCCAACCTGCCCTTTGATGAGCACCCGCGCCTGCTGCGTACTGGACCACAAGCCAGCGCTCTCAAAGCGCAGCTTTAATGGCGCACCAGGGGCAATGGCCGTCGCGTCGATCCACGGCGAGTCTGCAGTCTGCTGCAGGATTTTCTGGCCGAATCCGCACGCCAGATCCTTGCCGTTGTTGACGTTGAGCGCGCACTGGGCCGTTCCGCCGAGCGCAGGGCTATCGTCGACCTGCCACTTGACCAGCGGCGGCTCTGGCTTGTCCATGCCGATGCCGGGGGCAGTGACCTTCCAGTCCACAAAGGCGGGGTCGCCGCAGCCAAACTCGATGCTGTACGGCACCTTGGCAAATCCGCAGCCGGGCGCGCCGGCTTTAAACGAGCAGCCGTTGTTGGGATCGCATGCGTCGGTGGTGCAGCCCCAGCCGTCGTCACACAGCAACGCCGGGCCCTGGCACTTGCCGTTCTTGCAGGTGTCGACGCCGGTGCATGCGTTGTCGTCTTTGCAGGTTGCATCGGTCGGCAGGAACACGCAGCCTTTTTGCGCCTCGCACAGGTCGGCGGTACACGGGTTGTCGTCGTTGCAGGGCAGCGTTCCGGTGGGTGCGCAGACTCCACTGGTGCACGCTTCGCCGGTGGTGCAGGTGTCGCCGTCATCGCAAGGGCCAGCGCCCGCTGCCGTGTGCGTGCAGCCCTCGGCGACGTCGCAGGCGTCACTGGTGCACGGGTTGGCGTCGTTGCAGTCGAGCTTGGCACCGATGCAGGTGCCAGCCGCGCACGCGTCCTGGCCGGTACAGGCGTCGCCGTCGCTACAGGTGACCGATACGGGCAGGTGTGCGCAGCCGTCTTTGGCGTTGCAGCTGTCGGCGGTGCAGGTCTTGCCATCGTCGCACAGCGCAGTCGCTCCGAGCGGTTCGTCGACGGCTTGGTCGCAGTCGTCGTCGACGCCGTTGCAGACTTCGGTCGTCGGTGTGGCGGCGCTGCACAGGCTCAGGCCGTCAGTCCCACAACTGCGCTCGCCTTGGCAACTTCCCACGGTGAGTGTGGTCTTGGTGCAAATGGTCTTGGCGCCCAGTGCCACGGCGAGCGGCGAGCAGGGACAACCGCCGACTTTGGGCACGCAATGGTTGGCCACCTTGCCGGCTGCGCTGGTGCGGGCCTCACAGGCGCGGTTGGGCGGGCAGTCGGCGTCCTGGTTGCAGCTCGGGGCGCAATAGCGGCCGTCGTCACCATTGCCGGCGACGGACACGCACGCGCCGCCCGGGTCAGCGGCGATCGCGCAGGCGTCGTCGGCGGTGCACGGCATGCACTCACGGGCCCAGCGCGGCAGGCAGATGCCATTCTTGGTGACAGGCTGGCCTGCCGCGTTCTGGATCGTCGCGGCACCACAGATCTGACCCGGTCCGCAGGTGCCCTCGACGCAGAAACCCGCGCAACTTTTGCCGATCGCCGTTTCCTGGCAGACACCAGAGCCGCACTCGGTGTGGTCACTGCACGCGCAGTTCGCTCCCCCTGGACACTTGAGCGACTGGCCGTCGGCCGCATCGGCGGCGCCCGCACTGTCCGACTGTGCAGCGTCCTCGCCAGGCGAGACCCCGTCGGAGGGCAGGGCGGTCTCTGCGGCCAGGTCATTGCCCGCGACCGCTGCGGCGTCGGCCGTCACGAAGTCGGAGTCGAGGCAGCCGGCAGCAGCGATGGACAACGCGAACGCGGCGCCAAGATTGGCGAACTTGGAAAATCCTTGCGCCCTTCGCACCAGCTCGTCCACCTTGATCGCGCAGGCAACTGTGGCCCCGCACGGCGCAGTAGCGTAACCGTTTTCGCTGGCTCTGGGCAACGGCGGGCATCGCGAATAGACAAGGCGGTCGCGAAAAGCTAGCTTGGTCAAATCCGCGTTGCGCGACCCATGCCGGCATTCCCCAGCCGGCAGGTTCGCTGCCGCACCTAAAGGTACCCATGTCGCTTCCCCCGACCGGGTCCACAGCCTCAGAACTGCCGCCGGCCGACGCCGCACAGCTACTGCGCGTAGGTCTGCGCGCCCTCCATGCGGCGGCGGATGCCAACCAGGCGTATGCCGCGACGCTTGAGCTGGTGACTGCGTGCTTTCGGCCGCTCAGCAGCTACCTGCTGCGGCTGCAGCCGCGCGAAGGCGTGTTCTCGATTCATTTGCTGTCGGCGCGGCAAGGCGTGGTGCCGCCGCCGCCCATTGGCGAGGCCCTGCCGATGGACCCGCGGATGGTGCGCGCGTTTGACCAGGTGCCACTTGGGGCGGTGCTGCGCTGGAGCCGCAATAGCCCGGCGCAGGACGCGCGGTTTTTTCACGAGGCTTTTGGTATCGAGGCGGCTCTAGCGTCGCGCTTGACGGCGCCCGACCGCCGCGAAGTGTGGATTCTGGCGATGGACCGCCCATTCGCCGAAGGCGACTGGTCCGATGGCGACGTCGACGTGTTTTGTGCCATCGCCGATGCCCTGGCGTTGCGGGTCGACCTGGAGAGTGCGCGCCGGGCGCTCAGCGACCAGACCGCTGCCGTCCGCGCACTAATCGATAGCCACGAAGACCTGGCATTCACGGCCAAGCCCGACGGAGCCCTGGAAACGGCGAGCACCAGCTGGACAGCGATCACAGCCATGGCGCCGGTGTCGTGCCTGGGCTGGGGCTGGATGGCGGCGATCCACCCGGACGACCTGCAAGCGTGCGCGCAGTCGTGGCAGGCGGCATTGGACAACCAACGCCCGTGGCGCCACCGCGCGCGCCTGGGCGATGGCACGGGCAAGGGCGTCTGGTACAGTTTCGACCTGCGCGCTGATCCGGTGCGCGATGCCCGCGGTCAACTGGCCAAGTGGTATGGCCGGGCGTGCCTTGTCACCGAGGCCGGCCTTGGCGTCGTGCCAGGGATTTGCTGACGCGCTCAAAGCTGCCAACGCCTCTGGCTGGCAACCTGCCCAACCCCTGCTGTTCGTCCTGACCGGAGGCCTACGCCATCCGTCAGGACTCGCTTGCTTTGTGGGTCGCCAGCTCACGTCCGGCCCGGCCGATTCGCGGCTCCGGCGAAAGGCGACTTTGCGGATTGGCCAGTCTGTGTAGAATGGTCGCCTTTCGCGGCCGGCCCCCCCAGCCCTCGCCGCGCCCGCACCACCAGGAGTCAGCGCGTGGGCTACCCGATTGTCAGGCGACTCGCGGCGCTGCTTCTTGGCATGACAGTGGGCACCCTTGAGGGATGCAGCGATCCAGCGCCCGGCGCCACCGACAGCACAGCAAGCCTGCCAGAGATCAGCTTTGACAGTTCGCTGGCCGACGCCGGGCCCACGCCGAGCGACGCCAACACTGCGACGGATGGCAAAGCAGGTCCAGATGCCGTCGACGCGGCCGTCGCCAAGTGCCCGGGTGCCGCCGGCTGCGCCTGCACCGGCCACGCCGAGTGCGACACGGGCCTGTGCCTCGACGACCCCAACGGTGGCCCGCTCGGCAAAGCGTGCGCGACTCCTTGCACGACCAGTTGCGCCAAGGACTACATCTGCGCAGCGGTGAGCGGGCCCGGCGGCGACATCAGCAACGTCTGCGTGTTCCGCTACGGCAAGCTCTGTGACCCGTGCGCCTCGTCGAACGACTGCCTCGCGCCCGGTCTGCCCAACACGGCCTGCGTAGACCAGGGCCAGAATGGCAGGTTTTGCGGCATCGCTTGCCAGAGTGCCGCCGACTGCCCGGCGGCCTACCAATGCGCTCAGGTGCCGACGGCCGAGGGCGGCAAGCTCAACCAGTGTGTACACAAGCCCGACGACAAGCAGGCCCCGTACGGCATTTGCCCGTGCAGCGCCATCGCCGTGGCCAAGAAGCTGGCGACCACCTGCTTTGTGCAGGCCAAAGATGCCAACGGCAAAGACATCGGCACTTGCCCGGGCACGCGCGTGTGCGAAGCCGAAGGCCTGTCGGCATGCAGTGCGCAAAAGGCGCTGCCCGAGCAGTGCAACGGCGTCGACGACAACTGCAACGGCCAGACCGACGAGACCGACTGCAGCGACGGCAACGACTGCACCAAAGACGTCTGCACCGGCGCCGCCGGCTGTACGCACAGCAAGCTCGACGGCACACCCTGCGACGCGGATGGCTCGGTTTGCACCAAAAACGACACCTGCACCAACGGCCAGTGCCAGAAGGGCGCTGTGACCGTGTGCGACGACGGCAACGCCTGCACCATCGATGCCTGCCTGCCCGCCAAAGGCTGTACGCAGACCGCCGACGATGGCGCACAGTGCAGCGACGACAACCCCTGCACCACCGGCGAGACCTGCAAAGCTGGCGCATGTGCTGCAGGCAAGCCCAAGGTGTGTGAGTCGTTCAGCAATTGCGCGCTAGGCCAGTGTGAACAGGCGACCGGCAAGTGCGTGCCTGCACCGCTGCCAGACGGTTCGCCGTGCAGCGACGGCACAGCGTGCACTGGACCAGACGGCTGCAAAAACGGGGCGTGCACCGGCAAGGCCACGGACTGCGACGACGGCAATCCTTGCACCGCCGACGCCTGCGACGCCGTCCAGGGTTGCACATCGACCAATGCCACCGTGCCCTGCAACGACGGCAACGCGTGCACGGACAAGGACGTTTGCGCCGGCGGCAAGTGCGCAGGCGTGGCACTGGACGCCGCTGCGTGCGACGACAAGAGCCCGTGCACCCAAGACAGCTGCAACATCAAGACCGGCTGCGTGCACGCCCCGACCAACGACAACGGTGTTTGCACCGGCTGCGGCGAGTCCAAGTGCAAGTGCTCGGTCGGTATGTGCAAGCCCGACTGCCTCGCCATCGATGGCGGCTGGACCGACTGGGCCTGGAGCGCGTGCAGCCTCAAGTGCGGCGGAGGCGTATCTACCGGCAAGCGCACCTGCACCAATCCCGCGCCGTCTTGCGGCGGCAAATTCTGCGACGGTCAGGCCACGGCGACGCAGTCGTGCAACACCCAGGCCTGCCCGCCGCCCGACTTGCTCGCTGGGACCACGGTCTATGACAAGCCCGGCCAGATCGCTATCGTGTCGGTGCCCGCGGGAACGAGCGCCATCACCGTCAGCGCCTGGGGTGGCGGCGGTGGCGGCGGCCAGCCGGGCAGCGGCGGCGGCGCCGGTTGGGTCCAGTTCGGAATGCCAGTCAAGGCCGGTGACGTCCTGGAATTCCGCGTCGCTGAAGGCGGGCCGCCCGCGGGCGGTGGCGGGGCGAGCTATGTGTTCCGCAATGGCAGCTACTTTGCGGTCATCGCGGGCGGCGGCGGGGCCGGCGTAGACGGATGCTCAGGGTGCACAGGGACGCTGACGGATGGCGCAGGCGGCGCGGGTGGCGCGGCCAATGCCAATGGCCAGGCCGGCACCATCAACGCCAAATACGCGACCAACTGCGGCGGCGGGCCTGGCACGCCTACCGCTGGCGGCAAGGGCGGCGTCTGCGACGACAAGAGCCCCTACACCCAGTGCACCGTGCCGGGCGGCGACGGCGCAGCCAATGCGGGCGGTGCGCCAGCGTTTGGCGCCAGTTGCAAGACCGGGGCGGGCGCGCTCGGCTACAACGCGCAACCCACCGGCGGCCAGAATGGGGCGGGCGGTGGCGGTGGCTCGGGCTGGTTCGGCGGCGGCGGCGGCGCGGGCAAGTGGACCTACACCGGCGGCGGCGGCGGCGGGTCGAGCTGGCTGCACGGCGATGGGACCCTTCTGGCTTCCGAGGCTGGCAAGCTCGACGCGCCTGGCGGGCAGGGCAACGCGGACTTCAAGGCGGGCGCGGCCAAGGGCGGCAAGGGCAAGCCGCAAGGGGCCAGCAACGTGGTCGAGGGCGGCGGGGCCGGGCGGATTGTGATCAAGCTGTAGGCTTGTTGGCAAGGCAGGCGGTGTGTGGATCTGGCGCGGCAGTGGACGCGGAATGGCCTGGCTTGCGGATTCGGAGACCCATTGGCGGTTGAGCCGCTCTTGCCACTCGGGGTGCGGTTCCCCGAGAGGGGCGACCGGCGGCTTGTTCCGCTCGAGGTCCTCGTGTGTACGGCCGGCGGCTGAAGCCGCGGCCTAAGGCTGCAAAGCTTTGCCTCCGCAAGGCTATGCAATCACATGTGAAAGCTTAGCCCGGCGCAGGCCGGGCTTGGTACAGTTAGCCTGCGGCTTCAGCCGCCGGGCCCCACCTGAACGCCAATCCTATTCAGCAGTTGCGCGTGCGGCTCCATGGGCCCCAATGCGCGATCCGCCCCCTGCCACTCGGCCAGCGCTTCCCCCAACCCCATTTCCGTGCTACACTTTCGCCCCCGCCGAAGCGCCCCAACCCCGCGCATTTTCGGCATTTGCCGCAAGCCGGTCCGACCGCTGCCGCACCCTTGTACCCAGGAAAATCACCCCCGATGGCAACCATCAGCGATGTCTTGCAGCGCGCCCAGGCCGATACGCCCGACGTGCCCCCGATGACCGAAGAGCAACTGGCGCAAGTCGCAGCGATGGCTGAGGCGCAGGCGGGCGAGGTCTACGACGCCGATTCGATCAAGGTGCTCAAGGGCCTTGAGGCGGTGCGCAAGCGACCGGGCATGTACATTGGCGACACCGACGACGGCAGCGGCCTGCACC
>SXRM01000166.1 GCA_005792545.1 Pseudomonadota bacterium | reverse complement strand
GTCTCGCCGGCCAGCGGATGGTTGCCGTCCAGTACCACGTCGTCGCCCTCGACGCCTGCGATCCACACCGCAAAGCTGTGACCGTTCTGGTCCTCTAACTCAATCGGAATGCCCACGTCGACCACGAAATCCGCCGGCAGCGCCGAGCGCGGCATGCCGATGACCTTGCTGGCGTCGCGCACGCCGTAGCCGTCTTGGGGCTCGACCTTCACCTGTGCGGCGGCACCCTTTTCGAGGCCCAGCAGCGCCTTTTCCAAGCCGGGGATGATCTGGCTGTGGCCGATGAGCACTGTGAACTGGCCGTCGTCCGACGAGTCGACCACGTCCGGGTCGTCGTTCAGGCGCAGCGCATAGTTGAGGTTGACCACGGTATTGTGTGCGATTTTCATGACAGTTCCTGGGCAGGTGCAGGCGAGACGCGCCGCCAGGCGCCGCTTGCATTCGAGTGGGCGAAATGGTCGATGGCGACCAGCCGGCCGCTAGCCTAGCACCGCAGCCGTTCGTTGTCGCGCTGGCCTGCTGCTAGCGCTACTGGCGCTACTTGTTGAAATCCGCCGCGGATCGCGGCACCAACTTGTCGTTGGCAAAGCTGTGGTAGTGCACGCCGACAATGGCCGCGAACGTGTCGCCTGCCTTGGGTCGCGGCAGGTCGGTGCCCCATACCACCAGCAGGTCATCGACGCGCAGCAGGTCGTTCAGTTCCACCTCGCCATAGTCGCCGCCCGCCTCGGCATCGGCGTTGTCGCTGGTGACCTTGACGCCGACCACCCGCACCAGCAGCGACCGATACGGCAGCGATGCGGGCGGCGCAGCCAGGGTCGCCACCTCCACCGTCAAAGCCGCCGGCAACGGCACGCTCTGCCCCATCGGCTCGATGGTGACCTCTGACAGGATGCGCAGGCCGAACAGGTCAAAGATCTTGCCCGACACCGCGATCTTGTCACCGGGCACCACCGTCACCTTGCCACCTTTGGGCGGCTGCACAGCCAGGCCACCCCACGGCACCGGCGGGTCGGTCTGCGCCCACACCGTTGGCGGATTGCTCTTGGTGTTGACGGCGGTCACAACCAGATCGCTGACTTTGACCATCTCGCCTTCCGGCCATGCTGCGGTGTCCTGGTTGAGCGCCACCACCGTAGCCTGCAGCACCGGGCATGGCGCCGCGCCCGGGTTGGCGCCTTTGGGGCAGGCATCGCAGGCGTCGCCCTTGCCGTCCTGGTCCTGGTCTTTCTGATCGGCGTTGCCCTTTTGCGGGCAGTTGTCGGTCTCGTTGGCGGTACCGTCGCCGTCGAGATCGCTCAGGCTGGGCTTGGGGCAGGTCGTGCCGTCTTTGACCAGCGGGCAGGGATCGCAGGCGTCGCCGTGGCTGTCGCCGTCGAGGTTGCCCTGGTCCGGGTTCCACACCTGCGGACAATTGTCGTCGGCATCTTTTTTGCGGTCGCCATCCAGGTCGCCCGGACCCGGCGGATCGCCATGCACCGGTGCCACGTCACACGAAATCAGCTTTTCGGCCTGCTCGCCGCAGACCCACAGTGGCCATAGCTCATAGCCATATTCGTAGGCGGGCGCCGGCTTGGCCAGCGTCTTGGCATCGGCGAGCGCTTTCTTGAGCGCATTTTCGACGTCGGCCAGGTTCTGATCGCCTTTGTCGGTGACGTTGGTGTCGGCGACGCAGAACTTTTTGCCTGTGCCGCACACGTCGACGGCCTCGCAACTGCCGGCGGCAGCCTGGTCCATCAGCGCCGCATCGCCAAAGAGCGCTTTGCCACCGACGATGGTCAGCTTGACCTTGTCGGACCGCGCCGCGATGACGCTGGCCAGGGGCTTATTGCGATCTCCGGCGAACACCGCCACGTCGGCGTAATAGCCGGTGCCCAGCCGACCCAGGTAGTCGCCCGCTCCGAGCGCCTTGGCGGCGTTGACGGTGACCATCTGCAGCAGCATTTCGTCGGTTAGAAAGCCACCCCAGCGTTTGTCGCTCAGGCGTTTGGCGCACTTAAGCTCGTCCAGTTGGTTGATCGAACCCGATGGCGTCCAGTCGGGACCCAGCGCCACGGTCAGGCCCAGGTTCCAGGCCACCGGCACCCGTGTGGTGTCGCCGTACAGGTCCAGGTTGCTCTGCGGCGACCAGATGATGCCGATGTCGTTCATGCGCGCTTCGGCGAGCTCGACGCCGCCAAGCCCCGTGGCGTGAATCAGCGCAACCTTGGGCAGCGCCATGCCTTTCTTGACGAGGTCGTACCACTCTTTCTTGCTCGCCTCGTTGATGCCTTCGCCGACATGCAGCACTACGCCGGCCAGCGATCCGTTGGCGAGGCCGTTCTTCCAGGGCGTGGTGTCGCTGTCGCTGACGGCGCCAATTGCCGGCACCACGTGGGTGTCGATCTTGTAGCCGCTGATGAGGCTATTGCCCTTGGTGTCGTCGAGATCGCGCACCCACCCGCCGGCGCACCAGCCGACCGACGAGCTGATGCCCTGAATGGCGGTGACGCCCGACGCCAACTGCCGCAGCTCGGTCCATTTGATCGCCTCGCAGCGCGCTTTGGCACTGACGTGGTTGTACCCACCCTTGAAGCCCTTGTAGTCGCTGTCTTTTTGCCACTGGTAGCGCTCCTGGAACAACTTGGTGTGCTTCCAGCGCGGTAAGAAGTCGTAGGTGCCGTGATCGTGGGGGTTGATGAGGCCTGGCGTGATGATGCCGTCGGTGCAGACGATCGTCGCTTTGTCGGCCTCGGGCGCCGTCGAGCAATCGGGGCCCACGCACACGATCTTGCCGGTCTTGGCCGATGTGAAGACTTCGGCGTCGTCGAGCAGCACGTCGCCAGTCCACACCGTGCCGCGCAGCCGTAGCAGCTTGGGGTCGCCGCTGGTCGGCGCGCAGGGGCCGCGGCTCACGGCGTCGCCGCCGCTGCCGTCGATCGACGCAACGCCTAGGCCGTCGCTTTTGCCGGCGTCGCTGCTGGCATCGCCGGCGGCGTCAGCTGTGCCCACCGTAGCCGCGCACCCCGCGGCGGTGCTGAGCAACGGGCACAAAAGCAACAGGGCGATCAAGGTGCGCATGGCGACTCCGGCGGCGGGGCCGCGCAGACCGGCAAGGATACGCGGCCCCGCGGTCGCGGCCAAGCGGTTGCCAGTCCTGGGGCGCAGATCGCAGAGAGTGCGCTTGACCACGAAGGCATAGCTAGCAGAATCAACTGGTTGGCGACATGCCTGTTCGGTTATGTGTGGTCGTCATGTAAGGCCGCTGATTTACAGACACTTTGAAGGCAGTCTGGGC
>SXRM01000165.1 GCA_005792545.1 Pseudomonadota bacterium | reverse complement strand
GCCGCAGCCCGCATGTGGCCCGAAAGGCGCATCTGCGATACAATGCGCACTTGTGCGCGCACCGGGGGGTTGCGCGCGGAGACCGCCGTGGCGCCCGACGCGACCTCAGGCGAGGCCAAACCCATCGCAACCGCAGCCGTCGATAGCCAGCCGGGCCTGGAAGACCAGAGCTTTCGCGCGCTCATCGAGTGCTTTCCCGTCGGCGTCCTGGTGTACCGCCGTGGCGTCGCCATTTACGCCAATCAGCGGTTGCAAGAATACGTTGGCCTTGCCGCGGACCAGCTGGTCGGCAAGCCGGTCGCCTACCTCATTGAGACGCTGTTCGCCGAGAGCGAGCGCGCAGCCGGTCACTCGCGGCTGCAGCAGACGGCGCACGGCGGCGTGCTGCCTCCGGTCGAGCGCCGCCTCAAGCGCGCCGATGGCAAGCTTGGCGTGGCGGAGCTGACGTCGCTGACCGTGATGATCGCTGGCGTGCCGACCCAGCTGACGATCGTCCACGACTTGACCGACCGCCGCAACATGGAGGCTCAGATTGCGACCGCCGACCGCATGGCGACGCTGGGGCGAGTTGCGGCCGGCCTGACCCACGAACTGAACAACCCGTTGACGCACCTGCTCGGCAGCCTGGAGCTGGCTAGGGAGCGCCTGCCGAGCGCCCACGGCATCATTGAGGACCTACGCGCAACCCTGCGTCGCGCAGACGGGCCGGCGGATCTGGCAGCACTGGGTGAATCGCTGATCGAGGTTGCGGCGCACCTGGGCGCGGTCGGCGGGATGTTGAGCGAGGCAGCCGGGGGCGCGCGGCGCGTGCGCGCAGTCATGGACGACTTTCGCGCGGTGTCGATGCCGAGCACGGCCGAGGCCCGACCGGTGGATGTACGGGCCGCGCTGCGCTCCGCGCTGCGCCTGGCCCACCACCAGCTTGCCGAAGTTGCGAGCGTCGACGAGCTGGTGGGCGAGGTCCCGCGGGTCTTCGCGGACGAGTCGCGGCTGTGCCAGGCGATCGTGTACCTGCTGGTGGATGTGGCGAGTCACCTGCGCCAGTTGGGGCTCGAGCGCCAGCCGCTGTCGGTTCTGGTGGGACCCGTTGCGGGCGCGGTTGCGGTCGAGGTGCGGGCGCCGATCGTATGTGGCATCGACCGGCTGTTGACGGCACCGTTCAGCCCGGGTGGCTGGGCCGCGCAGCACACTGGTGTCCAGGTCTGTGGCGAAATCGTGCGTGGTTACGGGGGCCAAGTGCAGCCGCTGTGCGAAAGCGAATCCAGCGGCATCGCAATTCGGCTGCCGGCAGCGCTCGAACGGCACCCAACGGCCGCACCGCCGACCAGTCCGCAGGTCGGCCGCGGCCGGGTGCTTGTTATCGACGATGATCGCTTCGTGGCCAGCATCTTGCAGCGCGTGTTGGTCGGCGAGCACGACGTGACGGTCGAGACCAAGCCGCTGGCGGCTCTGCGTCTGCTTACCGAGGGCGAGCTATTTGATGTGGTGCTGTGCGACGCGATGATGCCGGATTTGGGCGGGCTGGAGCTGTTCGCGCGGCTGCGCGACATTCGTCCGAAGATGGCGGCGCGCCTGGTGTTCGTCACCGGTGGCGCCTTTGCCGAGAACGCCGACCAGATGCTCGCCGAGACGGGCCGGCCCTGCCTCGGAAAACCATTTGATATTGCGCGGGTGCGCCAGGCCGTCGCGGAGCACGTTGCTGCGGCCCGGGCGGCAGCCACGCCGCAACTGTCCGCGCTCTGACAGTACCGCCGGCCGCGATGTCCGCGCTTGGCAAATCGGCTGCGGCTTGCCAAAGTGCGCCTGCCGTCCGACCGTCGCCCTCGCTTGAACCAAGGAACACACCATGAGGATCGCCGTCTTCGCCCTTGCGGCTGCTTGGACCCTGGGCCCAGCCGCGAGCGCGTCGGCCGAACAAGCCAAAGCCGTTGTGCAACCCAGCCCTGCCTGGCCATTTCGGGCAGCGACGGCCAAGCCAGCGACCGGGGCGCCAGGCGGCATCGGGCTGGTGCTTGAGGCCCGCGCGGACGGCGTGTACGCCCAATCGCTGGTGCCGGGTGGTCCAGCGGTCAAAGCGGGCGCGGCACCGGGCGACCTGATCGTGCGCGTGGACCAGTGGTCGGTGCCGGCCGGCGTCAAAGTCCCAGAAGTGGCCGAGCACATTCGCGGCACGCCGGGCACAGCGGTCGAGCTTGGGGTGCGGCGCGGTGGCCGAGATTTGGTGCTAGCGGTCACGCGGGTGGCGCTCAACCGCCTGTTTCCAGAGGCCAGCAAAGACGTACTGACCGTGCGTGCCGGCCTGGCGCTGCTGACGACCGGCGCGAGCCATACGCTGGGGGTGCAGTTCGCGCACGCGGGCAAGGCCGGCGAGCTGCTGCACTACGACTGGGCGCTGGCTCAGCCGACTGAGGCCCTGGCTGGAGGCGGCGCACAGCGTGGCCAAGGCACCGTATTGGTTGCGCCCAATGAGGCCGCGACGCTGTCGATTGCCGACTGGCGGCTGGAGGTCAAAGCTCAGGCGGACGGCGTGTTGTTCGTTGCGGCCAGTAACCTGCCGGTCCACGAACCCGCGGGCGATTGGATGGCCGTGGCGCCGCCGTGGCCCAGTGTGGTCAAGCCGCGCAGCAGCCCGGTCAAGCGTGTGGTGCGCTGGGAAGGGCCGGAGCGCCTCAAGGTCCAGTTGACCAGCGACGGCAAGCCGCAGCCCAAAGTGCGCGTGGCATTGAAGCTGGCCGACGCCAGCGGCGGCGCATTGGATACGCGGACTGCGGTCACCGATGGCCAGGGCATCGCGGTATTTCAGATGCCGACTGGCGTCTACAAGGCGCAGGCGTTGGTGGCGGCCGTCGGCGGGCCGGGCTCTGATGTGTTCGTGACCCACGACTTGCAGCCGAGCGACGCCACGGGCAAGGCGGGCGATGCGTCGCCGCTGGTGGTCGCACTCAAGCCCAAGCCGGCAGTGGCGCCGCAGCAGCTGAGTTGGGGTGCCGATTTGCGCGTGGGTCAGGGCCTGCCGGCCATCGAGGTCCAGCGCTGGTTCGGCCTGGACAAAGCGCCGGCGTCCCTAGCCGGCAAGGTGCTGCTGGTCGACGTGTGGGCGACGTGGTGCGGGCCGTGTCGCTTCACAGCGCCGCTGGTCAACGAATTGCACGCGCGCTTGGGCAGCAAGGGCCTGCAAGTGGTGGCGCTCAGCATCGACAAGGATGAGGCGGCCATCGAAGAGTTTGCCAAGGATCAGCTGCCGGGCGGCGTGCCGATTGCGTGGGCCGGTCCGGACGCGATGGAGACGCTGGACACCGAGAGCGTGCCGACGTTTTTCGTGGTGGACGACAAGGGCCGCATCCGCGGCGTGCACAAGGGTATGGGCTGGGATGTGGCGTCGGTGCAGGCGTTCTTGGAGAGTCTGCTGGCGGAGCGCGGCAAGAAATAGCGCCGCACGTGTGACGCCGATGCCTACGCTGAGGGCGGATTGGCCTTGCGCGCATCGGCGCGGGCACGCAAGAACTCAACCACGACCGGGATGACCGAAATCACAATGATGGCGAGGATGACGTACTGAAAGTTGCGCTTGACCGCCGGCATCTGGCCGAAATAGTGTCCGGCGAGCGTAAACGACAGGACCCACGCCACTGCGCCGATGACGTTGAACGACGCAAACCGCTTGTAGCCCATCGTGCCCACGCCGGCCACAAACGGCGCGAAGGTGCGCACGATCGGGATGAAGCGGGCGAAGATGATGGTCTTGCCGCCATGCTTCTCGTAAAAGGCGTGCGTGCGGTCCAGGTGGTGCCTGTTGAGCAACCACGAGTCCTCACGCTTGAACACCGCCGGACCGATGCGCCGGCCGATGGCGTAGTTGACGGCGTCGCCGAGCACACCTGCGACGATCAGCAGCGCGATGACGCTCCAGATTTCAAGCGGCGACCCGGGCAGCGCCGTCAGCGCACCGACCGCAAACAGCAGTGAGTCACCGGGCAAAAACGGCGTGACCACCAGCCTGGTCTCGCAAAACACCACCGCAAATAGGATGGCGTTCAGCCACATACCGAACTGGTTCGCCCACTCGACCAGGTGCTTGTCGAGGTGCAAGAAGATGTCGATGAACTGGGCGATGAGGTCCATGGGGCTCCGCGGCCGGTCGGGGGCGCGAAGGGTAGCGGGGGCCGGGCCAAAAGCAAGGGGGCAGGCATGCGCCATTTAATCCTATGATGTTACTTCGCTTTCGCTGAAGTCGGCCAGGTTTCGACGCACTTGCGCAGCGTTGCTTTGTGTTTTCAACGGCCTGAACAATGGGGGGGTCTGTGCTTGACGCCCGACCGGACCCACACTACACCGCGAGCCATGCCGCCGCGCCACCGCAACCCGCCGACAGCCGCCGCCCACGCGCCCTCACTGCGGCCGCTGGACCGCGTGGTGGTGGTGCTCGTGGACACCGACGGCGCCGAGAACCTGGGAAGCGTCGCTCGCCTGTGCGGCAACTTTGGCTGCGCACTGCGGCTGGTGCGACCCAACTGCCAGCTTGACGGCAGGGACGCGCTCAAGATGGCGCACCCGTGCGAGTCGACCCTGCAGACCATCCAGCCGTTCGCGAACTTGCGCGAGGCCATCGACGACCTGGACCTGGCCGTCGCCACCAGTGGCAAGCTGCGGCAGGCCACCGCGGCCGAGCCGCTGGACTTGCAACGTGCCCAGCTGCTGATGCCGGCGGCGCCATCACGGCTGGGCCTGGTGTTCGGCAACGAGCGCACCGGGCTGAGTGCAGAGGACGCAGCGCTGTGCCCGCGGGTGGTGCGCCTGCCTACGCCCGGGACCGTCGACAGCCTGAACCTGGCGTCGGCGGTGGCGGTGACCCTGACGCTACTGTGCGAGTCGAGCCGGGGTGTCGTTGCGGCCCGCGCCGATGCCGGAGCGCGCGAGACGCTGGTCGCGGCGATGCTGGAGCGCGTGCGAGTCCGTGACGGGCTGAGCGAGCTGCGGCTGACGCGCCTGCGGCCACGCGTCGTCGAACTGGTGGACAAGATGGATCTGAACGCAGCGGACGTCGTTGTGCTGAGCTGGCTGGTGGGCTGACCCGCCGCCGGTCAGTCAGCGGTCGCGGCGCAGGTCGACGCCGACGATGCGCTCCAGCACGGCGCGAATCCTGACCGAATCCAGGCCGTCGGCCTCTGCTTGCGCCAACAACCGCGCAAAGATGACCGATTCGCGCGATGCATCGTGCAACTGCAAACCCTGGTCACGCTTGAGGTCCCAGGCGCGAGCGACCAGTTGCGCGCGACGCGCGAGCAAGGCAATCAGGTGGCGGTCGACAGCGTCGAGTTCCGCGCGGACGGTGGCCAGGTCCTCGCTCACGGTGTCGCCCCCAACACGCGCAAAGTGCCTTGGGTGACGCCATATTGCTCGTGTACGCCCACCCTACGCACTGCCGTCGCGGCATCGCAGCGGCCCGCCAGCAAGTCTCGGTAGGCGTCAAGCACGCGGCGCACTTGGTCGGCCGACTCGTGGACGAATTCGGCCCGGAAGCGGCGCACGCCAGCCACGAGCAGTCCCGGCACCAGCCCCGCCGCCGTTTGCGCCTGCGCATTGAACACGGTGTTGCGACAGCCGACGTCGACGACGACCGGGTGGACCTGCCGAAATTGGTCGCGCAGCCCGACCCGATGGTGCTCGCAGGGCCGGCCGCAGTCGCGAAAGTCTTTGCCCTGGCTTAGCGTATGCGCATAGACACAGTGTTCGGTGTGAAAGGTGGCGATGTGCTGGTGCACCACCACTTCCATTCGCGCGGCCGGGATGCGACCGAGCAACTGGTGCAGCTGCCGTTCGTCGAGGTCGTGCGCTGCCGTCAGCGTCTGCGCCCCCCAGCCGAACAGGTGATTGGCCGTCAGCGAGTTGGTGACGTTGAGCGAGAAGTCGCCGCGGATCTCGGGCTTGTCGGCCGCGGGCAGCTGCGCGAAGTGCACAAGCGCCCCCCAGTGCCGCGCCAGCACGGCGTCTGGCCGCAAGCGCGCGAACCGGCGGTCAAAGCCGTCTTCGCCCGGCTTCTGCACGCGCACCGTGGCGATGCACACCCGCAGACCGGCGGCACGCGCCTTGTCGACGGCGCGCGTCAGGCCGACCAGATCCATCCAATCGAGGATGACCTCGGGCAGCGCGGCGGCGATGACCGCATCGAGCTGTTCGTCGGTACGGACCAGCGGCAGCAGCTGCGGTACGGGATCTTCGTGGGGGACGATCGGGGTCGGCTGCAGCGCAGCAGCGACGGCATCGGCTGGTTCGCAGGCGACGGTGTGCCGCGCTGCCGCGAGCACTGCGGCGTCCAGGTCGGCAATGGCGCGCCGGCGCAGCGTTTTGAGGCTGCTCACAGGCAGACGGCTGGGTGCGCCGACGACGTACAGGGACGAGAGATGAAACGGCGTACCGCCCAGCGCGCCCAGCTTGTCGCGCAGTAACTCCGCACTGAGACCTGCCCCGGCGGCCGGTTCCAGGACTTCGTCGCTCACTGCGGTGACGACAACCGACCGACCGAGCGGTCCTTGCGCCGTCCACACGGTGTGCAACGGCTGCCCCGGCTCGCCGTGTACTTGCAGCGCGACTGCAATGCGACCGCTGGCAGGCGGTCCGCTCAACGTGCGCGCGGTTTCGCGGTCCAGCTGTGGATCGGCCGTCGCCCACACCTTGTCGCCAGTGCGCACGCCGCAGAGGTCGACTCCGCGGCCCAGGGTCAGCCACCAGCCGCCCGGCGCAGGCAGCACGCCAAACACGGGGCCGCCCGGTTCGTCGAGCTCTGGGCGGCCGCTGTCGAAGCCTATGCCGAGACCGGCCTGTGGCTCCACAGCCTGGACTTCGCACCCTGCTTGCGCGTCGCGGGCAGCGGCCGTCACTCGCACTCGCTGGCCGGCGACTTCGGCGACCGTGCCCAGCAAGACGCCGCGGTGCTTGGGAAAGCGGCCCTCGACCAGGTGCTGATGGTCACTGCCGCCCAGAAAGCCCGGCGAAAACCCGCGGCTGTAGCTGAGCGCCATCCGGGTCAGCGACGTCGCGACCTCGGCTGAGCCAAGCGCGCGGCCAGCGCCTAAGCGGTCGAGCTGTTGTCGATAGCCAGCGACCGCGGTGCCAACGTACTCCGGCCCTTTTTGGCGGCCCTCGATCTTCAAGCCCTGCACGCCGGCCTGCGCCAATTCCGGCACAGCGGACAAACCTGCCAGATCGAGCGGACTGAGCAGATACCGCACATCGCCCAGGTCGCGGATCTGGTCATCGACGACCAACTCGTAGGGCATCCGGCAGCTTTGCGCGCACTGACCGCGGTTGGCCGAGCGGCCGCCCCAAGCCTCGCTGGTCAGGCACTGGCCCGACCACGCCATGCACAGCGCGCCGTGCACGAACACCTCCAGTTCCAGGTCGGTGCCCGCGGCGTATTGGCGGATCTCGGCCACGGACAGCTCGCGCGGCACTACCACCCGGGTGACGCCCAGGTTCTTGGCAAACGCGGCCGCTTCTGGGCTCGACACGGTCATCTGCGTGGAGGCGTGCACGTGCAGCGTCGGCGCAATTGCCCGCGCCAGCAGCGCCACGGCCGGGTCTTGGACGATGAGCGCATCGACTCCGGCACGCGCAGCCGCGGCCACCATGCCCGCGACCACCGACAGCTCTTCTTCAAAAACCAGGGTGTTGAGCGTGAGGTAGGCCTTGCAGCCAGAGCGGTGGATGCGGTCACACAGCGCGGGCAGGCCCGCCAGTGCAAAGTTGGCGGTGCGGGCCCGGGCGTTCAGGCCCTCGGACAGGCCAAAGTAGACGGCATCGGCACCCGCGCGCAGCGCGGCCTCGAGCGCCTGGTCGTCGCCGGCCGGGGCGAGCAACTCAGGTACGCGGGCGTAACCGTCGCCGCTGGCAGGGACCGCCACCGGCTACTTCTTGAGCCGCTTGCGCAGGTCGTTGCGGTGCGAATCGTGGGTCAGCGACGCCAACACCGCCGGCAGGTTTTCCGGGTCTACCACCGCGGGCCACATCGCGGCCGCAACCTCGACCTGGTAATTCGGAAAGCTGACGATCTTCATGATGGCGATGACTTGCGAGCAGGTGAAGCGACTGCCGGCGGCGACCTGATCGCCAACCGCCGCGACCTGCGACTTGGGAAACGAGGCGTCTTTGACGCGCTTGGCAAAGCCATCGAACGACGGGGCGTCCATCGCCTTGGGTGGTGGCGGCGGCAGCGGTTGGGGCGGAGGCGGCGCTGGCGGCGCGGCCTGGGGAGGCGGAGGCGCGGCCAACTCGCACTCGCAGACGCTCATCCGGCCTTGGATGGTGGTCCACCAAGCGCCGGTCCAGCGGCCGTGCGGGGTACAGAGGCTTGGACACTTCTGTTTGGCGTCGCCGTCGTGCCACAGGGGTCCGGCCTCGATCGGTCGGCGAATGGCGCCAGGCGCAGGGGGCGGCGGCGGTGGAAGGGGCGGCGGGGGTGGCGGAAGTGCGGGCGGAGTCAGCAACTCGACGACGACAGCGCTGACGGCGTCGTTGAAGCCGGCCGGAAGCTGCGCGGTGTCGCCGGTCAACTCCAGACGGCGACCGCCAAAGGCACCGTGCTCGAACAGGATGACCCGCAGGCCAGCCGGTACGCGCACCGAGCTGGTGCGGTCATTGCCGACGGTCAGCTGGTGGATGTCGTACCGGCCGGGCGCCAGGCCCTGGGCGATACCGACGAAGTCGTTGTGTTCGTAAAGCGTAGCCGCGGGCGGGGCGGCGGAAGCGGTGCCGGCGAGCGCCGCGAAAACAAGTGCGAAAGCGGCGGAGGCGCGGAGCAGCATGGGCGATTCCTGGCGCCCTTGGGGACGCGGCGGGGGCGCAAGGTAGCAACAGGCGGCGGCGCGGGCAAACCTAAGCCTTCCACACTCCCGAAGCCTGCACCAGCCGCGCAGTGCTCGACCGCAGTCGCCGCGCCAGCACCCGGATGATCTCGCGCGCGACCTGCGGCTTGCGCTCCATGATCTCATCCAAGTCCGCGCGAGCAATGCGCAACAACGTCGTCGGCTCTGCGCACACGGCCGATGCTGACCGCGGCTCGCCGTCCAGGGCGGCGAGTTCGCCAAACACCTCGGGCGGGCGAACAGTGGCAATCGGCGAACCGCCATCGACCAGCACCACGCTGCCCTGCACGACCAGGTAGATGTCCTGACTCGGGTCGCCTTTGCTGAACACGGTGGCGTCGGGTCCAAGCGACAGCTCGCTGGCCGTCGAGGCAATCTGCAGCAGGTCTTCGCCGGCCACGGCATCGAACAGCGATACGGCGCGCAAGAACTGGACCCGCTGCAACAGCGGCACCTGACGGCTGCTGACCGCGAACTGCTCGGGATGGGTGCGAGCCATGGTCTCTCCAAAGGCAACGACGGCGCAGGTGCGCAGCCAGTCGTCGCCGGCTGGACCCATCACACACTGCAACGGGTCGGTGGCGGCGGTCTGGTCCAAATCGGGGCGCTGCCGCAGCACCCGGTAGCGCTCGCGCAGGCTCTGCCCGTCGAGCACCAGCAGGACGTCGTGGCGCAGCGGCTCGGGCAAGGCGGACTCGAGCAGCTCCAGCGCCGCGGCCAAGCGCTTGGGGTCACCGCGCCGGCTGTGCTGCCAGGCCAGCTCGACCAGCCGCGGGTCGCACAGTAGCGACAAGTGTGCGACGAGGCGCCGCTGGCACAGGGTCACGCGTGCCGCGACCTCGCCGCAGAACAGGCCGAGTCCGCCGTCCGTTGGCACGTGGCCGCGGTGCGCGTGGGCAATGCCGGCCAACACCAGGATCGCCTGTAAAGCCGAGCGGATCTCGTCCACGACCGCTGCTTGCACCGCGGCCAGCGGCATCCTGCCCAATGTGTGGTGGCGCTGACGGGTCGCCATCGCCTTGGCGGCGCGGTAGCGCACCGAGCGCTGCGAACTGGTCAGCAGGTGACACAGCAGCGCTGCACTGTGCGGGCCGTGCGCAAGCCCAAACGCCACGGCCGCCGCCAGCTGCGCCTGCGGCGACAAGCCGTCTACAACGCACGCCGACGCTTCCAAGCGGTTGTCGGGCACCGATGCCAGCGCGTCGATGGCCTGTCGTGCGCGCGTTGGCTCGTCGAGCGCGGCAAACACCGCCGCCAGCGCTGTCGGTTGCGGCAGCGTTGCCAGCGTCGCCAGCGCCGTGCCGGCGACTTGCCCGTCCGGGTCCTGCGCGCCCTGCAGAGCCAGCTCCAGCGTGCTGTCGCGGCTGGCCCGCAGAGCGCCGATGGCCCACACAGTCGCAGCGCGCGCCTGCTGGGTGGGATCCGCCGACAAGGCGCGCAACTGCGCCAGGGCCAGGCCACACGGGCGATCGCACGCGTCGCGCTGGCAGCTGGCGTCGCCCTTGCAGTGCTCCTGCACTTCGCCGACCAAGCGCAGGGCTCGCACGTCGACTGCGGCATCGTCGTTGGCGTTGCGAACGGCGATCTGCCAGCTGCCGCTGACGGTCAACAGGCCGCTTAGCGCCGTCCGCCGCAGCTCGGGGTCGGCCGCGTGGCGCAGCGCCGTGCACAGGGTGGCCGTGTCCGCAGGCCGTGCAGTCCGGCACAGTGCAGTCAAAGCGTGGCGCTGAAGCTCCGGGTCGGGCAGCGTGCAGACCCCGACCAGGGCCGCGCGGGCCTTGGGGCTGGCCGAGCATTGCGCCAGGATCTCGGCGGCCAGGATCTCGCGACCGCGGTCGCCGCAGTACAGCTCGTTGGCCCACAGCCGCACTTCTTCATCATCTAGGCGGTGCACGTCGTCGAGGTCTAGCTTGCGGTTGTCGATGGTCTTGCGTAGCAACCCCGCGTAAGCCTTGCGCAGCACGACGCCAGCGACGAAGTAGCCCACGCCACCCAAGGCCACGCCGATTAGCGCCAGCACGTGTAGGTCCACGCCCGGCGCCGCCTTGAGCGCCAACCCGCCCAGCGCGTAGAAAGCCGGAGCAATCACGCCCTTGACCAGCGCATTGCCCTGAGCCCGTGCCGCACCGGGTAGTGCCGTCTGCATCTGGCCGCGCGCCGCCGACCCGAGGGCGCTTTCCGTCACCCGAAACGCACCGCGCGCCAGCACCGCCGCGGCAAAACTCGGGTGTGCGGCGAGGCCGAGACCAAACACCAGCGCAGTGCCCGGGGGTACCTGGGCTGTCGCGGCGCTGCCGAGCCTGGCCAGGATCCTGCCGGCAACCAGCGGCGCTAGCAGCGAAATCGCACCCGTCAGACCAAAGAAGGCGCCCATGAAGGCGGCGATGCGTTCCCTGGTCTGCAGCTCGGCCTGCGCGGTGGCGAACAACACGTAGTCGAGCACCTGCTCGGTCAGCAGGCCGACCGTGGCCAGTACCGCCAGCGTCCGCAACAGCGGCTCCGCCGCCAGTTGCCGCCAACCCGAGCCGAGCGCATCCACCAGCGTGGACTTGCCCGCCGTCTCGCGACTGCGCCCGATGTCGACGCGACCAACCCAAGTGGCAAGGCCTCCTGCGCCCAGCAGCAGCCCGGCGGCCACCGGCACCAGCTCAGCCGCTCCAATCGCGTGCCCGAGAGGACCAGCCAGAAAGCCGCCCAAGGTCCAGCCAAGCCCAGCGGCGTTGCCAATCAAGGGCAGCAGGCGCTTAGCGCTGCGCACATCCAGCGCCTCGGTCGCCACCGACCAGCCTTGGACCACCACCACGCCGATCGACGCTTCGACCAGCACGTACAGCGCCAACGCATCCTGATGGATGTGAAATAGCGCCCACCCACCCACGAAAAACGCGGCGACCGCGACCGACAGCCCCACGAAAAGCCGCACCGGCCCCACGCGCCCCGCCAGCGCTGACACGCCAAACGACGCCAACGCCAGCACCACGGCCGACATCACGAACGCGTCGGCGATGCGTTCGCGAGGAGCACTGGCCAAAAAGATCCCTTGCTGCGCCGCCTTGGCCAAAGCCACGGTCAGGGTCAGCAAGAGAATCAGGCCGAAAAGCCGGAGCGTGCGCGCACCTTCGCCGTGGCGGATGCCGAGCGCTTGCCACAGGCGGTGGGTCATCCGGCGGACTCAGTGCCCGGTAGGGGTGTGGGCGCCGGTAGGCGTCACGGCGTGCGGATCAGCGGCATGACGGCGACTGGCTTCGTAGGACCACGCAGGCGGCGGGTCGGTCGGCGCGCGCAGTTGGCAGCCCTGGTTGACGGCGATCGGACCATCCGGCACCAGAAAGCCGTCATTGAAGCCAGGCTTGCCGGTCACTTCGGTCGGCCCCGGGCAGCCCTGCTCGATCCAGGCGCGCAACAAGCCCAGCTCTTCGTCGGTCATCGCCGGCAACCCCATCGGCATCCCGAGCGGGCCAGGCGGAAACGGCGGGCGCTCCCAATCGCGACCAGGCGGCAGGTTGTCTCGCTGGTGCTCGGCGCGTCGCTGCAACATCGAAGCAAGGATCCGCGGCAGGGTCTCGCCGGGCAGGATCTCGAATACGCTGTGGCGTGTGCCTTGCTTGTCGCGCGCGCCAAAGACCGCGCGTTCGTAGGTGCGAAACGACAGACCCAGGCCTGGGTAGCCGAGCCCACCGCCGTTGCCGGGGCCGGTGTCGTTCTCGTGGTCGTTCATATGGCAGTGCACGCAGACCTTGCCGAGCACGCGCTCCTTGACTTCGGCCCAGCCGACTGGCCGGGCAACCGCGGGCGGCAGCTGAGGCGGCGCCGGCGGCGGTTGGGGTTGCAACTCGGGATCGGCATGGAACAGCCAGTCGCGCAGCGTCTCGGCCTCGGCTTGCGTCAGCCCCAGGCGCGGCATCTTGGCATCCGCCTGGACGCTTT
Source organism: Pseudomonadota bacterium (assembly GCA_005792545.1). Taxonomy (GTDB): domain Bacteria; phylum Myxococcota_A; class UBA9042; order UBA9042; family UBA9042; genus SXRM01. Next base: position 8,380 of record SXRM01000165.1, on the reverse strand, counting down.
GCGGATTGAGCAACCAGGCGACCACTGCCGACGGCGCCATGCGGTCGCGCACGAAGCGCAGATTGGGCGCGAGATCGTTGGGCGAGGGCTTGCCGCGCAGCGGCGTCGCTGGTTTTTGGTCGAAAACCACGTTGCCGAACACGTGGCACGTCGCACAAGCCTTGGTCGCGAACAGCGCTTTGCCTTGAGCCAGTCGCGCGGCCGACGGTTTGGCAGGCGGCGGCTCGGGGGCGTTTTCGGGCGCAGCCGGATCGGGCACGTCGGCGACCGCAGCAAAATAGCGGGCAATCTGGCGGGCTTCGGCCTCGGTCAGCGCGGTGCGGATCATGCTCTCACTGGCATGCGGCCGCAGGTCGAACGGCTCGCGCACGTAGCGGCCGATCCAGTCGGGCCGGACCCGGGCGCCAAGGCGCGACAGATCGGGCACTTGCAGCAAGTGCTCGATATTGCGCAGGTAGCGCTGCACGATCGCCTCGCCGTGGCGGTTGGCGATGTCGTGGTAGCGCTTGGGCTGGTTGGGCAGGTCGAGCAGAAACGTGTGGCACTTGACGCAGTCGTTGGGGCGCCCGTGGCTGGGCTGGCCGTCGAGCGTGTGACAGCGCGTGCACTGGTGCTTGTGCAGCGTCGCCTTGCCCTCGGCAATCGCGGCGGCGCGGCGGTCCAGCGTCCAGTGGCGACCGGCGGTCTTTTCCAACGCTGCGAGGTCGACGGGCGCAGCAGGTGGGGCGACTACTGCGGCGATTGGTGGTGGCGGCGCGGGCGGATCCTTGCAGGCACACAGCGCAATTGCCGCCAGAAGCGACACCGTATAGTGCCTCAGGATCAGCAGGTTACGCGCGTTTGCCATCGAATCCGTGTGCGCGCCGGCAGCCACAGGCGGCGCGGCCGATGATGCGCTGGCGGCGGGCAGAGCGTCAAACCGGTCATTGCCGGCCACCGCAATCCGTGGCATCAAGGCGAGGCGCTCGCCGCGCTGCCGAGGCAAGCATGCCCGTTTTACTGTGGATCGCTCTTTTGCTGACGTCGGCGAGCGCATTGGCCCCGCCGCATAACCCGCTGACCGGCCAGGTCGTCCGCATTGCCGACGGCGACACCTTGACGCTGCTGGTCGACACCCGTCAGGTCAAGGTGCGACTGTGGGGCATCGACGCGCCTGAAAAGGACCAGGCGTTTGGCACCCGCAGCAAGCAAGCGCTCGCACAGGCGGTGATGGGTAAGACGGTAGTCGTGCATTCGCACGGCACCGACCGGTACGGGCGCACGCTAGGTTGGGTCGTTGCGGGCGGCGCGACTGTTAACCTTGACCAGGTTCGCAATGGCATGGCGTGGTGGTACCAGCAGTACGCCCCCAAAGCCGCCGATCTGGCCCAGGCCCAGCGCCAAGCGCAGGCACAGCGCAAAGGGCTGTGGGTGGATGCCGCGCCGGAGCCGCCCTGGGAGTTCCGCAAGGCCCGACGCCAGCGCTAGGCAACGGCCAAAGTCGCAACAAGTCTGCTACCCCGCACCCAGCAACCGCTCAACCTCGCCCACCGCATCCTGCTCGGCGCGAATCCGTTGCGCTTCGTCTGCCGATTCGCTACCGGCGGTCAGAAACTCGCCCAGTTCGTCCTTTTCGCGCAGCACGTCCAGTTGCCCTTGCACGTCGGGCGCCACGGCCGAGCGGTCGAAGGCTTCTGCCACCCCAGGCGCCGTCGCTGCAATCGCCATCGCCTGCCGCAGCAGCAGCGCGCGCTTGAGCGCCTCGCATGCCTGGTCGAGCTTGCCCGCGTGTACCAGCACCAACGTGCCGGCGTCGGTGTTGGCGAGCGGCTGCGCCATCCAGCCGCTGACCAGCCGTTGTAGCTCTGCCCGGGCGCGCTCGACGCGTTGGACTTCGGCCTCGGCGCCCTGGTCGTCGAGCGTGCGCCACGCCGCCAGCGCCGGCTGCAGCTGGTTCTGCCACTGCAGCAGCGACACCCGCCACAGCTCTGCCGACAGCCGATCGTGCTGGCGCAGCGAGGCCTGTGCCGCGGCTTGTAAGACGTCGAGCGCGCTTTTGCTTTGCGCCCCCGCGAGATCGGCCGTGAGCTTGGCGCGCAGCGCGGCGATGCGCTTGCCGCTGTCGTTGAGCGCGCCGATCCGAGCGTTCAAGTCGTCGCGGACCGCCAGCAGCGAGCGCGGCCGGCGGGCGTCCAGCCAGCGCTCTGCCAGCGCGGGCCCATGTTGACGTCCCACCCGAGCGCCGCCCAGTGCCAAGACAAGCGTGCCCAGCGCGGCGAGCGCCACGCTGCTGGCACCGGCGGCCGACAACGCTGCGGTAACGGCCAGGGCCAGGGCGATACCAGCGCCCCCGCCCGCGAGCGACCCAACGTCGCCGCTGGAGCCAACGGCCGCCAACTGTTGACGCCAGCGCGCCCCCGGCGCAACAACGCCGCAGATCGGGCAGCACTGCACGTGCGGCTCGACCCACGCCGAGCAATGCCGGCATGGCTGATGGCTGGCGGGCGCAGCCGGCTTGCGAGCGGTCACGGCCTGGGCAAACGCTTGTTGCCGAGCGCGGCGATGAGCAGCGCCGCCGTAGCGACCTCGGTCGCAAACGTCAGCAGCCAGCCGAAGTGAAAGACGCTGTGCCCGATGGCCTTGCCAATGACCGCACCGGCGACGCCGTAGCCCACAGTGGCCCACCACGACATCGGCTGCGCGCCGGGCAGCAGGTGCCGCGCCAGAAAGCCGATGCCCGCACCGATGGCGATGGTCCACGCCAAGCCAATCGCCAGGCCGAAAATCTTCCAGCCGAGCAAGACGGCCAGCACCACCAGGACAACGACGACAGGGGTTGGCAAGGCGTCACCTCACGTTTCGGGCGGCAAGTCAAACGGCTAGTCGAACGGCAAAAGCTGCCACGCACCGCGGTCGGCGGGGCCGCGACACGCCCAAATTTCGCGCGTTTTCGGCGCGCACACAACCACGCTGTTGGTCGCCGTGCCCTGGGCGTCTTCGGGCAAGCGGTTGATGCTGTCGACACCGTCGCTGCGATCGCCAAACAAGGCGCGCAAGCTGGCGACGTCGTGGCGTCGTTCTGGGCCGGTCGCGATCCGTAGCCGCGCGAGGCGGGCCAGACTGGAGTTGGACGGCGCTTCGCCCTCTTGGATCTGGTGCGCGCCGACGAGGCAGTGGTTGGTGCGCAGGATTGGCTGCGTGCCCAACTCGCGGCGGACGGCCGACCAGGCGGTCGTTTCCCATTCCGCGGCGCGGTCCTCGCTGGCGAGCCAGTAGGTGTGCGCTGCGGCGCGCGGAGCGGTTTCGCACACTTTGGCCGCATGGTCGAAGCTGCCGCTGTTGATCATGCGGTGCAAGATGCCCATGTAGCCGACGCCCGGCCGCGAGCCGCGGGTCTTGACGTTGGTGGTGCCGACGCACAGTCCCAGCGCGTTCATGCCGACCAGCGACAGGCAACCGGTGCAGGTGACGCTCCAGGTTTGCGGCCCCGAGTCCGGCGAGCGGTGGATGGCCACCACGTAGTCGAGGTCCTGCGGGTTCAAGTCCCAGGTTTGGGCGGCGACGAGGTGGCCGTTGCGGGTTCGGCCCGGTGGCAAGAGCACAGCGGAGCAACCCTCGGCGTCGGCGCGCAGGCCGAGCGCCGCAGAATCACCTTTGTCGCCAAAGACCAAAACATCGCGTACGTCGGTCATGTTGGCGGCGGTGTAGAGTTCGGTCGGATGGACGCCGGCGGCGCGGGCGATGGCACAGTGCTCGGTGTGGCCGTCGCCGTCCCAGCGTTCATAGGCGTCGAGGCAGGCCCGGCCGGCGTCGATGAGCTTGCCGACGCTAATGGGCTCGCCGCCGACTACCGGTGCGAAGGCGCTGCCCCACAGGATTGCCGCCTCCAAGCGCATCTGCACGAAGGCTCGGATGGTTGCGGAGAGTTCGGCGCCGTGGGCCTCGCCCATCTGGCGCGGGGTGCCGCGCAGGTGCAGGGTCGGCAGGCCGAGCAGCGGCGGCATGCACGCGGCGGTCGGGATGTCGTTGGGGTTGTAGGTCACGCGGGGCCGGCGGAGCGCCACCGGGCGCTGGGGTGGTCAAGTGTAGCGCAGGTCGTGCAATGAGGAAGCCCAGCGCCTCCGCATCCTTGCACCCTGCCCCGCCCTGCGGCACGATCCGCCATCCCCGCGCGGCCCTGCCCGCGAAAGCGCCCCGCGCGCGGCAAAGGCGAGCGATGTACAGCCGTTATTTTCAGCCGCTGGGCCTCAAGCGCCGGCTGCCGTTGTCAGACGACAGCACGCTCTTGCCAGCGCACTCGCTGCGCTACGTCGAAATCGTGGTCGCGCTGCGCGACGAGTTGCCGGCCGCGGAGCGCTTGAAGCTCCTGTGCGAGAAGGCCGACATCGACGTCCGCGGCGGCCGTTGCGACGTGGCGCTCACTGAACTGGAACACTGCGCACAGCTGGCGCAACCCCTTGGATCCGCGGCGCAACGGGCAGTGGCCTACCAAACGGGCCGGGCGCACTACCTGGCCGGCGACCTCGGGCCTGCGCAGGCGGCGTTCGAGTCGGTGGTGGCCGACCAGCGCGGCGACGACGCTCTGGCTGGCCGGGCGCTATTGCAGTTGGCCCGCGTGCTGGTGGGCCAGGGTCGGTTTTCGCAGTCGGTGCGGGTGCTGCAGCGGGCGCTCGACGGCGGGATGCTCGGCGGCGCCGACAAGCTGGCCGGCCACTATGACCTGGTCTACGGCCTTGCGCACGAGGGTCTGTACGACGAGGCCGAGCGCGAACTGGCAGTGGCGGAGACCATCATCGCGCCCGGTGACTCGATGGGACGCGCGCGTCTGGCCTACTACCGCGGCTGGGTGGCGTTCTCCAGGCGGCGCATCGACGTGGCAACGGCGCTGGTCGACGACGCCCGCCGCGAGTTCCATTTGCAGCGCGACCAGGTGTCGCTGGCGTGTGCCGAATTGATGCGCGCCTGCTTGGATTTCGAGCGCGCCGACCTGCAAGCCTGCATCGATCGCTGCGACCGCAGCAGCGACGACGACGGGGCCCGGCCCGACATTGCCGTGTCGTTCCTGATGCTGCGCGGCCTGGCGCTGTTCGTCGCGGGCCGTTTTGCCGAAGCCGAAAGTGAGTACCGGCGGGCCGAGCGGCTGGCCGCGCTGCGCGATCGCGAGGCGCTGGTGGCGTGGGCGCAACGCTGGCGGGCCGACTTGCACGCGTTCTGTGGCGATTACGATGCGGCGCGCGCGGCCCTGGAGACGTGCCTGCGGGTGCGGCGGGCCATCGGCGACAGCCTGGGTGCTGCGATGGCGCTGACGGCGCTGTCGTGGGTGCACCGCAACACGGGTGACCAGGCTGCCGCAGCGCAGGCCTTTGACGAGGCCCGCGAGCTCGCCAACCGCATCGGCAACCGCTGGGAGCTCGCCAACCTCGCCGCCGAGGAGATGGAAGCCCACTTTCTGCGCGGCGACGTGCACCAGGCCGAGCACTGCGCCAACGAGGCCGCCGGCCACTACCAGGCCATCGGCGACCAGGTTCGGCTGTCGCGCATCCACAAGCACCTGGCGCAGATCGCCGCTGTGCGCGACGACTTCGACACCGCAGAGGCGCAGTTTGCGCAGGCGCTGGCGCTGGTGGCCGACGACCCCAACCGCATCTTGCGCGCGGAGATCCTGGATTCGCGGGCCGAGGCGCGCGCCGACAGCGGTCGGGTCGACGACGCCTTGCGCGACCTGCACCTGGCGCTGGAGTTGGTGCAGCCGACAGGTGCGGTGCACCTGGCCAATGCGATTGCCAACCACATCGCGCACGTGCGCGAGCGCCACGCGGCCCAGGCGGTGCTGTCGCGCTACATGGAGCCCAAGATCGTATCGCGGCTGCTGTCGCGCGGCCCGCGCAGGCTGGTCGAGAACGTAGAGCAAGAGGCTTCGGTGCTGTTTAGCGACGTACGCGGCTTTACGACACTCACCGAGCAACTGGGGCCGCACGACGTGGTCGACCTGCTGAACCAGCACTTCGAGGCCATGACCGAAGAAATCGTGGCCTGCGGCGGCACCATCGACAAGTTCATTGGCGACGCGGTGATGGCGGTGTTTGGCGATCCGGGCCGACCGCGAGCCGACGATGCGCGCCGCTGCGTCCAGGCCGCCATCGCCATGGTGCAACGGCGCCGCGCCTTGAACGAGGCGGCGCTGGCGCGCGGGGCCGTGGCGCTCAACATCGGCGTCGGCGTGGCGACCGGCAACGTGGTGATGGGCAACATCGGCTCGCCGCGGCGCATGAACTACACGGTCATCGGCGACGCGGTCAACGTCGCGTCGCGACTTGAGTCGCTGACCAAGGAAGCCAAGCGGCCGGTGCTCATCGATTCGGTGACGCGCATGCGGCTGGGCGATGCGTTCGCAGTGCTCGAGCTGGGCGAGCTCGCGGTCAAGGGACGGCAGGGCCTGGTGCCGGCGTTTGCCGTCGAGGCCTAAAGTCCGCAGCATGCCCACGTGAGCTGCCACCCACCCATCGCGACTGTGCAGCCAAGGCCAATCCTGGCGCGGGCGGGCTGCGCCCAGTGGCGACCCCATGTCTGACCGGCACATCTACTACGCCGCGGCTTTCGTCCGCGCGGTGACCACGAGCCTGGTCGGCGTGCTGATTGGCGTCTACCTCGCTCGCCTGGGCATCCCGAGCGGAAGCATCGGCACCATTGTGTCGCTAGGGCTTGTCGGCGCGGCGCTCGGCGCCATCGCGGCCACGTTCCTCGCCCATCGGCTGGGCCGACGCCGATTCCTGCTGGTACTCGCCGCGCTGTCCGTCCTCGGCACAGTCGCGTTTGCGCTTAGTTCCACTCCTCTTGCGCTGGCCGCCGCGGCCTTCGTCGGCATGCTCAACGGGATGGGCAAGGATCGCGGCGCCGCGCTGATTCTGGAGCAAGCGGAGCTGCCCGCCACCACCACCAGCGAGGGCCGCACCGCCGTCATCGCGCGGTACACGATGCTGCAGGATCTCGGTCACGCCCTTGGGGCGATTGCTGCGGGCGTGCCGGCATTGTTGCAGGCAACGACAGACTTGCGCGGCGCCGCTCCGCATCGTGCCACGCTGCTCGCTTGTGCTGCGCTGAGCGCGGTTGTCCTGGCGCTGTACGCGCGGCTGGGGCGGGACGTCGCAGTTGTCGCACCGGATCGCCGTGCTGCGCTAACGCCCCAAAGTCGCGCCATCCTGACGCGGATCTGCGCCCTATTCGCCATCGACAGCGTCGCAGGTGGCTTCTTGACGACGGCGCTGCTGTCGTACTTCTTCTTTGAGCGCTTTGGGGTGAGCGAAGGCGTGATTGGCGCCCTGTTTTTCGGTGCGCGCCTGTGCAATGCCGGATCGCACCTCGCCGCGGCGTGGCTGGCGCGGCGCATCGGGCTGGTCAATACCATGGTGTTCACGCACATTCCGTCGAGCCTGCTGCTGGTCACGGTCGCGTTCGCGCCTTCATTCGGGGTCGCGGCGGTGCTGTTCCTGTTGCGAGAGGGGCTGGTCGAGATGGATGTGCCTACGCGGCAGTCGTATGTGCTTGCTGTTGTGCGGCCCGAAGAGCGCGTGTTCGCCTCAGGCGTCACCAATCTGGTGCGGCTCGCGGCCTGGGCGGTGGCGCCGGTGTTTGCAGGAGCGCTGATGACGGGCGACTCCATGTACCTGCCGTTGGTCATCGGTGCCGCGATGAAAGTCAGCTACGACCTGTTGCTTTGGCGGGCTTTTCGGGGCATTCGACCACCAGAGGAACTGGCAGGCTGACTTGTCAACGGCGTGGTGCAGGGCAAAAACGACCGCGGGCGGCGCCAGCTGTCTCGGCGTCGCCCGCGTCGTTGCGCAGCGTTGGGCTTAGTCGTCGCTATTGGGCGGCGCGCACAGGCTGCGGTGAGCGATGACCGCGGGCGCCGGGTTGTGGTCTTCCTTCGCGGGCTCGAACTTGTCGCAGTCGGCCGCGGTCAGCGTGCCGCCGGCAACTGGCGGCTTGGCGTCACGGTAGGGCCGCAAGTAGATGCGGTGAGGCGAATTCGGCAGCACGTAGCCGAGCAGGTCGGCGTGTTCTTTGCGCAGCACCTTGCAGCCCTTGGTGAAGGCTGCCTCGCTCTCTGCGGCCCGTTCGCCATCGCAAACCGTCATCGGCTGGCAAAGGTCGCAAGTCTCCAGGTACGCCGGCGAACTGCTGTAGTTCGGCAAGATACCGTCCGGGCACTTGAGTGCCACGCTAACGCTGGGGCCGTACTGCTTGGGCGTAAAATTGACGCGCTTAAGAGGGTGTATTCATAACCACGAAGCGATGGGATGCCAGTCCGGTCGCCAGTGGAGTCGGGCTGCGCTGTAGTTACCGAGCTGGCGCTGGCCTCTGGCGCTGTGTGCACCTGTGCGCTCGCATTGTCCCTGAAGTT
>SXRM01000164.1 GCA_005792545.1 Pseudomonadota bacterium | reverse complement strand
CATCTCGGGCGAGACGCTGGACTACGGGCCGTGTGCGTTTCTGGACGGCTTTGACCCGCTGCGCACCTTCAGCTCGATCGACCACGGCGGTCGCTACGCCTATGCCAATCAGCCGCAGATTGCGCTGTGGAACCTGGCGCGCCTCGCAGAATGCCTGGTGCCACTGGTGGACGCCGACAAGGAGCGGGCAGTCGACCGCCTGGTCGAGCACCTGTCCCAATTCACAGCGCGGTTTGATGCTGCGTACGAGGCGGTTTTTCGACGCAAGTTGGGCCTTGGCGCAGCGCAGCCGGGTGACCGCGCGCTCATCGACGGGCTGCTGGCCGTGCTGGCGGCCGAGCGTGTCGACTTCACCGTTTTTTTTCGCGGTCTGGCCGAACACGTCGGCGACAGCGAACCGATGGCGCTCGAACACCTGTTCAACGACCCGGGGCCGCTACAGGCGTGGTGGCAACTTTGGCAGGCGCGACTGCAAGTCGATGGGCGCAGCCGGAATGTGCAGCGTGCGTTGTGCCGCGCCGCCAGTCCCGCCTTTATCGCCCGCAACCATCAAGTTGAGCGAATGATTGCCGCAGCCAACGCGGGTGACTTGGGTCCTTTCGATCGGCTCAACCGCGTGCTGTCGCGGCCGTTTGACGACCAGGACGATGCGCTGGACCTGGCCGTGGCGCCGCTGGATGAGCAATGGGCGTACAAGACGTTTTGTGGGACGTAGGGGCGGCAGGTCCACGCATTTCGGCGCGGATCGCAATCAGTCGCTTGGTGCGCCCTTGAGCCGCGCAAGTTCTGGCAACGCGCGAGCAAGGTCGGCTTCGGCTTTGGCCAGGGCCGCATCCCTCTGGGCCAGCGCCTCGTCGGCAGCCGCGCGCGCCTCTGCCTCTGCCGCGCGGGCCTCGACCTCGGGGGCCAGGCCGGCCTCAATCTCGGTCATTGCCGTTTCTAGCTTGCGCATCAACTCCTCGGCGACCAGCAACTGCGCGGAACCGGCATAGAACCGCAGCTTGCCGTCCTCCAACCGCAGATCCAGGCCCAAGACCTGCGACGCCCAGCGCCCCTGCTGCGGCACGATGGGTGTGTAGCTGCGCGCGCCTGGGGCGGCCAGACGCCAGCCATTCAACCTGTTGCGCCAGCGGTCAAACACAAAGCACTCGGGGATGCCCAAGCTCGCAAAGTAGGTCGGGTGGTGCTGGTAGTCCTTTTTGCGATCGCCGCCGACGTGAACCTCGAGCGCGAAATCGAGGCCCTTGCCCTCGGCCGACACCACCCAGCTGTCGCGCGGATGGTCGGGCACGTCGAACACCACAAAGATGTCAGGCGCGAACCGCGGCGCGGCCGGGTAGTACACGACCAAGTCGCAGCCGACGTACAGCGATCGACCCTGGCTGGAAAAGAACCTGCGCAGCGCGTCGCGGGCTTCCAGCTTGGCCTCCAGGTGCAGGTCGCCTTCAGGCGGCGACAGTTCCGCATCGGTCAGCCACGACGGCAGGTTGGCGACCAGCCGCGCGCGGTCCGTGGGCGACAGGGCGTCCCAGTCGGCCTGGCTCGGCGCTTGCGGCAGCTGCGCGTCGAGGGTCGGGGCGGGGTCGCGGTCGCTCATGCGGGCAGTTTGCGCTTGGCCTGGGCTGGCGTCAAAAGGGAGAAAGCGCTGGCAGCGTGGATTTTCAGGGGTGGAACCAAGCTCGGCTCAGGCTGCGCCGCAGCCGCCAGGCGACAGAACGCTGCCAGTCCGCGAATTCCGACCAAAGGTCGCTGTCTTCAACCTCGTGCGCGACCGACAGTGCAACGGGTCCGGACGGGCCGATCCGCCAGAGCGTGTCGTCGCCCAGCCGCTCGACGAGGCCGTCGCCGTCACGAGGCCTACTACGCTGGTCACAGCGCCACTGAGCCCGGCCGCTGCGAGGCCTTGCCAGTCGATGGAGAAACCTGCATCGAGCGTGTTGTCAACCGGCGGCGCTGCCGGATGCCGTTTGTGTGCGACCTGGCTCGGCGCGTGAGCGTCGCCCAGCTCGCAGAAGGTCAACCTTGCGAGGGTTACGTTTGCGGCGGTCCGCCATTTGCCGTCACCTGTGTACATGGCATTTGCCGCGCACGGCAGACGGAGGGCGCGCCTTGCGAAACTGAGCCGCAATTGGACACAGGCGATGGCGTGCCGCGTTGTCAGCGGGGTATGGACTGCGTCGCGGGGCGCTGCGTGAAGCGGTAACTGCGGTGTGGTGCGGCGATTTGACCCAACAGACTGGATGGGAGCGGGAAGCAGGCACAGGCACAGGCACTGGCACAGGCACAGTGTCATCCGGCCCTGCTCGACGCCCGCTCTACCAGTCTGTCTCGCGATAATCCTTCAGGAATTTTCCCCAAAGATGCACACCGCTGTTGAAGCCGTGCACGATGGGATCCACGATACGCGCCGCCCCGTCCACGATGTCGAGCGGCGGGTGGAAGCGCTGCTCGACAACCTTGCGCGCCGCGATGTGCAACGGGTCCTCGTCGTTGATCCAGCCCGTGTCCACGCTGTTCATGTGGATGCCGTCGGCGTGGTAATCGGCCGCCGAGGTCCGCGTCATCATGTTCAGCGCCGCTTTGGCCATGTTCGTATGCGGGTGGCGCGTGGTCTTGAGCCGCCGGTAGAACTGCCCCTCGACCGCCGAGACGTTGACGATGTGTTTGTCGCGTTCGGGCGTTCGCAGCATCAGCTCCTTGAGCCGGGCGTTGAGCACAAACGGCGCCACAGCGTTGACCAATTGCGTCTCCAGGAGCTCAACCGACGACACCTCGGCCAGCGTCAGCCGCCACGAATTGCGGTCACGTAGGTCCACCTGTTGCAAGTCCTGATCCAGCCGGCCCTGTGGAAACAGGTGGCCGCGTGCCACCATTTCGTCCGGCAGCAGCGGGGCTTGCGAGAGCTCAGCCGCATGTGTCAGGCCCACGATGGCGGCGCTGCGCTCGCTGTCGGCCACGGGCAACATGCTGTACCCGCGCAGGCCTTCGTAAGCGCCAAGCAGCTTTTGCACGTGACTTGGCAAGGTGGCCAGCGCCGTGGTCTCGCCGTGCATCATGTGTGCGTAAAAGTCGGGCGGCCGGCGCACCGTCTGGCATGCATTGTTGACAATAAAATCCAAGCGTTCGCGGGTGGCGGCCAAGTGGTGGCAGAAGGCCTCGACGCTGGGGGTATGGCGCAAGTCCAGGCCGAAGATCTCGAGCCGGTGGCCCCAGTCCGCAAAGTCCGCCTCTTGGGCATAACGCACCGCCGAATCGCGCGGAAAGCGGGTAGTCACGATAACTTGCGCACCCGCCCTCAGCAGCTTGATGCCCGCTTGGTACCCGATTTTGACGCGGCCACCCGTCAGCAAGGCCACCCGCCCTCGCAAGTCTGTGGTTTCCGACCGTTTGGCGTAATTGAACGTCGCGCAAGGCGGGCAAAGCTGGTCGTAAAAGCTGTGGACTTGCGAGTACTTCTGCTTGCAGACGTAGCAGTGTTGTAGCTCGCGCACCTCACGAAAGTCCGGGTCGCCGCCCTGGCCGTCCGGTCCCACCTCGTCTGCCAACCGCTGGGTCGGCGCAAAGACGTTGGGCGTGATGAACACCGGTTTGCTGCGCAGCACCCGAATGCCCGAGTCCGCCAACACCTCCTCCTCACTTTGGATTTTGCCCTGTTTGCGGTGCCGGCCCTTGACCTTGGACTGCTGGCGTCGCTGGTCGAGATCGGGACAGAACACGTCGCCCGCGGCATTGACCAAACGCGCGCGCTCTTGCTCGGTCAGGCCAATCAGCAGGTCGCGGTTGTTGGCCACGGCCTCCAGCCACTGCGTAGCTTGGCGCAGCTGGTAAGCAAATGCTTGGCGTCCGTCTGTTTGCCCGTCACTCATCCGCTGCCTCCACCTGTCCCTTTCGGGGGGCCGAGAGCATAGCCCGGTTGCAAACGCCGCCGCCACCAGAACCCACACGCGCGTCGCCTCGGTCACCCCCTGTGTCGCACCACACCGACGGGGCACCGTGTCGGCGCGCGCACGCCGCCGCTAGCCTCGCACTGCAGCGCTTGGCCTCGCCCCCGCGGCCGCCCAGACAAGTGCCTGCCTGGACCGGTCGTCTTTACCGCCTGCCCTGCCGTCTGACCACCTTCGCCGGCCTGGCTGCCGATTGGCGTCAGTTGCCATGTGCCTTGGCATCCCGTCGACGCCATTTTTCAGTGTATTTACGCAGTTCGACGCCAGCCCGCGCAGCATTGTGCTCGTCGGCGCGCTTGGAGCTTCTGGCGAGGGCGGCGAGGCCAGCGCATCGAGCACCGAATCCGTAGCACTGGCAAGCATCGCCACCGAGCCGGTCTGATGCCAGGCGACGAGCTTGAGGGCGAGCAACGCCACGGCCACAGCCAGCGAGGCTTGGGTCGCTCGGCGCATCAGGATTTGCTGGTGGTCGGCGTCCGAGGTCATCGCGAGCAGTGTAGCGGGCTCGCGTGGCGGGATGCCATGGGCGAACAATGAGCCGACCGCCACCGTCCGCGGCACCAGCACGGACACGGTCGTGTGATCACGCCCTGCAGCAGGGTCGCGTCCGACTGGCATCCGTGTGGCCCAAATCCTTGATGCGAATCCGGTTTCCCCCCGGCACAAGACACCACAGTGCCAGCACGCAAACTCGGCCGTCGTTCCGCAACGCGCGTGCAAACTCGGGCGGTTGCCTCAGCAACCCGCCAACAATGGCCGACGGCCTTTGCGTACCACGAATGTGCAACAGTATGTGCATCACACTTCGCCCAATAGCCGCATCCCCATGATGTCTCAACTGGAAACCTGCAGGCTCTCGTTACACCGCCATAACGCAAGAGCCAGAGGACCGTACGCTCCGCCGCCTTGGCCCAATGGAGTGGAGTACGGCGACGAGTTGGTTGACCGCGCGCTCAGAGGACCGTCCGCTCCGCCGCCTTGACCCAATGGAGGGCCGGCAATGCAAATCGAGGTACCAGGTGAGGCGGGAAGGACGAGCAGTTTGGCGATTTCTGGCAGCGGTAGCGCTGCCAACAGCGGCGGCGTGCGGCGATGTCGCGGGCGGCGACGGCGGTGAGGACGGCCTTGGTGCAGACCTGTCGACGGCCGCCGACAGCGCAGCGGCAGACGCATCCAGAGCTGCGGACAGCACACAGGCAGCCGACGCCGGCTGCAAAGCCGCGACCGAGTGCCCGGCAGCCACAGCCACGTGCCAACAAGCCGTCTGCAATCCAGATGGCAGTTGCGGCGTCGCCAACCTGGCCGACGGTACCACCTGCAGCGACAGCAACGTATGCACCAGCGCGGACACCTGCGCGGCCGGCGCTTGCAAGGCCGGCACCGCGGTCGTCTGCGACGACAAGAACCCGTGCACCGACGACAGCTGTGACGAAAAGACCGGGTGCAAGACCGTGGCCAACACCGCGACCTGCGACGACGGCAACGCGTGCACGCAAGGCGAGGCCTGCGCCGGCGGCTTGTGCAAGCCTGCCAAGCCCATCGCATGTGACGACAACAACCCGTGCACGACCGACGGCTGCGACGACGCCAAGGGCTGCACCCACGCCAACAACGCCGCGCCGTGCAGCGACAACGACGTGTGCTCCGTCGGCGACGTGTGCGCAGACGGCGCCTGCAAGGCCGGACCTGCCCAGCCCTGCAACGACGGCAACCCGTGCACGACCGACAGCTGCGACCCCAAGACCGGGTGCGCGCAGCTGCCCAACGCGGCAACCTGCAGCGACGGCAACCTGTGCACGGCCGACGACACCTGCGGCGGCGGCGTGTGCCTGAGCGGCGCGCAGACGTCGTGCGACGACGGCAACCCCTGCACCAACGACGGCTGCGACGCGGCCAAGGGCTGCACCCACACTGGCAACCAGGCCAAGTGCGACGACGGCGACGCCTGCACCCTCGCAGACGCTTGCAAGGCGTCGGTGTGCACCGGCGGCGGCGTGTTGACGTGCAACGACGGCGAGCCTTGCACGACCGAAGCGTGCGACTCGGCCAAAGGCTGCGTCACGACCAACAACACCCAGCCGTGCAACGACGGCACGGCCTGTACAGTCGGCGACCAGTGCAAGGACGGGGCCTGCGCGGCCGGCGACGCCGCCCAGTGCGACGACGGCAACCCGTGCACCGACGACACCTGCGACAAGGTGGTCGGCTGCAAGCACGCGGCGAACACCGCGACCTGCGACGACGCCAACGTGTGCAGCGCGGGCGACAAGTGCGCCAGCGGCGCGTGCCTGCCCGGCGCCGCCACCACTTGCAACGACGACAACCCGTGCACCACCGACGGCTGCGACCCCAAGAAGGGCTGCACGTTCGCCAACAACACGTTGCCATGCAGCGACGGCGATGTCTGCACCACCACCGACAAGTGTGCTGACGGCGCTTGCGCCCCCGGGTCGCCCCTGGCGTGCAACGACGGCAACGCCTGCACCGACGACAGCTGCGACAAGCAGGCGGGTTGCAAGACCAGCGCCAACACGGCCAAGTGCGACGATGGCAACGCCTGCACGACCGGCGACACCTGCAAAGACGGCGTATGTACGCCGAGCGCACCGTCGGACTGCGATGACAAGAATGTCTGCACCAGCGAAACCTGCGACAGCAAGGGCGGCTGCAAGACGGCCGACAACACGGCGCCGTGCTCCGACGGTGACGTGTGCACGCAAGCCGATGTGTGCGACAAGGGCCAGTGCGGCAGCGGCGCCCCGGTGTCGTGTGACGACGGCAACCCTTGCACCGACGATGCGTGCGACAAGGCCAAGGGCTGCGGTCACGTCGCCAACACCGCAGCGTGCAGCGACGGCAACGTATGCACAGTGTCGGACACCTGCGCCAACTCGGCGTGCCTGCCGGGTGCTGCAACGTCATGCGACGACGGCAACGTATGCACCGCCGACACCTGCGACCCCAAGAAGGGCTGCGCCAACGAGGCCAACACGGCGCCCTGCAGCGACGGCAGCGTGTGCTCGGTCGGCGACGTCTGCAGCGCTGGCGCGTGCCAGGCCGGCGACAAGGTCAGCTGCAACGACGGCAATCCGTGCACCAACGACAGCTGCGACGCCCAAAAGGGCTGTACCTACGCGCCCAACACCGTGCCGTGTGACGACAACAACGGCTGTACCAGCGGCGACACCTGTGGCGGGGGCAACTGCCAGCCGGGCAAGACCAGTTGCAGCGCCAACGGCCTGTGCAAGTCCAGCCAGACTGCCGTCAGTTGCGTGTGCAACAGCGGCTCTGCCGGCAATGGCTTTGACTGTGGCCCGCTGTGTGGCGACGGCATGGTGGTCGGTGGCGAGAAGTGCGACGACAAGAACGGCACGGCCGGCGACGGCTGCGACAGCAAGTGCCAGTTCGAGAACGGCTTTGTGTGCTCAAAGGACCTGCCGACGACCTGCGCCTCCGTATGCGGCGACGGCCTGACCTTGGCCAAAGAAACCTGCGACGACAACAACACTATGGCTGACGACGGCTGCAGCGACAAGTGCGCCGTCGAAGTGGGCTTCGCCTGCAACGGCCTGCCCAGCGTGTGCGCTGATATCGACGAATGCGAGAAGGGAACGGCAGTTTGCGGCCAGAATGCGGTCTGCAAGAACAAGCCAGGCGGGTACGACTGTGCGTGCGGGCCCGGCTACTTCGGCAATGCCAAGGCGTGCAGTTGCTCCTACCAGGCCACGTTTGACACGGGCAACGACGGCTGGACCACCGGCACTGACAACAAGAACACCAAGTGGGCCCTGACGACCAAGACGGGCGGGACCTCGCCAGTCACGTTCTCCACGCAGGTGTACGGCACCCCGAACCAAGGCAATTTGGGTACGGAAAAGAGTTACATCATCAGCCCGACGCTGGACTTGACGGGAGGCGGCGAGTTGACGGTGGTCACCTGGTTCAACACCGAGTCGGGCAGCTTCGACCGTAAGCACATTCAGGTTTCCTATGACGACGGCAAGAATTTCGAAAACCTGCTGAACTACACGGACACTTTTTGGAGTTCGCTGGCGCAGACCGTGACCAAAACGCTGACGATTCCAGCAAACAAGGCCACCGACAAGACGCGGATTCGCTTCTACTACGACACGGTCGATGGTTGCTGCGGGCCGACGGACAAGGTCGGCTGGTTTATCGACTCGGTCGAGGTTACGGGGTCGGCCTGCAAGCCGAAGTAGCCTGAGTTGAGCTGGTCGCGGGTGCCGCCGGTGTGGTTGCGGCGCCCGCGGCCGGGCTGCCGCGGGGTGAAGGCCAACCGTCTTTACAGGATCGCGATGACCCGAGGTCATCGGCGATTGCTGTTCTTGCTGGCTCAGTGGGTCGCAAACTCGCGGCTTTGCAAGCCGACTCGTCGCTCCTTCCTTGCGGTAGGCTTGATCTCACCTCAAGGCGATTCTGTATAGGCCTAGCCGCTACAGATCCGCCGCGAAAGAGCGCACGGCCTTGCCCAGCTCCCGGCACTCTTGCAGGGCGGCCGCGTGCAGATCGCGCTCTTCGATCCAGCCGCCGCGATGGGCCGCCTGGTATGCCGCGCGCACCACTGCGTTCTTGATGTGGCCGCCGGACAGGTCAAACTCGCGGCCCAGCTCGACAAAATCGATATCGCTCGCCACCTTGGCCTTGGTCGGCAGCATGGCGTGCCACAGTTCGGCGCGCGCCTCGGCGTCCGGAAACGGGAACGCGACGCGAAAGCGCAGCCGCCGCTTGAAGGCCTCGTCCAGCGCGCCCTCAAAGTTGGTGGTCAAAATCGCCACGCCGTCGAATTCCTCCATCTTTTGAAGCAAGTAGTTGACTTCCAGGTTGGAGTGGCGGTCGTTGCTTGACTTGACCTCGGTGCGCCGCGCGAACAGCGAGTCGGCCTCGTCGAACAGCAGCACGGCGCCCTGGCTCTCGGCCTCGTCGAACAGCCGCGCCAGGTTGCGCTCGGTCTCCCCGATCCACTTGGAGAGCACACGGCTCAGGTCGACGCGGTACAGCGGCCGGCCGATTTCCGCCGCCAGCAGGCCCGCGACCATGGTCTTGCCCGTGCCGGACGGGCCGTGGAGCAGCACGCTGATGCCGCGGCCGTACGGCAGCTTGTCGGCAAACCCCCAATCTTGCAGCACGGTCTTGCGACCGCGCACGAACATCGCCACCTCGTCCAGCCGCTCGCGCACATCGGCGGGCAAGACTACGTCGCTCCAGCCGAGCGTGGTGTGCATCGCCGTGGCGCCATCGCCAAGCGAGCGGCTTTGTTGGGCGAGCGCCGCGCGCCACACATCGGCCAGCTGAGGCCGCGCGCTGCACTGCTGGGCCTGCCGAACCGCGCGCTGGATCGCGCCACCGTTGGCGTTGCAGCGCGCCCCGAGCTCGTGCGCCCACGCCACGTCGCCGCCAGAGCGCTGCAGCGCGCGCCGCCACAGCTGCACCCGCACCTCCTGCTCCGGCGCCGGCACGTGCAGCGGTCGCCAGTCGTTCCACCCCTGCGGCACCCCAGTCGGAACCAGGACCACAACCGGGCCCGGCGCGTCTTCCAGCCCGGCGCGCAGTTGGTCTAGCCACGCAGCGTCGGGCAGCTCGCACAGCCGCAGCACGGGCACGGCCTGGCTGACCAGCGCTTCCAGCTTGACGCCGCCAATCAGCGACAGCAGCGCCTCGCCTTGGCTGCCAGCCGGAACATCGACCAGCAGCATCCGGTGTCCCGGCAGCGCCTGCTTGATGGCGATTTCGGCCAACAGCGTCCGGCCACAGCCAGGCTGGCCAGTCAGCGTCGCGCGGCCATTGCAGACCGACAGCGTTCGCGCCAGCTCGGCGATGAGGTCCGATCGCGGCGGTTCGTCGCACAAGAAGTCCTGCGGCTGCGCGCGCGGCAGCACGACGCGGGTCACGGTGGGCAGCCGCTCGTCCGGCGTGGGATCGCCGAGCGCCGCCAGCGCCACCCGCCGCGCCAGCCGAACCTGACGCCCCTGCAGGCCGCCGTGCGGCGGCGGACCGAGCGGCGCCAGCTCGACGACACCCGCTCGCACCAGCGTGCCACCGGGTCCGAGCATCGAGGCGACTTCCAGGCGGTGGCGCGGTTCGCTCGACACCACATCGGCGACAAAGCCGACGTCCGCGCACTTGCGCGACAGATCGTCCCAAACCGCAGCAAAGGCGCGCTCAAAGGCCACGTCGACTTCGGGCGCCAACAGCACCCGCAGTGCGTCGCGCTCGGCCGAGTGCAGCGCCAGCGACTCGGCAATGCGGTGTAGCGGCAGGTCGCGGCCGCTCTGGGCAGTGAATTGACAACGCGCGACGATTGCAGCGTCCGCGGCGGCCAGGAATGCGTCGGCGCTCGGATGGTCCAGCCAGCCTTGACCTTGAACGACGCCGGCCAACTCGTCCGCTGACACGGCGAGGCCGTTGCTGGTTGTGCGCTCGCCACGGCGTTCGATGTGCCGGCGCAACAGCGCGCGCACGTAGTCGAGCTCGCACTGCACATGCCCCACCGTGTCTTCGAAGGGCAGTGGGTTGACTTCGACCTGGTCGTGGTCGGGCAACGATTCGCTGGTGGTGGCGTCGATCATGGCGGGCTCCGGGCAACACGGCGGCGACGTGCCGCGGTGCGCCTGGACCTTTCAAGGTTCGTGCCAGGGTGATTCGCGTGAGAATGACAGGGCTTTTTCTTGTTGCCGCGCGGCTGAGGTGTCCGATGCCAGCGCGACCGGACACTGTCCGGCGCCTCAACCCTGTCGGCGCCTGACCAGGACCAATGTCAGTACCAAAGCCAATGCCAATGCGAAGTTCGGGCTTGGCTGCCGGCCCGCTGCGCAGGAATCAAAGCCGACCGCCACCGTATCGTTGCAAGGCGGCTGCTTGAATCCGAGATCCACCAGCGACTTCTTGCAATCGACGCTGACCATGGCCGCTCGGGCGTTGTCCGCCAGCGGTCGAAAGGTTGCAGCCCATTTGCAGGTTACCCGCTGGTCGCCCTCGATACGGGCTACTGCGGTCACCAGGTTGCTGGCGTTGGCCGTGCCGACGATGCGGTCACCGGGCTGCAGCACCAGCCCATTGCTGGTCAGGTCGGCCGTGGTCGTCGCCCCGACGGTCAGCGTCGTCGTCGCGCCAGCGGCCAGGGTTAGCGCGTCGATTGCGACAATCACGCCGTTCTTGGACAGCGACTGCACTTCTGCCTGCACGGCCACGGTTTGCGGGGTGGTCGGACACAGGCACCCGGCGGCGTCGATGCAGCTGGCGCGGGCCTGGGTCGGCATCAGGGTCACCGCCAGCGCCCACAGCGCCCAAACGCTGCCGTTCCACCGACCGCTCGTCATCGCCGCCTCGCCGTCGGACCGCCCGCCGACCTTGCAGACACCAGACCACGAAAGGCCGCGGATTTCAAGCGCCGCGCGGCAGCTTGCGACCCGTTGCCAACGCCCCTACGCTAGCGCGACGGCCCCATTTGCCGGTGCGGAAACCCATGACCCTGTCGCTGTTTGGCGCCGCTGTGGTGCCGAGCCTGCTCATCCTGTGGTACTTCCGCAACCGCGACCTGCATCCCGAGCCGCGATCGGTGGTGATGCGCACCTTCTGGTACGGCGTGGTCATCACGGTGCCGGCCGCGCTGGGCGAGCACTTCGAAACGCGGCTGTTTGCCCTGGTCTCCGACGCCTCACCGCTGGCTGCAAGCTTGAACTCGGCATTTCTGTGTGCCGCGCTTATCGAAGAGCTCTTGAAGTTCTGGGTGTTGTGGAGCTACGCCAGTAAGACCCAGGCCTTTGACGAACCAATGGATGGCATTGTCTACGGTGTCACGGCGTCCCTCGGCTTCGCCACCCTGGAGAACATCCTCTACGTCTCGCAGCACGGTATGGGAACCGCAGTCGTCCGCGCGGTGATGGCCGTTCCCGGTCATGCGGCGTGGGGCGCGGTCATGGGGTATTACGTCGGCCAGAGCCGCTTTGGCGACCCGGCGCTGCGCGTCAATCAGGTTTTCCTGGGCCTTGCCGTGCCGATCGTGCTGCACGGCCTCTACGATTTTCCGCTGATGTGGGTCGATAAAGACGCGCAGGCCAAAGGCGCGTTCGGCTGGATGCTGATCCTGCCGGTCGCGGTGGTCATCGGCTCCTGGTGGTTCGCGGTGCGGCAGGTGCGCCGACTGCGGGCCGATCAGGAAGGCGGCAGATTTGCGCCCGTCGCGGTCGAAGACACCACCGACAACCGCGTCGCCCGCCAGCCTGTCGGTCGGACGCTGGTGCAATGGGTCAAGATCGCGATCGGTGGCTTGCTGGCGACGTGGGGCGGCCTGATTACCTTGGGCATTGCGTTGGGCGTTGCAGTCGGTGACAACAAAGCTCAAGACTTGACCAAACTTGCGATTGGCACGGCGATCATTGGCCTGCTGCCGCTGCTGGCCGGGGCAGCGCTGTTTGCGTCGGGCGTCCGCCGTCCAGCTGCCGCATAGGCTTGTCGCAGATTTGCCCGCCGCAGAAGTGCGACAAATGTGAGACTGAAAGCGAGACTTGCCGAAAAAGTCCATTGATTCTGACGGCCCAATTGTGGCACGGCGCTTGCACCACTGCATTGGCACGCCATCCCGGCGCCCGGAGCCACCATGCAGAGCCAGTCCCTTGAAACAGCCACCGCGTCAATCGGCGCCGCTACTCCGCCGCACGGCGAAGCCGGCGCTGCTACCGCAGCCACGCGGCCCGCTTGGGGAGGCTTGCCATCTGGTTCGCCGGAGGCCGCGCTGTTTGAGGCCCTGCGCCCGGTCCGGCGCCGGTTGGCCAACGCCGACGGCTTTCCGCCGTACATCGTGCTTAGCGACGCCCAACTGGCGGACCTGTGCCGTGTGCGCCCAGGCACCTTTGAAGTGCTGGCGCAAGTGCGCGGCGTGGGTCAGCAAAAGCTCGCGAAGTATGGGCCCCAGTTGCTCGCGGCGGTGCGGCAGCACGCGGCAGAACTCAACCTGGCGCTGCGCGAGGCGCCCGAGGTCATCGATGAGCCTTCACGGCCGCGCAAGGCCGAGGTGAATCGTGAAAGCCGCACTGCAGCGGAGCAGGTGCTGTTTGCCCGCGGTGACTCCCTCGGCGAACTGTGCGTCGCGCTGCAGCTGGCGCCTGGCACCGTGGTCGAGCATTTGCTGCGCTGGGTGGTGACGCAGGAGCGGCCGGGGCTGGCGCCGTGGGTCAGCGACGCGGATCTGGCGCGTGTCCAGGCGGCCGCTGCGTCGCACGGGCTGCAAGCTGCCAAGCCGCTGTTTCAGGCGCTGAACGGGGAATTGCACTATCCGTACGTGCGCCTGGCACAAGGGTTCTTGCAGGCGCAAGTCGCGCGCGAGCGCATGGCCGCTGACGACTAGAACTTGTTCTGGACTTGCAGAACCTTGGTCGCGCCGGCCGGCAGCCACACCCAGCCGGAACGCTGGCCGCCATACAGACCGCCCTGCCAATGACCGGTGACTGGCACGTACACGCTGACGGCGCTTTTGATGTAGATTTGCCCGCCCGTGTAGTACGCCGTCGCTTGCGTCGAGGCCGCAGCCCACGCCGAATGTGCCTGCAACAGCGAACCCGAGTCGCGGAAGTACGGTTGCACGATCGGCGCCTTGACGTACTGCTTGAACTTGGCCAGCAGCGCGTCCATGACCGGGTACGCGGTGCCGTCTTCGGCGAGGTTGCCCTGGTGGATGTAGTGCGGCCGGGCGTCGTTGGTCAGCACATGGCGCAGCATGATGTTGGCCTCGCTGTCGACGTACTGCTGCCAAGTCGCGGGTGCCGTAAAGCAGGTCGTGGTCGCGCTGTTGGTGCAGTTCTCAAAATAGATGTAGTTGTACTCGTCCAACTGCTCTGCAATGGTGCCGACGTTGTAGTACAGGTTCGACGGGTGGCGCGGAATGGTGGTCGCGGCGCCAATCTTGTACGGCTTGGGCTGCTTGCTGTTGTCCGCGGCGATCCAGGTGATCTGGTTGGCCTTGAGCGCGGCCGGCAGATTGGGGTTGTTCAGGCCCGAGTGCTCGCCGGTGACCAGTTCGCTGTGGTTGGATGGCAGGCAGTGCTTGTGCGCGAACAGGTGGTTCTTCTTGATTTCATCGTGCAGCACGGCCAGGCTCAGGGTATCCAGGTTGGGGTGCGAGAAGGTGTGGTTGATCCAGTAGAAGTGCCACTTGTTGGCGAACAGCTTGTTGCTCAACGGGTCGCCGCCCTTCTTGCCCTTGGCCGCCTCTTCGCTGCCGCCGCCATTGAACACGAAGTCCATCTGCAGGCCGTGCTTCTTCTGCCAACCGATGGCGCGGTCGACGTCGCTCGGCACCATGCGGATGAGCGGGTTGGTGGCGCCATCGTCTTCATAGGTCACGTTGTCGTCGACGTCCCAGCGGTCGTCGGGCAGGAACACGTCGTCAATGTGCATGGTGAAGTAGTGGCGATAAAAGCCCAACTGCACGCCGCGCGTCGCCCACGAGATGAAACCGTGAATTGGGATCATGTGGTGGCTCTGGTAGGCGTTCGACGAGGCGGTGATGACCAACTCTTCGATGCCGTCGGCGCGCTTGAACACGCCGGCCAGCGAGGCGGCCGCGCCGCCCGGGCCCACCGGACCGGCGACCAGCGTGGTAAACGGACTGGCCGTGCCCGCAGCCGCTGGCAGTGGCTCGGCGTAGTAGCCCCAGGTGCCGACGTCGTACGGGACCGTGCCGACGAGGTACGGAAAGGCCGCCACGCCGGCCGCCGTCAGCTTGCCCGTCGCATTGGAGATGTCGCCGGACTGGAACGGGTAGTTCAAGCCATAGGCCGGATTGGGCCACGCATAGGCGATGACCCGGCGAACGCCGAACTTGGCCTGGTAGGCGTTCAGCACCGTCCACTCATCAGCGGCGAGCGCAGATTTGCAGCCAGTGGCGTCGCAGTAGGCGAGATCGCCCGTAGCCAGCACGACAGCCTGGTATTTGCCTTGATTGGCGACCGGTTCAAGCGCAGTCGCCGCCAGCGGGTCGGCGGTGTTGGCGACGAAGGTGTCGTAGGGAATGCCTTCGCGAGCGAGCGCCGAGGTCCAGGCGTCCAGGCTCGGCTCGCTGCCGGTCGCCGCCATCACCAGCACCTTGAGGTCGAGCTGCTGGTTGGCGGCCAGGGCATGGGCATCGGTGGTAGCGCCGACGGCGGCACCCAGCGCAGCGGCCAAGGTCAACATCAACCGTCTGGAAGCAGGGGTGAGCAGGCGTTGCAGCGGGGCAGGGGTCACATGAGACGGCGCAAACATCGAGAACTCCTTGGGCGGCACCCCAACTGGGGCCGCGGGAATCGAAGCGGCTCGCAACCCCAACACAGGTCGGCGGCGGCCTCGGGATGCGTGGCGCATGGAACGCGGCAACCAAGCGGCGTCCATCCAATCAGACGCCCTTGCCCTGCTCCATGTGCAACGGATCTAACAACAACGGCCCGGGGGCCAACACGGCCCGCCACCGGGCGGGTCGCAGGGTCCAGCGCTCAGCCGGCCCTGACTTATGCTTGGCAAACGGCGGGCGGGCGCGTCAAATTTTCTCATGGCGGCACCCAGCAGCGCTGGGGCAGTTTGTCACAACAACATGATATTATTGACTGTCTAAATGTTGCGCACTTTCCAGTCGGGCCGGGCAATCCAGCGTGCCAGCACCGCCGACCGTCAAACTGGCCAGCGCTGCGCCAGCGCCGGCCACTCGTCGGACAACCTGGCGTCGGCAAGTGGGTACAGGATGTGTTCTTCCTTGATGTTGTGCTGGCCAACCAGCAGCAGCAGCGTGTCGCCTTGATCCAAGAGCGTCTGCCACTGTGCGGCGTTGGCGGCGGCGCTCATCGTGGCAAGCAAGCGCCGCATCTGCTCGTGCTCGTGGCGCATGACTGCGGTGGGACCCATTCCGTGCATCCCAGTGGCGTCTTCGATGGCCGGAAACAGCACGCGCTCCTCAAAGGCGAAGTGGCGCAGCATCGCGTCCGCGCACGCCGTCCAAGCGTCTCGCGCTGCGGCAGAGTCGTCGGCCTGCACTGCGGTTTCCACCGCGAACCACAAGGCGTCGCAGGCGCGATGATCGCTGGTCAAGAAGGTGCTTGCGCTGTCCATGCTATGCTCCGAGTCGCGTGTTGAGAGCGCCTTGTCGACGCCGTTATCGGATGATAACATGGTCGCTGTCACGCAGCGGCGCGCACTGCCTGCGCTGTGACAACTCCGCGACAAACGGGGAGGACCGATGGAGTGGTTTGGTGCCGATCCGGCCCGCAAGGAGCAGATCCTCGCCGCCGCGCTGGACCTGCTCGCAACGACGCCCATCGATGGCCTGACTACGCGCGCTATTGCCGATGCCGTGGGTGTCAGTCAGCCCGCGATCTTTCGGCACTTTCGCAGCCGGCAGGAGATTCTGGTCGGCATCGCCGAACGGGCGCGGATGGCCGTCGAGGGGCAGGTCGTGGACCTGCTGAGCCCTGGGGCACCGGTCGATCGTTCGCCGCTCGACGACTGCGCGGCGCTGGCGCGCATACTGGTGGCGCACGTCGCGCGCTACCCGGGGCTGCCGCGCCTGTTGTGCGCCGACCTGGACCCTGATCAGCCAGAGCTTCGCGCGGCGATCGGCCGGCTTGTGACCATGCAGCGGTCGCTCGTCGCGGAGCGGGTCGCCGAGGCAGTTCGGCGCAAGCTGGCGCGGCCCGGTTGCGACGCTGGAGCGGCCGCCGACCTGTTTGTGGCGATGTTGCGAGGCCTGCCGATATCGGCACGCGTCGCTGGCGTGCCACCCGAACAATGGCCGGACCGACTGGAGCCGCAGCTGCAGCTGTGGCTTGCGGCATTGTCGCCCGTTGCAACTGCACAGGCGGTGGCACTGCCGCCGGCCGCAGAGCCGGCCCAGCTGGGGCTGCGAGCGCTGGACGTTCGACCGATATTGGGCCACGGCCGCGATCCACTTGCGGATATCCTGGCTGTGCTCGACACGCTGAGCCCGGGGGCGTTGCTCGCCGTCACCGCCCCATT
Organism: Pseudomonadota bacterium; assembly: GCA_005792545.1. Taxonomy (GTDB): domain Bacteria; phylum Myxococcota_A; class UBA9042; order UBA9042; family UBA9042; genus SXRM01. The sequence goes on along the minus strand of SXRM01000164.1, from coordinate 4,393 downwards.
TCGGCCCCGGCCGCTGGAGGCCCTGTTGGCCAACAAGGGTCACGGTGTGACGGTGGTGGACGGCGAGGCAGGCGTGTTTACCGTCCTCGTCGGCGTGGGTGGCCCAGTCGCGCTGGTGGACCTGCGCGATCTCGAGCCACCGGAGCCGCTGCAGCGCGCGGTCGCCATCGGTCGCGCGCTCGGCCCAGGTCAGGGGGTGTTTGTGCACACCCCGCGCAATCCGCGCTGGCTTGCGCCGCAGTTGGACGCCGTCGGCTGCCACTGCACCGTGGCCGAGCTCGCAGACGGCTCCGCCGTAGTCCATGTGCGCAGGGCCGCATGAACACGGCCGGCCTGTCGACCGACCAGGCGCCGCCGCTATCTGTGCCGCTCAGCTGGTACGCGATCGCGCCGCTGGCGACCGTGGCTGCTGGCCTGGCGCTGGCGGTAGAAGGAATACGGCTCCTGTTTACGGGCTGGCTGCCGGCGACGGCCGCGCTCGCGCACTTGATGACGCTGGGCCTGCTCGGCGCGGCAATGGCGGGGTCGCTGTACCAGATGGTGCCTGTCGTCGCTGGGTCGCCGGTGCCCTGGCCGCGCGTTGCGCACGGGGTCGCGCTGCTGTGGGCGGCGGGCGTCGCCGCGCTGGCGAGCGGTCTTGGTTTGGGCAAGCCAGCGGTATTGCGGTTTGCGCTGGGCCTGTTGGCGCTGGCGTTCCTTGGCTTTGCCGCGCCAGTCGGCGCAGCGCTGTGGCGTGCACCTTCGCGCTCGGCCACGGTCAGCGGCATGCGGTTGGCGCTGGGGTGTCTGCTTGCTGCTGTGCTTCTCGGTTTGCGGCTGGCCTGGGGGTTTGCGGGCGGCGAAGTACCCAACGCACGTCAGTCCCTGCTGGTCGCCCACCTGGGCGTCGGCTTGCTCGGCTGGGTCGGCGCGTTGTGGGTCGCGGTCGGCTGGCAGGTCGTGCCGATGTTCTGGATGACCCGGTCGCTGTCGGAGCGGCCGGGGCACTGGCAACTGGCTGCCGTCGCCACCTCGGCGCTTGCGGCATTGGCATTGGGCCTTGCTGGCCTGCACTGGCACTGGGTGGCCTGCGCGCTGGTGCCCGCGGCGGTGGCGGTGTGGTTGGTGCAGCCGGTGCGGCTGGCTCAGATCCTGGTGGCGCGGCGGCGCAAGCGTCCGGATCCGGCGCTGGGCCTGTGGTGGCTTTCGCTGGCTTGCGCCCCGCTTGCGTTCGCCTTTGGCGTTGCGTTGGTTCTGTTGGATTGGCCGCCGCTGGGTCCGCTGTTCGGCTGGCTGGTGTTGTGGGGCTGGGCGGGGGCGGCCATCCACGCTGCGCTGGCCAAGATCGTGCCGTTTCTGGCGTGGTTCCATCGCTTTGCGCAGACTGCCCACGATGCCGACCAGCAGGCGCAGGTGCCGCCTATCAAGCATCTGCTGACCGACCGGCAGGTTCAGGTGGCGTTGTGGCTGCATGCCGGCGCGCTCGGCTTGGGCGTCGCGGCGACTGCCACTGGTTGGGATCCGCTGGCGCGGCTGGCCGGCGCGACCGTTGCGGCCTGCGGCGTATTGTTGGGGGCTGGGCTGGCCTTGCCGGTGTGGCGGGCAGCGCGGGCGGGGCGAGCCGCGCTCAGGCGCTGAGCGGACGTCGTCGCCGCGCCACGGCAAAGGCCACCGTGAGCAACAATGCCAGCCCGCCAGCGCGACCCTGCTGGCCGGCGCCGCACCCGTCGTCGGCCGGGCTGGCTGTCGCTGCGCCGACGTCCGCGTTCGGCGCGACAAAAGTGCCGTCGATTTTGCTCCCGCTGTCGGTGTCTGCTGCCGCCGTAGCGTCCGGCGGTGGTGCTACATTGTCGTCTAGCGGTGCAGCGGCGCTGTCGCCCGGGCCGCCAACCCTGGCATCGGTCGCGACGTCGGTCACGCCGGCGTCTGGCGCCGGGTCAGCTACCCGCGGCGCAAAGCCACCGAGCGGTTCGCCCACACAGGCGCTGAGATCGTCGGCAAACGCCGCGTCGCCGAAAGCCAGCACCAGCGCCCCAGCGCCAAAACCCATCATCGGCGTCGCACCCTCAAAGCCACCGGCCTTGTCGGCTGCGGTCGCCAACAGCTCGGGGACGAGGCCGCCGCCGGCCGCCGCGACCTTGACCACGTGCGCCCGGAGTGCGGCTGCCTCTGCCGCCCACGGCGCACCCAAGGCCACCGCGCGCTGCAGCCAAGCCAGCACCCGCAAGTCGACAAACAGCCACTCCTGGCTGTCGTACCACCCGCCGTCGTCATTGCGGATGTAGCCGGGGCCGTCGCCCGCCAGCAGCGCCTGCCAGGCCTGCCACGAGGCCAACGCCGTCGGTCCCCAGGCGGCAATCTGGCCGTCCGTCAGGGCCTCGACTGCCGCCAGATCCAGCGCTTTGGCCGTAGGTTCCTCAAGGTTGCCGCGCAACCAGCCGCCGTCCGGCGCCAGTTTTGTCGCGATGGCGTCGCGCAGCTTCTTGGCAGTCGCGCGGTACTGGGCGGCCTGCGCGCCCTTGCCCATGTGGGTCGCTAGTTCTGCCGCGCCGCACAAGCCGCGCACCGCGGCCATCGACGTATAGGCAAAGTGCTTCTGCTGACCGTTCCAGTGCACCTCCCAGATCGACGAATCGGGCTTGACCAGCCCCGTCGCGTCGATCGCCTTGGCCAGTGGATCTGCGACGAGCGCTAGCAGGTCCACGCCCCACTTGGCCACGAAGTCCAGGTCCTTGCTCGCCGCCACGTAGCGGGCCGACTGCCACAGCACCAGCCCAAAGCCGTCCAGTTCGATGTTGGGCCCGTCCTGGTTGCTGTCGCTCTCTTCCAGACCGCCGCCGAAGTAGCGGGTCACCGAGACCCGGTACGGCGCGCCGACTTCGGTCTGGTATTGTCCAACCTTGCCGCGCAACACGAATTCCAGCGCGGCCTTGGCTTCGGCGTGGTGGCCCGTGGCGGCGAGCGCCACGCCCGCGTAGCTCTGATCGCGCGGCCAGGTGATGTTCCACATCCCCGGCGGCATGCTGGCGACGATCTGGCCGAACGGGCTGTCGCCGCTGCCCGTGCCGCCCGCGCCGGTCAGTGTGCATTGCGCCATTTTCAGCAGGGTCAGCTGCCGCTGCAGCAGCGCAATCTCACCCGGCGGCAAATTCGGCAGTTTGGTCTTGGTGTGCCAGGCCTTCCACCAGGCCAGTTCGTCGTCGAGCAGCTTGGTGGCATTGCGGTCGCCGATCCAGGTCTCAAAGGGAGCGGTGTCGACCGGGCCCTCGCCGTAGACAAGCAGGGCGCCGACGCCCGCCGCCATGCCGCTGGGCAGTGATGCATTGAAGCGCAGGGCTCCCACCTGGTCATTGCCTTGCGAACTGGAGCCAGGCGTAGCCGGCCACGGGTCACCCGCCTGAAAGGCCTGGTAGCCGTTGATGATCGTAGCCTCGGCGGATCCCCCCAGTAGGGTGGCGCCGATGGTGCCAGGCCATCCAGGCCGCGCGCCCAGATCCAGCCTGCCGCCGGGCCCCCTGGGCCCGTCTCCAGCAACGTACGGCCGGTCGGGTCGGTGCTGAGCATCTCGCCTGCCGGCCCTGCCTCCGGCGATCCAGGGCCCAGGTGCGCATTGATGAGCAGCGGCACCGTCAATGTCAGCACTGGGCCCGCGTCATTGCGCACCCAGGCGACCATGGCCAGGCAGCGACCGGGGCAGCCCATCGGTGCCCAGGCGTAGGTTTCTAGCAACACCCCCTGCGGAGACCGCCGGAGGTCGCGAACGACGCCACTAATGCCGACGTAACCAAAAACGGCGTCGTTTGGCCCGTCTTGGGGTTTCCACGGTGTACCGTTGCTCCCAGGCTTGACCAGCGGCATCTGTGGCGCCCAAGTGCCCTTGGAGGGGGGCTCCCAGAACTTGTCGCTCGCGGCAACACCAAAGAACACATCGAACAGCACATCGCGCGTCAACTGGCCCGGCGCGTGGGCCTGATACGGCCGCACCCACCAGTCGCGCGGCGACCCTTTGGCGTGGTCGAACACCACCACACCCTGGCCGTTGGCCGTCGTGCGCTGCATCCACGGCGGCGGGGCGGGCAGGGCGGCACCGGCGACCGAATGCACGCCGACTGCACCGGCAAACAGCGACAAGACCATTAGTCCAAAGGATTTTAGGGGCCTATGCGCATTCATGGGCGCTCCCAGTCCGGCTGACGCCAGCCACCGCGCCAGCGCCCGCATCGGGTGTCGGCGACGCTACGGCAACGACAAAGCCGCCGCAAGCTGGCGGACACAGGGCTATCGCTAGGTCGCCGCGCGGCAGCAGCGCAGCACCGATCAACTTGTGAGAGGTCTGGGCGCGTCCCGGCAGGGCCGGGACCGAGCCCTCGTCCGGCCGCGCTGCCGACGCGGCCGGACCGGAGCCCCGTTTCTG
>SXRM01000163.1 GCA_005792545.1 Pseudomonadota bacterium | reverse complement strand
GCCCAGACTGCCTTCAAAGTGTCTGTAAATCAGCGGCCTTACATGACGACCACACATAACCGAACAGGCATGTCGCCAACCAGTTGATTCTGCTAGCTATGCCTTCGTGGTCAAGCGCACTCTCTGCGATCTGCGCCCCCCCGTCAGCAAGCATTGACACCGCCGCCCGGCCTAAGCAAACTGGCCAATGGGCCCATAGCGGACCATTTTGGTCCGTTTTTGGCGAGCACCTGGAGCACGCGATGGAACTGGACACCGATCTCGATCTCGATGGCGCTGCCGCCAGCTACGACAACGATTACAGTCAACTTTCGGATGTCGACGAGTTCATCGCCCGTACCCAAGACTACGCCGCGGGCAAGCTAGCGGCCGACGCCTACCGCGCCTACCGCCTGACCCGCGGCGTCTACGGCCAGCGCCAGGACGACGTCTTCATGCTGCGGATCAAGATGCCTGGCGGCATCATCATGCCGCGACAGCTGCGGACCGTGGCGGAGATCGTCGACCTCGCGGCAGACCGCCTGGGCCACATTACCACCCGCGAAAACATTCAAATTCACCACTTTCCGTTGCCAGAAGTCGCGGGCTGGATGCGCAAGTTGGCCGAAGCCGGCCTGACCATGACCGAAGCTTGCGGCAACGCCGTGCGCAACATCACCCAGGACCCGTACGCCGGCCTTGCCCCCGACGAGGTGTTCGACACCACGCCGTACTTGCAGGCCATCGTGCGGTTCTTCTTGCGCAATCCGCGCGCCCAAGGGCTGCCGCGCAAGTTCAAGATCGCGCTTTCGGCTTCGCCGGCCGACCGCGGCTACGCTGCGATCCATGATGTTGGCCTGGTGGCCGTCCGCGGCGCCGATGGGCAACCCGCGTTTCGGATGCTGGTCGGCGGCGGCCTGGCGTCGATGCCGCGCTCCGGCCTGGTGGTGCACGAGGCATGGCCGGCCCGCGACATCCTGACGCCCATGCTCGCCGTCATCGACTTCTTCCAGGAGCATGGCAACCGCAAGATTCGCAGCAAGGCGCGCATCAAGCACGTGCTGCGCAAGATGGGCGACGAGGCGTTTGCCGCCAAGTACCAGGAGTACCTTGCCAAAGTCCAAAAGGACCCGCCGCCGCAGCTGGACATCGACGTACCGCTGTGGCCGGCGTCTGCGTCATGGCACTACGCCCGTCCGACCGACGACCTGGCGCGCGCATCGGGGTTCGCGGCGTGGGCGGCGACAGCGGTGCGCGAGACCCGTGTGCCTGGCCGGGTATTCGTCACCGTGCGCATCGACCGCGGCGGCGAGGTATCTGGCGAACACTTGCGCGCGCTGGCGGACCTGACCGAAAGCTACGGCGAAGGCAAGCTACACTTCACGCCACAGCAAAATGCCGTGCTGCGCGCGGTCAAAGTCGAGGACTTGCCGGCGGTCTGGCGCGGGCTCAAGGCAGCGGGGCTGGCGCTTGCCGGCGCCGGCACGGTCGCGGACATCACCAGCTGCCCCGGCATCTCGACCTGCAACCTCGGCATCACGTTTTCGCGCTATCTTGCGGATTCGTTGGTTGACCTCGTTGGATCGCGGCCTGACACCGACCTGTCGATCAAGATCAGCGGCTGCCACAATTCGTGCGGGCAGCACCACATCGGCACGTTTGGCTTCTACGGTGCGCTGCGGCGCGTCGGCGGTCGACCCGCACCGCACTATCGTGTGATGGTGGGCGGCGGGGTCGATCCGGCCGGCGCTTCGTTCGGGCGCGATCTCGGCCTGATTCCGGCTCGACGCGCACCTGAAGCGGTCAAACGGCTGCTTGGCTGGGCCGACGCCCACAAAGCTGCCGAGCAAACCGCAGGCGACGTGTTGCGCACTGCGGACGTGGAGCTGCTACAGCCGGTCATCGCTGACTTGCTGGAGCTGGAAGAGACCACCGCGACCGAGATGGAATTCTGGGACATCGGCGCCACCGAGCCATTCTTGGGCGAAGCGGCGCGCGAAGGCGAGTGCGCGGCCTAGCAAGGGCCGCCCGCGCAACAACCTCCAGCCTAGATGACCGCCGGCATGGCGGCACCCGCCGCGGTGTTGTCTGTGACCGGTCGACCGGTGTAGCGTGGCGTTATGGCGCGCGGTGTCTGGATAATTGCAGTGCTGATGGTCGCGGCGCTGGCTTGCGCGTGTGCCGGGCCGCAAGTGCAGCCGCCGATTGCTGAAGCTACCGGCCAGCGCGTCGACGTTGCGATTGGTCGCGCCAATCTGGCGTCAGCAGCGCCGCCCAAAGGCGCCAAGGTTGTCGATGCGCAGACGTGGCTACTGGCGCTAGGCGTCGACCGCGGCATCGTGTTGCGCGTACACCGTGGCGACCTGCCCGAAGGCGGCGCTGTCCCATACGTCGACAGCCTGCTGCGGGCGCTAGGCAAGGCCGGCCAGGCCGGTGTGGAGCGCGACGAGCCCTGTCGTCTCGGCGACCTCGACGCTCGCGCTGTGCACGCGGTCGAACTGCGCAACAAGCCGGCGATGGCCCTTTGGCTGGTCATCGCCGAGGCCGAAGACGGGCTGTACACGGCGACCGCCTACGGGCAGCGCGATGACTTGCGCGCCAACGCGGCGCAGGTCCAGGCGTTCTTGACCAGCTTGCGCATTGATCGCCCCGACGGTGCGGTGCGTGTGCCGGTGGCGACGACGACGACCGATCCGCTCGAATAGCGACTGCCTGCCCTTGGTCAAACCTCGGTGTCTTGAACCAGCTCGTCGGCAGCCAGCTCCGGTGCGGCGGTGCCGTGCTCGTAGTCCAACAGACCCAACTCTGCGTAATACGGCCGAATGCGCGCGCTCAGCAGGCCGATGCGCTTGAGGTTGGGGATGATCCGCTTGAACATGCGCTTGCGGAACATCAGCATGAACGGCGCGGTCATCGCGATCTCATTCCACTGGCGGCGCGGCATCTTGTGCGCCCAGTACTCATCGTAGACCTCGTGCGCCAAGAAGCGGTTGCGCAACAGAATGCTCATCTCAAAGCACCAGTCTTCGCGCTCGCGCAGTTCGGCGCTCGACAGCTCTTCTTTGTAGTAGCGCTGCAGCGCCAGCACGCCGAAGGCCACGTGGCGGGCCTCGTCGCGCATCACGTATTCCAAGAGCTTGCGCAGTAGCGGCTCTTGCGAGACCTGCCGCAAAGCGCCGAAAGCGCCTAACGCCAGACCCTCAATCAGGATTTGCATACCCAGGAACTTCATGTCCCAACGCGCGTCGGTCATCAAGGCGTCGATGACCACGTAAAGGTTGTCATTGACCTCGTACAGCCGCTTGAGCTTTTCGTCCAAGTAGCGGTGGAACACCTCGACGTGGCGGCCCTCGTCCATCGCCTGGGTCGACCCGTAGAGCTTGCCGTCGAGCCAGCCGACGGCCTGCGTGACCTGACAGGCGGCAAACAGCGCCCCTTGTTCGCCGTGCAGGAACTGGCTCAGCAGCCACGACACCAGCGCGTGGCCCTGATCGGCTTTCTCGGCGTCGCTCAGGCGCTGAAAGGCCGGGTAGCCATTGAGCGGAAACAACGTCGGGTCCATCAACGGCTTGCCTGGATTGCCGATTTCGACCGGCGTCGACCAATCGAGCACGACGTCCGCATCCCACTGCGACTGCTTGGCGGTGCGGTAGAGCTTGGCGAGGTCTTCGCGGTCGCGCCGGTATCGCCAGTCAAAATGGGCAGGTGCGGCGGTCATCAAATCGGTGGTGCCGTCGTCCTGCTTGCCGCGCCGCAGCACATAGCCGCGGACAGCCGGTCGCATCAGCGAAGTGATGACCTTGAGGCTGCCAGACTTGGTGACGTCCGCAAAAGTGTCGCGCGACTCGTGCAGGCGATCGATGACCGTGTCGGCGGCGGCGGAAAACTGCATGACCTACCTCAGCGCCCTCGGCCGGCGACCCCGCCGCGGCGGCGCATCCAGAGAACCAGGATGGCAAATCCAGCAACCGCCAGTCCACGGGCTGCCCGCGTGCCGCGCGCGCCAGTGGCCTCGCATCCGCCGCCGTCCGCGGGTGGACTTACACCGGCCGGCTCCGGCCCGGGCTCCAAGCCGGCGTCGCGGGCGAAGTCGCCCCATTCGGCCCAGCACGCCGACCGGCTGATGTCGTCCAGGCCTGTGTAGTCGGGCGGCGTCAACTGGTAGAGCGCAAAGGCCAGCGCGGCCGGCGCCCCGGTGTCGCTGATGCCGTACAGCTCCGACTTGGCACACGCAAAGGTCGCCACGCTGCCGTCCGTGCGTCGGGCGCCGTCGATGCAGGTATACCAGCGGCCGTCGTCAACCTGGCCCGGCGGATCGACAGCGAGGTCCATCAGCACACCGGTGACCACCGCCAGTGCCTTGCTCGCCACCGGCACCGGACCGGCGACGAACGGGTACTCTTGCAGCAACAGCTTGGCCGGCCGTGGACCCGAGGCGGTGGCTGCCCGGTCGACTTGGAAAATGCGCTGTGTCGCCTTGCCGATGAGCGACAAGTACAGCTTGTCGGCCGATGGCGTCGCCCATGCAACCGATGCCGTGGCGGTCGAACTGTCGACGGCGACCTGCTCGTCGAGGTGCTGGCCAGTGCCGCGCACGCCGACGATCCGCACCGTTGGTCCACCCGATTGGGCGATCCACATGGCATCGGCGGAGTTGCGGGCGCCGTACCACTCGCCACTGCCCGTCCACACCACCGGCGCAGCCCCTTGGACGGCGGTTCGGGCGATGGCGTGCACCTTGGCAGTGCCCTTGACCACGGTCAGGGCCAAGGGCTCGTCGGCGGAAGCTCCGATTGCACGCACGGACTGCGGATCTACGCCAGCGACCGCCACTTTGACGACTTTGCCAGTGGACTCCAGCCGGTAGAACCCGTCGGCGCCGGCAATCCAAACTGGTCCGCCCTGCACGGCAGTCAACTGCGGGCTGCGCGGTGAGGTCCAACGCGGCGAACACACATACTGGTACTTCGTCGGGGTTTTTGGATCGCGCACCGCGACGCCAGCGGTCAGGCGCACAACCGTTGGCCCCTGTGCGTCGGCGGTGGTTACGCCCAGGACGGCCGGCAGCTGGCCATGCGCCCAAGCCCACTGTGGCGCAGCCGCGGCAAAAGCCGCCGCACCTGCAAACACGGCAAATATCCGGCGGCGCTGCGGATTTCGCTTCGACATGGGCGCCTCCCCAGGCCGCCCTGCGCGCGGCGGCGTGATCGGCGAACATAGACGGTCCGCGCGGCCTGCGCCACAATGCCGCACCGCCCCAGGCTGGGGCGTGAGGATGTCATGGCAAAGGTACGCAAGGCGGTGATTCCGGCCGCGGGCATGGGCACGCGATTTTTGCCCGCAACCAAGGCCATCGCCAAGGAACTGCTGCCCATCGTCAACAAGCCGTCGATTCAGCTTATCGTCGAAGAGGCGGCGGCAAGCGGCATCGAAGAGGTGATCGTCATCACGGGCCGCGGCAAGACCGAGATCGTCGACCACTTTGACGCGCATCCACAGCTGGAAGAGACTTTGCGCCGCGCCGGCAAAGAGGCGCTGCTTCGCGAGGTTGTTCGGCCTTCCCAGATGGTCAAGATGGCAACCGTGCGCCAGCAGCGCCCACTGGGGCTCGGCCACGCCATCTTGTGCGCCCGCCACCTCATCGGCAACGAGCCGTTCGCGGTGTTCCTGCCGGACGACCTAGTCGATGCCCAAAAGCCGTGCGCCCGGCAGCTGATCGACGTCTACGAGGCCACCGGTCGCAGCGTGGTCGCACTGATGAACGTGCCGCGCGAAGAAACCAGCGCCTACGGCATCGCCGCGGGCGCCGTCGACGTCAGGGATCCGCGGCTGGTCAACATTTCTGCGATGGTCGAAAAACCAGCGGTCGTGGACGCCCCATCGACGCAGGCCATTGTCGGCCGGTATGTGCTCGACCCCTGCGTATTCGATTACTTGAGCCGCACGAACCCCGGGCGCGGCGACGAAATCCAGCTGACCGATGCGCTGGCCGCGATGATAGTCGAGCGCGGGCTGTACGGCTACCTGTTCGAGGGCAACCGCTTTGACGCTGGCGACGTGACCGGCTACCTGCTGGCCAACCTGAATTGGGCGCGCCGCACGCCGCGCATCTGGGCAGCCATTGAGCAGTACGTGGCCGCACACGCCGGCGGCGTGCCAAGGTAGCTCGCGCGCCAGAACCTTGCCTTGAGTCTGCAATTGCCGCCGCGGCATCGAGCTTGCCGGGCGCAAATCCAAACCCGAGCGCCCATTCTTTTTTAGGTTTGTAATTTCAAGCCATTGGCTAGCGGCCTTGGCGGCGCATCGACCGCCTGGCGG
>SXRM01000162.1 GCA_005792545.1 Pseudomonadota bacterium | reverse complement strand
CTGCGCAAGCTGCGTCAGACCCAGCGCGCCAAGGTGCTAAAGCCGTTTTCCGACGGCTAAGCACCCACCTGCCAACCTTGACCGGCCCTGGCGCCCGGCCCACAATACGGCGCGGCTTATTGCACCAAGGTGCAGTTGGCCAACTGGCGCGTCCAAGGTCGACCGCCGAGCGCGGTCGGCCGATGGCGGCCAAAAAGGGAGTTCGCCCATGACCTCGATTCTTAGCCCCATTGCCGTGCGACCCGTGCGCAAGGCTTGCCTGGCCGCTGTCTGCCTGGCCGCTGTCGTGGCCTGCGGCGGACCCAAAGAGCAGACCAAGGTCGGCCAGACCACCGAAGAAAGTCCGCGCGCCGCGCTCAACAACGACCCGATTCAGTCCGAAAACACCGGGTCGGCGATCATCGAGCGCATTGACGTCAACGCCGACCAGAAGCCCGACGTGTTCAAGCACTACTCGCTGGTCGACGACGCGCCGGATGCCAAGGGCGCCAAAGTCCAAAAGAAGGTGCTGATCCGCAAGGAGATCGACGTCAACTTTGACCAAAAAATCGACATCGTCGAGTACTACAAGGGCGCGTCTGGCAAAGAGATCAAGGAGCGCGAGGAATTTGACCTGGACTTCGATGGTCGGGTCGACGAGATCCGCAAGTACGAAGACGGCACCCTCAAGGAGGTCAACCTCGACCTGGGCTTTGACGGGCGCATGGACACCTGGATGTTCTACCAGATGACCCAGAACGAAGAGGGCAAGTCCGTCAATCGCCTGATCGAGCGGCGCCGCGACACCAACTCGGACGGCGCCATCGACGTGTGGGAGTACTACGTCAAAGGCCAGTTGCACAAGATCGGCACCGACAGCAACGGCGACGGTACCCCGGACCAGTTCACTCGCGTAGACGCCAAGAAGTAGCAGGCAGCTTGCAGCGGTGCCGCGCTATCGGCCGGTCGTGGTTCCTTCGACGGCCAACGGCGCGCTTGGCATCGGCTGACCGTTGGGCCGGCGATCCGGCGGCGGGCTGAGCAGCAACTCCGTCAGTTGGTCGTCATCGCGCGACAAACCAACCACGCGCCACAGCGACGCTTGCAGGGCGACGTTGCGGACCCTGCTCACCAGGTCGCGGTCGCTGTTGCGGTCGATGGCCAGCACCAGGCGGTTGGCTGCCACCCCAGAGCGCCGTTGCCAGGAATCCAGCGCCCACCGCAAAAGCTCGGTCACCCGCGCATCGGACTGGGCAGTCGTCGGGTCCAGACTGCGCTCGAGGCAACCTACGCCATTGGAGGCCACGCGCACGGTCAGGTGCTGGTCCGGGCGGAACTCAGGCAGTCGCCGCCACGGAAACGTCGGCCAACCCGGCAACAGGCTGGCGTCCTGGCGCTCTGGCAGGCGAATGCCTAGTGCGGTTTCCACAGCGAGGGCAGGGTGTTCCGGCGACCGCGCCACGTCCGCAGGTGCTGCGGGCGCTGCCGGTGCCCCAGCGGGCGCAGGCTCGCGACTGCAGCCGCGGCCGCAGCCCAGTTGTGCGACTGCGGCGAGCCCGGCCAACGCCAGCATCAAGGTGCGGACTGGACGCCTCATTTCGCCAACCACGTGAATTGCAAAGGCGCCGCGAACTGCACGGGCGGCGCGGTCGCCATTTGCTTGACGGGAAAACCGCGACACGAGCCGTTGTGCGGCGCACACTTGCCCGGCGCGCCCTCAGGCACCGTACCGCCGCAGGCCACCAGCTGCAGGGGCTTATAGTCCTCGACGCGGTACCACAGGCCGTTGTACACGAACGCAAAGCCCTGGCCGCTGATGGCGTCGCCCTCGGTGTAGTAGCCCGCGGTCACCGGTGCGCCGCAGGTGGTGTCAGCGACGCCCAGCCGCGGATTGATGACCTTGCCGGTCGACATCTGCACGCCAAAGAACACGCCGAACTGTGGCGAATAGACCAGCGCCCCGTCGCGAAGGACGTCGACTGCGCCACCCACCGACATTGCGGTGTGGCCGCGCTGGACCAGCATGCCTACTGGTTTGCCGCCGGCGTCGACCACCCACAGCCCGCCCAGAGCGGCGATAGGCCCCGGACTGGTGGTAGCGGCGTCCGTATCCGGGTTGAAGGTGTCCAGCGACGTGCCCACCTGGCCATCGGACGTCGCGGCCGCCGCATCGACGTCGTCGGTTACCGCAATCGGCGTCAGCTGTTGCGCCGGCTTGGGGTCGCTGCAGCCCACGCTCAACGCAACGGCGCAAGCCAGTGCCAGGACGCGTGCTATCACGGAGTCGCTCCCGCCGTGTGGTCGGCCTGCCACGCTTTGCGCACAAGGGCGATGGCCTCCGCTTGCTGGTGCTGGGCGAGCTTGCCGACCTCTTGCATCCAGCTGGGCGCCGGGTTGTCGCCCTCGCGCGCCCGCTCGAACCACCGCAACATCTCGCTGAACAGCGCCGCGTCGCCCTGGCGACCCAGGCGATCCAGCTCTTCGCGCACCCACGCGCGCTCAAAGGCCAGCGCCAGCACCGCCTGCATGGCTTCGGCATGCAAAAAACGCTGCATCGCCAGCTGCGCCGGGTCCAACTTGCGCTCGCTGCTCGGCGCCGCCTGACCGGGCCGCAGTTCGTGGGCATCGGCCTCGCCGTACTTGTTGTCGCCGCCGGTGTCCTCAAAACTGTGACGTTCCGCCTGGGGATCTTCGGCAACGTGCATTTGCTCGCCGCCCTTGTCGTCGCTTTCTTCCTTGGGTCGGCCGCCGCGGGCGCGGCGCACACGCATCAGGATGTTGTCGGGCGGCTGCGCGCTGCTGCTGCGGTGCGGCGCGGGCATGCCTACGGCTTCTTCCAGCGAGCGCAAGGTCGCGTCGTCGACCGCCCCGCTTTGGCCGATGCCCGCCATTTTCTGGAAGCGCAGCAGCGCAGCCCGCGTCTGCCCGTCGATGATGCCGTGCAGCGGCAGCTTGATGCCAAGCGCCACCATCAGCGCCGCCTGCACCCATCGCTGCAACTTCTTGCCCGGTTCGTCGGTCTTGGGTCGAATCGCCTGCGGTGACAACACCGCCTTGCCCACGGCGTAGGTCGGCAGCAGGTCTTCGGCTTTCTTTTGGTCCGCGCCGCCCTTGGCAAGTAGCCGCAGCATCTTGCGCTTGCGATCGGCCAATTGCGATGGGCTCACCGACATGGGCAACGGCTCCGCCCCACAGGGCGCCGCAAGCATAGCGCGCGGGCAGCGGCGCGGCTACGGTTCCACTTTGGTTGGGCGCGCAGCAAGCCAGCGGTCCAAAATGATCTTGGCGGCATAGGCGTCGACCACGGTCCTGCGGCGCGCGGCCCGCATGCCCAGGGCGCGCAACTCGTCGTGGGCCTGCACGGTCGACTCTGCTTCGTCGATGACATCCACCGGCAACGCTTGGGCCGTGCGCAACGCGTCCACGAACCGCAAGATCAGACCGCGGCTGTCGGCCGCTCCGGCATCGGCCGCCGGAGGCAGGCCCACCACCCAGCGGGCCACCTGCAACTGCGCAGCCATTGCCACCAGGCGCTGCAGATCCACGCGGGTGCCCTGACGTTGCAGCACGCTGTGGGCCAGCGCTTGATCGCCGCGCGGCGCCGTGACCGCGAGGCCGATGCGGGCCCTGCCGACGTCCAAAGCGATCACGCGGGCGGGGGCCTGCTCGGTTGCCATGGCGGCATGGTAGTCTGGGCGACGTCCGCCGCCAACTGGACGATCGCCGTTGCATGGCGCGATCGCCGCGCTCGCGCTAAGATCGCGCCGCTCCGGACCTGTGTCCGGGTTGCGCCGCCGATGGCCGCTCCCGTCACCGTCTACCGCACCGAGTGGTGCCCGTACTGCATCGCCGCCAAGCGCTTCTTGAGTGCGCGCGGCATCGCCTTTGACGAGGTGTTCCTCGATCAGGACCCGGTCAAGATGGAAGAGCTCAAGTCCAAGCTCGACTGGCGCACGGTGCCAATGATCTTCGTCGGCGAGACGTTTGTCGGCGGCTACACGGACCTGCGGGCCCTGGATCAGCGCGGCGAGCTGCAGGCGCTGCTGGCGGCCGCCAAGTGACGACGCGCGGCCTGCGGCTGACGGTGCTGGCGCTGCTGTGCGCTTGCAACCTGGGCTCGACCCCCGCGGCGCAGCTCAAGGAGTCGGTCGAGGACTACGTGCGGTCGGTCCGCTGGGGACACATCGAGCGTGCCGCCAACTACGTGCCAGAAGCGCTGCGCGCCCAATTCATTCGCCAAAAGCGGCTGGCGCAGGCGCAGGTCACTATCCACGAGTACGACATTCGGGCTGTCGAGTACACCCAGGGCGCGCCGCGGGCCCGCGTGATCATCGCGGCGGTGTGGAGCCGACCGGCGGACCCGGTCACCCACCAGCAATTGCTCGCCCAGGAGTGGAAGCTCGGCAACCGCGGCTGGGAGATGGCCCGCCAGCACGAGGTCCAGCAGTTGCCGGCCCACCTCGACGTGATCAACCCGGGCGACGCGCTGTGACGACCACCGCGACGGCGGCCACGGCCATCGTGGTCCAGAAGTACGGCGGGTCGTCGGTCGCCGACGTCGACAGGATCCGGCAGGTGGCGCGCCGCATTGCCCAGACTCGTCAGGGCGGCGTTCAGGTGGTCGCGGTGGTGTCCGCGATGGGCAAGACCACCGATCAGCTGGTCAAGCTTGCCCACGAAGTGACCGATACGCCTGACCGTCGCGAACTCGACATGCTGCTGAGCGCGGGCGAGCGCATTTCGATGGCGTTGCTGGCCATGGCCGTGCGCGCAGAAGGCTTTGCGGCCACCAGCCTGACCGGCAGCCAGTGCGGCATCCTGACCAATGACAGCGCCGGCAATGCCCGCATCATCGAGGTCCGGCCGTTTCGCGTGCAAGACGCGCTCGCCCATGGCCACGTCGTCATTGTCGCCGGCTTTCAGGGTACCAGCTGGCGGCGCGAAGTCACCACGCTCGGACGCGGGGGCAGCGACACCACCGCGGTAGCGCTGGCGGCGGCGCTGCACGCCGACTGCGAGATCTATAGCGACGTCGACGGCATCTACAGCGCCGATCCGCGGGTGGTGCCGGCAGCGCAGCGTCTGCCGATGTTGAGCCACGACGAGACCTTGTCGCTCGCGCGCGCCGGCGCCAAGGTGCTGGCCGCCGACGCGGTGGCGCTGGCCCGTATGCACGGTATCGCGCTCTACGCGCGCAAAACCGACGGAGGCGGTGGCGAGACGGTGGTCCGGCTGCACGCACCGCAGGATCGGCCGTGGGTAAGCGGCGTCGCGGGACGGCCCCACGCGGTGCTGCTGCGCGCGCGCGATTCAGGCACTGCGGACGCCATGTTGGCAATCCTGACGCAGCACCAGGTGTGTCCGCTCGCTGTAGTAACGGACGGGCATGGCGCCCGGCTGCTGGTGGCTCGCGACGTCGCCGATGCGGTAGACCCGGCATTCGATCGGGCCGTGGACGCCGCTGCCGCCCTGCCAGGGGCAGAATTGCCGTTGCGCGGCGCGCTCGCCAGCATTGTCGGCCCTGCGGTCGGCCGCGAGCCAGCCCTGACCGCAGCGTTCACCGACACCGCTGTCGCTGCAGGCAGCGCGCCACAGGCTGTCCTGGCGCACGGCCTGACGCTGTCTGCGCTGGTCGAACCGGCCGGTCTGGCGAAAGTGTTGCAGGCGCTGCACGCGCGCTTTGTCGAGGGCGATCCCCATGCGTAGCTGGCTGCTGATGGCGGCCTTGGCCGTCGCGGCTTGCAGCGGGCCTCAGCTTGGTGCACCGCCGCCCGAGCTGCCGACCCCCGATGCGCTCGTTGCCAGCATCGTCCGGCCGGTGGTGCAGACTCTGCAGGGCACAGCGCGCCTTGAAGCTTACGCCGACGGTCAGCGCCGCAGCGCCACCATGCTGGTCGTCGCCAGCCGGCCGACATCTCTGCAGCTGCAGGCGCTCACGCCCACCCTGGATCTGGTGGCGCTGACCAACTGCGATGGCGATCGCTTCTTGACGTTTGAGCGCGGTGGCGACGCGTGCTATGTCGGCAAGGCTTGCCCGCGCAACCTAGCGCGGGTGTTGCCGCTGCCGTTGCCAGTCGAAGGCCTGGTCGCTGCGTTGCTCGGTGACCTGCCGCTGTTGCCGGCACCGCCCGAGCACCGCAAAGTGGCTTGGGACGAGGAGAAGTCGCTCTACCGGCTGGACTTGGGCGCACCGACTGCGCTGCACCAGCAGGTGTACGTGGACCCCAAGACGCGCAGCGTGGCGGGCGCGGTATGGCACTTTGCGGCCGAGCGCCTGGCCTCGCTGCAATACGACGGTGGGTCGACGGCTGGCCTGCCGCGTACCCTGCGGGTCAAGACCACCCGGCCAGTCATCGATCTGACACTTGAACTGCGCGACGTGACCGCCGACGGCAAGGTAGACGCAAGCGTGTTCGCCGTGACCTGCCCCGACGGCATGCGCACCGTCGACCTGCCGTGTGACAGCGAATGAGCCTGCCGCGCGGCCGCATGGTGGTGCTGGAAGGCACCGACGGGTCCGGGACCACCACCCAGGGCGACTTGCTTGGCGAGTGGCTGCACGAGCGCGGTCTGGAGGTCGTGCGCACCGCGCAGCCGTCGCAGCTCGAGGGCGGTCAGCTGATTCGCCAGATCCTACGCGGCGAAATCAAGGACGGCGAACGTTCTATCGATCCGGCGGCCGTTGCGCTGTTGTTTGCAGCTGACCGCGTGGACCACGCCCGGCGTGTGGTCGAGCCCGCGCTGGCGCGTGGCGCGTGGGTGGTGTGCGACCGGCACCTGGGCAGCTCGCTGGCTTTCCAAGTCAGCGACGGTCAGGCGGCTGGGTTGGCGGTCGACCCCGCCTGGGTACTGGCGATCAACCGCCACGCGATCACGGCCGATCTGACGCTGTGGCTCGACGTGCCGGTCGCCGTAGCCCTCGACCGGATTGCCGCTCGCGGCAAACCACTTGAACGATTTGAGACATCGGCCATGTTGACCCGGGTACGCCAACGCTACGCGGCACTGCACGCCGACCCACCGGCTGCATTGGGGCCGGTCGTGCGCATCGACGCGGCCGCTGCACAGCAAACGGTTGCTTGTGCTATACGTCAAAGCCTGGACGACGCCTTTGGTCGATCCGAGCCGCGATGACCGCCAAGAACAGCCAGCCTGCCGGCGACGCGCCGGTACTCACGTTGTCGAACCCTACGCTGCTTGACCCGCAGATCGGCGACGACGCGGAAGTCACTGGTGCGGTCACGGTCGCGTTCGAACCCGGCCAGGATCCGCGCAAGGCAACCATACAGAACAGCGAGCGTGTCGTCAGCATCGTCCACACCGTGAGCGACGACAAGACCATCGGCAACGTCGCAGGCCCTGAGTTCGAAGCCATCGGCGCCGCACCCCAGCCCGTTGGCGATGCCACCATCGACGACCTGCGCGCGAACCTGCCGACCCGCCGCGAGGGCGCCGATACCCGCGAGGCGCTGGACGAGAAGATCCGCGCCCACCTCGAAAAGGCCCAGGAAGCGCGACAGGACCCGCTGATTGGCCAGATGGTTGGCGGTCGCTTCCTGGTGCTCAAGAAGATTGGCTCCGGCGGCATGGGTTCGGTGTACCGCGCGCGCCAGGAGGGTATGGATCGCGACGTGGCTATCAAGGTCTTGCTCGGCGACCTGAAAAGCAACGACACGGTGCTGCGGCGGTTTACGCTGGAGGCGCTGGCCGTCTCGCGCTTGCGCCACCCCAACACCATCCAGATTTTCGACTACGGCCAGACCCTCGACGGCAATCCCTACATTGCCATGGAGTTGCTGGAGGGTCTGACGCTGTATGACCTGTTGCGCAAAGAGCGGCCACTGCCGATTCGCCGCGCGCTGCGGGTGATGGCGCAGGTCGCGCAGTCGCTGGCCGAAGCGCACGGCAAAGAGATCGTGCACCGCGACTTGAAGCCGGAGAACATCTTTCTGGTCAACGTCAGCGACAACCCCGACTACGTCAAGGTGCTCGATTTTGGCGTAGCCAAGCTGCGCGACCACAAAAGCGAAGCCGGCACGCTGACGCAGGCCGGGTCGATCTTTGGCACGCCGCGCTACATGAGCCCGGAGCAGTGCAGCGCGCAGCCGGTCGATGCCCGCAGCGACCTGTATACGCTGGGCGTGATTCTGTACGAGATGGTGACCGGCAACGCCCCCTTTGCCGGCGACCAGGCGCTGCAGCTGCTGCTGGCCCATGTCAACGAAGCACCGGTGCCGCCGAGCAAGGCCACTGACAAGCAGGTGATCCCGGCCGAGGTTGAGGACCTCGTGCTGCAGCTGCTGGAAAAGCGGCCTGAGAAGCGTGTGCAGGCCGCCGGAGAATTCGCCAAGCGGTGCCAGGAACTGGCGGATTCCCTGCCGACAGCGTTCGACCAGCACGTCGACTCCGCGGCGGCAGAGAGCCTGGGCGTCCGCGTCGGTTCGACCACCACGTCGGCTGAGCTGACCGCGCGCACCGTAAGACCCATCGTCGCGGGCGAGCAGACTGCGGACCTGTCGGCCGTGCCCGAGCTCATCTTGGCACCGCCTGCCGCGCCGAAGTGGCCGCTGGCCTTGGGCGCAGCCGTCGCTGCGGGGGCCGTCGCCGTCGGCCTGTGGTTCGCGACTCGACCGCCAGAGGTGGTAGTCCGCACCGAGTTCGTCAAAGAACAGATTGCGGTGCCCGTGCCGGCTTTGGTCGACGACAAGCTGGTGCGCATCACCGTCAACACCAACCCGCCGGGCGCCCAGATTCTGCGCGCCGGCAAGCTGCTCGGAACGACCAACGCAACGCTGGACCTGCCCAAGGGCGGTCCCAACGAGTCCTGGCAGTTGCTGCGGGACGGCTATGAGCCGCACACCATCGAGATCAGCTACGCCTCCGCCCAGGTGATGTCGGTGGAACTCAAGAAGCTGCCGGATCGTGGGCCGGTCGCAGAGCCCAAAGCCAAGCCCGTCGTTCTTTCACCTGGTCCCAAAAAGGACCCGGGCGCAAGGGCCGAGAGCGCGCAGTTGCCCAAAGCGGAATCGCCCAAAGCCGAGGCAAAGGCAGAGCCCAAGGCGGTCGAGCCGCCCAAGCCACCGCCACCCAAGCTGCCGCCCAAGCGCGAAGACAAGATCGACGACCCTGACCTGCAGTAGTTCGGCTCGCGATGGAGCTTCGCGGCCGGGTGCTTGCCTTGGTTACAACGACCTGGCGCAGCGAAAGCCAACGTGCGGCTGAGGGTCGCCGGTTGGGGCCGCAGTTTGCGCGCGGTTGTCGGCGCGGCCGTCGCACGACATCTTGTCAGCGGTGTTGTTGTGGCTTGAATAGCTGCCACCCCGCACCACGCGCAATTGCTCGAAATTCTTGCCGGTGTAGTAGCCGACGATGGGCGGGCTGCCGGCCAGTCGGCGCGCGCACACCGGGCTCTCGCACGGCTGGTAGCAGTTCGGTTTGCCATCGGCGGCCGACTTGGCGCCGCACTTGCACGGCTGGCACACACTTGCGCATTCCGCCTTGCCCTTGTTGAGTAGACAAGCGCTGCACGACTGGCACTCGTACGGGTTGTCCGGATTGGCCAGGTCGCAGGTAAGCTGTTTGACAGCGTCGCTGGCGGTGTACTCCGCGACATTGCCTGCCAGGTCATACACCTTGACCCCGTCGACGACCACCACATCGTCCAGTGAAGCCTCGACGGCCCGCGTCAGCAGGGTGCCAGCGTTGCAACGCGCGATATTGACGTGCTTTTCGCAGGTGGTCAGCGCCGGGTGATAGCCGGGCTTGGCCCACGGATAGATGCGCTTTTCAGCCACGGTCTTGGCCGGGCCACCGGCGACGATTTCCCACTCGAATTCGGTCGGCAAGCGCTTGCCGGCAAACTTGCAGTATTCTTCCGCCTGCTTGTGCCGCACCATGATGACCGGATGCTGCAGATACTTGTCCAGCGTGTAGTACTCCGCCACGCCGGCCGGGCCATTGTCGCCTGCGGGCAGCGAGCATTCCTCCATGGCCACGCAATACTGGTACTGGGCGACCGTCACTTCGTGGACGTCGATGGCGAAAGGCTTCAGATCCACGGTCGCCGTCGGCTGACCGGGGTCAAAGGTCTGTTTGGCGTCGCAGGCCGCGAGCTGCGGGATGTTGCAACCCTGCTCGCCCGTGCCGAACACATAGGTCCCCGATACATTGACCTTGGCCATCGCCGTCAACGCGGGTGGTTCCTTGCCGGTGGCGCAAGTGCTTGCAGCGCACAGCACCACGGTCAGCGCCGCCAGCATGCCGCCCGCTTGCCGCAGGCCTCGGACTCGCGACGTCATTTCGGCGCAACCTCTAGGCCACCCAGCGGCCCGATTTCTTGACCCGGCGGAAACACAGCGCCATCAGTCAGTTCTGACGATGGAATGCCGGTTTGCATCGCGTCCCATGCCACAAACGCCAACCCCAGGCCGATCGCCGCTCCGCCGCCCCTGTAGCCCAGGAATTGCAGGCCTTCGTATTCTTTGAACGCCGGCGTGCCGCGAAATTCCTGGTTGGCAGCCCACATCGCCGCGCCGCCGCCGCCCGCCGCCAGTGCACCCAGCACCACCAGCGGCCAGCCGAGATAGCTGCGAAAACTAGCGACCTTGTCGACGCGCTCCAGATGCACAAACAGCTTGACGACGCGGTCGTCGGGAACCGTCACCTGCTGGTCAACCGAAGCGTAGCTCTGCCGGGCAAAGGTGACCTGATGCCGCCCCGGCTCGGCGTCCAGCACGCCGCTAAAGGGCGTCACTGCCGCAACTTTGCCGTCCAGCACCACCGTCGCGCCCTTGACGTTGCACCACACGGCGATGCCGCCGCGCTTGACGATGCTTTTCATCGACAGCACCACCGCAACTTTGCCGCTCAATGGCACGTCGAGGTCCGCGTCCAGATCCGAGTGCTTGGGCAGCCTGAGCACGATCTTGTGGCGGCCCGGCTTCATGCGGGTCACGAGCGGCGTAGAGCCCAGCGTCGCGCCGTCTTCCACCACTTGAGCGCCCGGCGGCACCGACTGGATTGACACCTCTGGCAGCGCCTCATAGGCCCGACGCTTCAGGTCCTCGATCTGGCGCAACGTATCGGCACGATCCGGCGATTCCAGGCCAGCGTTCTGCTGCCGGTACGTCTCCAGGTAGCGCTCCAATTGCTTGACGGCCTCAGCGTACTCGGCCATCTTTTCTTTGCATTTAGCTAGGTTGTACAAGAAAGCGGGACGGGGCTGCACCGCAAAGGCCTTTTCAAACAGCGCGGCGGCCTGCGCGTACTTTTTGTCCTTGTAGGCAAGCTTGGCTTCGTCGCTCAGCCGGTCTGCTTCGGCTGCGGTGGGGTCGACCGACACGGGCGGCGGCGCGGCGTCGCTGGCGGGCGGTGGCGGCGGCGGTGCTTCGTCGGCGCTGGCCTGACGCGGCAGGCTGTGCACGATCAGGACCAGGCCCGCAATCAAGCCTGCGAATCGTGCGGTTGTGCGCGGCAACGATGTCACGGTGCGTTTCCCAAGCTGTGTGTGCGCGCGGCGCCAGCGGTCACGTTGCGGCAACTGTCGCGGGCGGCCAAAGGTAGCACGCGGCCGCGATCGCTGGCAAACCTATGCCGAATCGCAGCGGTCAGAGATCAAGGCTGACGCAGGGACGGAGCGCCCAGTCGGCCGGCTATGCCGCCCGTTTGCCACCAAACAAGCCAGCGCGGACGGCAACCGCCATTGACCACGGGTTAGCGCGAGCCTGTCCTGGGCTATTTGTCGACGGCGGTACAGATGATGATCAGCTTATCGCCCCACGGCCGCACATCGAGCGTCCGGCCGCCCGGCGCCACCGAGCGCACGGTGCGCGACTTCGGCAGCTCAAGCTGGTGGCGCACCCGCGGCGGCGGGCCGGCGACCAATTCCAGCAACTGCACGGCAAGATCGGCACCGTCCGGCAGTTTGACTGCTTGGCGCTGTCCCACGCCCAAGCGCAGCGGATGGCTAGCTACTAGCGAAAAACTGTTGAATTCCTGGTGCAGCGTCTCCAGCTCGCGCTTGAGGTCCGCGACTTTGGCGTCGACCTTGGGCGCGGCGCCTTTGCTCCCCTCGATGATGCGGATCGTAAACCCGGCAGTGCCACCGTCCGCATGCGCGGTCAGCGGCTGCGACAACACAGCAGCCGCAAGACACACGCCGACCACGGTCAGCAAGTGCCGGCGACCACCGTTGAAGTTTGGCGTACCGTGGCGCATCAGCCCTCCCCAGGTTTGGCGTCGGCAAAGTGCCAGATGACCGTAGGCCGGTCCGGTTCGACGCCAGGCTTGACGGTGATCGACTCGCCGTCCACTTCCATTTCTTCAATGATCACTGGCTGGTCACCGATCACGGCGTCTTCCGCAACCGCGGCGGCGTTGGCCGTGCGGGGATCCACACTCGGCGGCCGCAGGGCCACGGCAATCCATGCAGCTGCCACCATAGCAGCGCCGAAGGCCACACTGACCTTGCCAAACCCCAGCGCGCGCAGCCAGCCGATTGGGTCGAAGCCGGCGCTTTTTTCCGGTGCCGGCGCGGGCCGCGCTGCCGGTGGAATCTTGGTCATGACCCGGCCGCGCACCATCGACAAATCGGCGGTCACCCGCGCCGCAGCGGCCTCGCCGACAATCAACTCCCGCACGGCAACCTTGGTCGCGCGCATGTCGTCCGCGATCGCCCGTGCCGCGGCGTTGGCAGCGATCAACTGCTCCGCTACCTGACGGCGATCGGCGTCACCGCCCAACTCGCCATCGACATACAGCAGCACCAGTTCCAGGTCGCTGTCGTCGATGGCCAGACTTTCCACGCTATCAGACACGGGACGCCTCCTCGCGGTAGTCGGCCAGTTCAACCTGCAAGCGCTTGCGCGCATAGAACAATCTGCTCATCACGGTGCCTTTGGGGATGCCCATCTCGTCGGCGATCTCCTGGTACGAGTAGCCGTGCACGTCGCACAACAGCACGCACTGGCGATGGGTCTCTGGCAGCGTGGCCAGGGCTTGCTCCAGCCGGTCGCTCAGCTGCGACCGGGCGCGCTCTTGCAGGGCGCTCGCGCGGCCGAAGGTTCCGACCGCCGGCAGGTCGATCTCGGCCAGATCGTCGGCCGACACGCGGTCGTCCAGCTCTTCGGCGCGGCGGGTGCGGCGCCGACGCAGGCGGTCAATGCAGCCGTTGGCTGCGATGCGAAACACCCACGCCCGAAAATTCGAGTCGCGGCGGAACATGTCCATGT
The DNA here is from genome assembly GCA_005792545.1 of Pseudomonadota bacterium. GTDB lineage: Bacteria > Myxococcota_A > UBA9042 > UBA9042 > UBA9042 > SXRM01. The sequence goes on along the minus strand of SXRM01000162.1, from coordinate 3,494 downwards.
GCGTGAACACCTTCAAAAAGGTGTCCTGCACCATATCCATCGCTTCGGCGTCGTTGTGCAGGTGCGACATGCACAAGTTGTAGATAGGCCGCTTGAGCCGATCCACCAATTCGCCAAAAGCGGCGCGATCGCCGTCGAGGGCTGCGTTGACCAAGGCTTGTTCGCGCTCGTCCACCACGGAAGCCGCGCTCCAACTGCGGGCAACGCCCGCTGGCGGCGATTATTCACCGATTTGTCGACACGGCGCCAATTGCCCCGCAGCCACCACCGCGCAATCGGTCGCGACCTGTGGCAAAACCACGGCTGCGCCCCTTCGGGCTGCGAGGTCAATCATGTCGAGTCCTGCGGTTTGCAGCTGTTTGGGCGCTGCGTTGATCGTGGTGCTCTTTGCTTGTACCAAAGCTCAAGCGCCGACTACCGACGTCACTCCCTTGCCAACTGGCTTGCCGGCCGTCGCGGCGCCGGAAGCTGTCAGCGCCGCCGTTGCGGCCCCCTTCGAAGTCAGTGCCGCGGTCCTGCCCGCTCCGCCGACCGTCACAGAAGCCGAAGTGCGCGGGCTATTAGACCTGTGGCTGGCCGCACAAAACCAAGGCGATTTCGCCAGCTACCAGATGCTGTACGCCACCAAGATGACTGGCGTGCGCGCCGTAGGCGTCATTCGCCGGCAGTTCTCGCGCGCCGGGTGGATGGCCGATCGCAAGCGCATGTTCGGCAAAGCCATGCAGGTGCAGGCAGAGCAAGTGCAGGTGGCGATCGCCGCGGGCCTTGCGCAAGTGCGGTTTGTGCAGACGTTTCAGAGCGGCAGTTTTCGCGACAAAGGGCCCAAAGTGTGGCTGGTCGCGCGCGAGTTCGACGCGCCGCGCATTGTGCGCGAAGAGATGTTGTCGTCGGTGGTGAGCACGGTCCAGCAGGCAACGCCGCCGCCCGCCGAGAACCTCGCGCTTGCCGTGCGGGTCGGCGATTCGACCTGGCTGGCTATCGACGCTGCCCCGCCGACTGGCGACGTCTCGCCAACTCTGTTGCAGCAAAGCGGCGCCTGGACTGCAGGCGTGGCGCTCGACTGGACTGGAACGCGCAAGCCGTGGAAGGACCGCGACATCATCGTGTACGGCCAGACCGGCGAGGTCTGCCGCGGTCAAGCGGTCGAAGTCGCCGCGATCGCCCGTGCGTTGCCGCACTTTGGGCAGGTGCAGGATTGGACCGAAGGACCGGAGCAGCAACGGCCACCGGCCTCGGAAATCGCCGCCGCCGTCTGGGACTTGGGCAAAGGCGACGCCATCACCGCAGTGCGCATTCGGCCCTACCCGACGCCTGGCAATCGCGCAGACTGTCCCAAGGCGCTGTTTGGGCGATCGGCGCACCTGCCGTCGCCGGTGTTCCTGGGCCGCGATGCCACCAAGGCTGGGCAACTGCGCGAGACGGCGCTGGCGACCATGCGCGGCGAGCGGTTCTTTGCCGAAATTGGCCGCGACTATGCGCGCGAAGTCCAGCCGCCGCGGGCGCTGACCTGGGACCAGTACCAGCACGCCGTGGCCGAGGTGGTGTCGTTTGAGGGGCCCGGCATCCGTCTGGTGGTCACGCACGCGCAGGCAGGCGAGGCATGTGGTGGCTTTGGCGGCGAGTACCTGGCGATCTGGACCGCGCGGCCGTTGCCACCCGACAATTACCGCCTCGTGCTGGCCAGCGATCCAAAGGCTGGGGCTGATGCGGTGCCGCAAGCTGCGGTGGACGTAGACGGCGACGGCCAATTCGAACTGGTGGCGCCTGATCGCATCTGGCGGATGGTCGGTCCGAACTGGCAGCCGGTGTTCTCGCTGAGGGTGCCGGACTACGATTGCCCGTGCTGAGACGCCCTTGCGGCCCGGCGGGCGCGGACCAGCCCCGCGCTTGGCACCCCGGTCGATCCCTGTCAGGCTGCGGGCATGTCCGGCGGGCGACCCACCATCTTGCTGATCGACGTCGATGGCACCCTGGTCTTGACCGGCGGCGCTGGCCGACGCGCAATGGATCGCGGCTTTGCCCAGGTCGTAGGCCGATCGGATGCGTGCGACGGCTTCTCACTGGCCGGCATGACCGATCGGGCGATCGCCCGCGCCGGCCTGCGTGCCTGCGGCGCCGATCAGACCGAGGCCGCAATAGACCAGGTGCTGACCGCCTACCTTGCCGCCCTTCAAGACGAATTGGTCAGAGCAACCAACTACCGGGTGCTCGACGGCGTCTTCGACTTGCTGGCGGCCGCATCACAGTGGCCGGCCACCGCCATTGGCCTGGGCACCGGCAATATGCAACAGGGGGCGCGTCTCAAGCTCGCGCACGGCAACCTGTGGCATTGGTTCGCGTTTGGCGGTTTTGGCTGTGATGCCGAAGACCGCGCCACGCTGGTGCGCAAAGGGGCAGAGCGCGGTGCCGCGGCCCTTGGCGCGCCCGTTGATCACTGTGCCGTGTGGGTCATCGGTGACACCCCCCTGGACGTCAAGGCCGCACGCGACAACGGGTTTTATTGCCTCGCCGTGGCCTCCGGCGGCGCCGATCTGGCTACGCTGAGCGCCTGCAGGCCTGATCTGGCCGTGGCGACGCTCGCCGACTCCTCCGTAATTTCCACACTTTTGCGCTGACGTTGCGAGCCAGCCTGGCCCATTGCCGGTTGCTTCCATGGCCCTTGCCGCCTACCCTTGACGCCGATGAACGCTCTGCCCGCATTGCTACCCCACCTCGTGTTCGCCCAGGTCGAAATGGATCCGATGACCGCGGCGCTGCAGTCGCGCGGCATGGTGCTTTTCGTGCTGGTGGCGCTGGTCGTGCTGTCGGTGGTGTCTTGGGTCATCATCGGCAGCCGCGCGATCGCGTTGCGGGCGCTGCGCAAAGAGACTGCGGTGTTTCGCGGGCAGTTCAACGAGTTGCTCAAGACCGCGGATTTGACCACGGCGGCTGAGCACCTGGGCAAGAAGCACGTCAGCCTGCCGCACACGCGGCTGCTGGCGACTGCGCTCAAGGAGTTGCACCTGCTCGAAGTGCTCGGACCCTTGCGCGAAGAGGACCTCGACAGCCTGGAGCGCGCGATGCGCCGGACCGCTGAGCCGCTGGTCGACGACATGGAGTCGGGCCTGCAACTGCTGGCGACGACAGCGACCGCCGCGCCGTTCATCGGTTTGTTTGGCACGGTGTGGGGCATTATGGGCGCGTTCGGCGGCCTCGCCGATACCGGAACCATCCTACAGACCGTCGCGCCGCACATTGCGCAAGCGCTGGTGGCGACCGCTGTCGGGTTGCTGGCGGCGATTCCGGCATCGATCGCCTACAACGGCCTTGGGCGCATCGTGCGGCGGCTGGTCACCGACCTCGACGGTTTCGCCGAGGAACTGCTCATCCAGATTCGTCGCCGCCACCTGCGCTCCAAAGATTAGACCACCATGGGCATGGGCGGAATTGGCACGGGCGGCGGCCGCGGGCGTATTGCCCAGGGCACGCTGTCTGAAATCAACGTCACGCCGATG
>SXRM01000161.1 GCA_005792545.1 Pseudomonadota bacterium | reverse complement strand
TGAGCGGGCTGTCGACAAATTTCAGCGTCGAGGTACCGGCCGAGGAAGTGCCGCTCATCCAACAGGAGCTCATTCGCCTGGGCATCGCTTTCAACAAGCCAGTCATCGTCGCTACCCAGATGCTGGAGTCGATGATCTCGCACCCGCGACCGACCCGCGCCGAAGTCACTGATGTCAGTGCCGCTGCGCGCGCGGGCGCCGATGCGGTGATGCTGTCGGGCGAGACGGCGTCCGGCCTCCATCCGGTCGCCGCCGTCCAGACCATGGACCGGGTGCTGCGCATGGTCGAAGGCCACCAGTGGCGCTACAACCAGTTCGGCCGCCTGGTCGGCGAGGCGCCGGCCGTCTTTGACGTCGCCCATTCTGACGACGTGCTGAGCGAGGCCTTGTCGCGCGCCGTGGCGCAGCTGTCGCGCGACTTGAAGGTGCGTGCCATCGTGGTGCCGACCGATACCGGCCGCACGGCCCAGATGGTGTCGGCCGAGCGGCCCGCGGCGCCGATCATTGCGCTGTGCGCCGACTCAAGGCTTGCCCGTAAGCTCAAGCTTTACTGGGGTGTGCTGCCCGAAATCGTGGGGCCGCTTGGCGACCGCGCGCTGGTGCCTGGTGTCGCGGTCGCGCATGCCTGCCGGCTCGGCTACGCCAACCCAGGCGACTTTTTGCTGCTGGTCTGGAATCCGACGGCGGCCGGCCGGCTGGTGGCTCCGACCGTCACCATTTTGCGCGCCTGATTCGCTACACCGCGACGTTGAGGCCAATCGCCTTGAGCTTACTGCGCACGGCCACAATGTCGCCGGTGAACAGCACGGCGTCCATGCCCAGGACGCGCGCGGCGTCGACGTTCTCGGGTCGGTCGTCAAAGAACACGCATTGCGCGGGTTCGACCGTCGCACGGTCAAAAAAGCGCTGGTAGTAGGCCGCGTCGGGCTTGTTGGCGCCGATTTCGTACGACAGATGCCAACCGGCAAACGCGTCCAGCACCGGCATCTTGGCGTGGATATACGCGAAATGCATGGGGTCGGTGTTCGACAGCAGCCAGACCGCAGCGCCGCTGTCCACGGCCGCCTGGGCGACGGCTTCCATCTCCTGCCATACGTCGAAAATCGAGCACCAGGCTCCCGCGACGATGCCGCGGTCCAAGTGCTCGACGCCGAACTGGCTGGCCAGGCGATCCAAGAAGGCGTCGGCGCCGAGCGCACCGCACGACAGCGCCAGACCGTGCTCGTCGAAAAACGGCGGCGTCATCGACCGCACGCTGCTGTAGTCGCGATGGCCCAGCCGGCACAACTCGCGCACGCAGCGGTCAAAGCGCAGCTTGACTAGTACGTTGCCTAAATCGAAGCAGACGACCGGCGCGGTCACGGCAGGGCTTCGACTGCTTTCCAAAACGTCGGGTCGCCGACGATCTTCTCGCCCAGGCACCCCATGGTCTTGGCCATCCAGTCTTCACCGCCGCTGGCCTCGCAGGCGTACAGGTGCACCCACCCGGCCATGGTGACTTCGATGACGCCCTGGCCCGTGATGCCCTCGCCGCCGGTCGAAGTCTTCAATTCCGTTACGCGCAGCGTCGCCACGCGGGTGCGCCCGAACTTGACACCGCCCGCCGGTGGCCGCCAGGTGTAGACCACGTCGCCGTTGACGATGTCGTGGTTGAAGATCTCCTGGCCGAACTCGGCAAATCGCTCGTCGTACAGGCCCAGCTTGGCGATGACGCGGTTGAGCTGGCGGGCCAACTCCGTGGTCCACTGCGAGATCAGGACCTTGGTGCCACCTAGCCCCGCCGAGACCTCGATGCTGTCGGGCTGTAGCGTCGGGTCTGCGAAGAACGCCACGCGGTAGGCGCGCGAGGCGTCGGTCATCGCGCCCTGGTTGGCGATCTTTTGGGTGTCGATGCCGCGAACGGCCTGCGGTGCCAGCGAGGTAGCGCAGCCCGCCAGCGACGCAGCGAAGCACAGGACGGTGGCAAAGAGGGTGAGGCGATACATCACGGCTCGTCGTTCACGGCAAGATTTTGCAGCCGGCCGGCGCAGAGACGGGCAGGCCGGTGGCCAGCGGGCTTTGGCCCTTGGCGTCGTGGCTGTGGCCCGAGAGGAAGTGGAGTGCAAACTGCACGATATCGGGCGTGACCGTGTGGCCCTGGTTGTGCTGGCAGTGCACCACGAAATGACCGGCTCCGCGCAGATACTTATTCAGCGTTTCGGTCGATGCTTGGAAATCGACGAGGCCACTGCCGAACAGATCGGTTGGCCCGCCAGATGAGTCGACCACCGGCACTGGCAGCGCCGGCTTGGACCACGGGTTGTAGTCGTTGACGCCGCCACTCAGGATCGCCGCGGCGGCTAGTTGTGCGCTGCGGTGCATCACCAGCCAGGTGCTCCACAGGCCGCCGGCCGAAAAGCCCATAGTATAGACGCGTTTGCGGTCGATGCCGTGCTGGGCTTCCAAGCACGACAGGGCGCCATCGAATATGTCGGCGTCGATAGCGGTGTCCGCCACGAAGTGCCAGCCGGTCATCATGCTGCAGCAGCCCTTGGCTGTGGCGGTGTTGCAGCAGGCGTCCGGTGTGATGACGACGGCGTTCAGTGTCGTGGCCAACTGCTTGGCGCCAAACGCATTGTTGAAGTTCTTGGCGGTGTCGCCCAGGCCGTGCCACAGGAACAGGACCCCGGCACCCTTGGGCTGCTCGGGCAGAGTCACCAACAAGCTGCGGCCGTACTTGCCGACCTGCATCTGCACGGCGCCGTCCGCGAAGTCCGGGCAGGTCCCGGCGTACGGGGTCGGTGCGGCGGGTAGGCCGACCGTGTCCACCGTTTGGGTGTCGGCGCTCGCTGCGGTGTCAGCGGTGGCGGCACTATCAGCTGCCGCGGTGGCATCACTGCCGGCTGCCGACGTTTCCGACGCCGTGTCTGCGGCCGTGGTGCTCGCAGCGCAGCCTGCGACGGCTAGCGCCAGGAACACGGCGACGAACCTCGACAACGACTGGTTCTGGCGGTGCAAGGTCACGGTCGATTCCTGGTTGCCCGGTCGGCGGGCGCAAGGGTAGTCAAGGTGGGGTGGTTGCGCAAGATTGTGGCCCTGCGCGTTCGCACACCTTTACGCCCATCGGGCCGCACTCGCCCGGACCCACGCCGTGCGTTCGCGAAGGGATTTGTCGCTGTCGAGCGAATACGCGCGCGCATCGCCGAGCCGGTCGCGCAGCAGCACGGTGGTCCGCTCGATTTCTATGCGCAGCAAGCGTTGACGAGCCACCGCCAGCGGCCGAAACGGCGCGACAACCACCGCGCGCGCGTCGGGGTCGAACTCCCAGATGCCGCACATCGCTCCGCCATCGAAGATGCAGCGCTGCCACAGCGAAGTCAGTTGTGCGATGGGCGCCGACTTGCCGCCTGGAGCTGGCAACTCGATGCCGTGATAGTCCGGATCGAACAACGCAGGCAGGGCATTGCCACGGTAGTCTAGCAGTGGATCCACCAGCGACAGCAACCGCGGCGACCGCACTTCGACGGCCTCGCGCAGGCGGTCGGCGAGCACCGCCGGCAGCAGGTAGGGTTCTTTGCAGCCGGCAACGGTCGCCGCAAGCAGGTCCAGGTGCACTACCGCGGCCTGGGCGTCTTTGAGGCCCAACCCTGCCCAATCGGCAAAATCGCGCACCCGCGCTGGCGCGGCGACCGCAAAATAGTGCTGGGCCAGCATGCGATGGGCGGTTAGCGGGTCGGTAGATGCAACGGCCGCCGACAAGTCCGGCGATCGGCGTCGCCACACGTAGCGCTCGTTGCGCAGGTGTCCATCAGCCTGGGTCCGCGCGGCGAGGCCCTGAAATTCCAAGGCGCGGATGGCGGCCGGCAGTACCGTTGACATGCCGACCTTTTTGCCCGCTTCGCCCAGACTGCGCACGACACCGGCCGGCAGGCGCTCGCGAAGCTTCTCCGTCGCCAATGGCGTGTCATCCAGCGCGTCGCCCACTGCCGCAACGGCCGCTTCGAATTCGGTCCGCGAGACGCCAGCCTTTTCGCAGTCACGCAGCGTGCGCTTTAACCAGCCCTGGTCTGCAAAACGCAAGCAGGTGGCGACCTCGCTGGCGGGCACAACGTAGATGCAACCGCGCGCAGCCGGCACCACTTCAGCCGCGCGATCCACGCAAACGGCGCGGTCCAGTGCCGCTGGGTCCAGGTCGGGGTTGCGCGCCAACAGCGACAGGTAGACGTCAACGCCGCCCAGCGTGCGCGGCCACCCTGCGCGCGCGATCGTTTGGAGCACATCGCCAGCGTTCGGCGCGTCCAAGCCGTGGCCCAGCGTCCAGCCGGCGCGCAGCTGCGCCGCAGTCAGCGTCAATTCTGGCTGCATAGGGTTCCTCTACATCGTCAGCCAGGGCCGGGCAACCGCACCCCGAAACGGCCAGGGGATGCCGGCGAGCAGCAAGAGGAACGCCAGACCATAGCCAATCGCCACTGCCTTGTGCGCCGCGGCGCCGTCCGCTGCGCGCTTGGCCCTGGCGTAGCCGATGTGCACGGCCACCAAGGCCAGGATCATCATTGCGGCGTGCTCGACCGCAAAAAAGCGCAACGCCGGCTCTTTCATCGCCGCGCCCATGTTGGCGCGTGCCACCTGCACCAGGGGACTTTTCAGCCACAGGGCGCCTCCCACCAGCAGCTGCAGATCCATCGCAATGAGCGCCATCAGCGCCGTGATCTTGTGCACGGGACGCCACTCGGGCAGCGTCCGCAGCGCCACGGCACACAGCAACGCGGCCGCGAACACGTCCGCAAACGCCACCCAGCGCAACAGTGAATGCAGTGGCAGCAGAAAATCTTGCATCGACGACCCTGTGCGGCAACCGGCCGCCGCGGCTCGATACCCCGGCCAGGGCTTGCCGTCAACTTTGGACCGGGCGATTCTTTTGCGCCGCCCGCATCCGGGTGGTCGCGAGGCGACGATGTCCCACAGCACTGCTGACGCTGAACTGATCCTGGCCACGCCGGCCCAACAAGCCGAGCGCTGGGGCCACCACTTCGCCCAATGGGGCGCTGGGTACGAGAGGTCTCTGTTTTTGCGGCGCGAGGCGGCGCTGGCGGAGAGCGAGTTTGGCCGCAGCCAGCTTAAGCTCTGGCTGTGGGTCGAGCCAAACGGGCAGGTGCTCGCCAGCTGCGAGACTTACGCCGGCAACGCCTGGTACTGCGACGACGTCGGCCGCACCAGCATCGAACCGCTGCAGGCCGTCGCTAGCGTGCTGGTGGTGCCTGAATTGCGCGGCCAGGGTCACGCTGCGGCGATGATGGCCGCGCTGTCGGTCGAGCTGCGGGCGCTTGGCACCACCGTCTCGACCTTGTTTTCCGACGTCGGCCCCAACCTGTACCGCAAGGCCGGCTACTTGCTGCACCCCGCACGCGAGACTGCGTTGGCCGTATCCGGGCCGCACGCGATGCCGGCGGGAGCGGTCGAGCTGGGCCTTGGCGACCTCGCCGATGTGCTGGCGCGCGACCGGGAAGAACTCGGTGCCTGGGTCGGCGGCTCGACCGCGCCCGCTCTGGCCGAGATCGTGCAAGTGGATCGCATCGCGTGGTTCGCGACCCGCGCCCGCTATCGGGCCTGGGCGCGTGGCACCGAGCCGAGTCCGGTGCTGGGCGTCGCTGTCGGCGACAGTTTTTGCCTTTGGACCACCGATGCGGCGGAACCTCTGTTGCACGTCCTGGCCTGGCGGCCGCGCAGACCGGCCGATGCAGACAAGATGGTGCAGGCTGCGCTGGCCCATGCGAGCGACCTCGGCTTGCGGCAGGTGCTATTCTGGGACGCCGATCGCGACACGGGACTCGATCCGTGGCGGCGCGCAGCGGTGCAGCCCCCTGGTCTCCATCGCGCGCGCGACACCGGGCTGCCGATGTTGGCCTGGCTGCAAAAAGGCCGGCCGATGCCGCTCGTTTGGATGGGAATCGAGCGCTACACGTGGTGCTGATACCGCAACCGACCTAATCGGAATTGTCGCAGAATCACGCGATCGCTTTGCAGGCCATCGGAGCGGCGAGTCGGCTTGCAAAGACGCGGGCTTGCGACCCACCTAGCTAGCAAATGGAGCCAGCCGAGAATGACAAATTCTCGGACAGCTCCCTATCTGAGCGTCCCCGCCACCCGCTGCGCCCGCAATTCCGCTGTGCGCTTGCGCTGCGCATCCCACTGGGCCAGGGCCTTGGTGTGCAACTCAACGCCCTGGTCGCGGTGCGTGCCCTCCAAGTCACGGGCGAGCGCCTGACCGGCGAGTTCCACCGCATCGGCCCACTGCGCTTGCTCGTACAACAGGGCCCCCTTGGACAGGTAGCCGCGCGGATGCTCTGGGTTGGCGGCAATCGCCTTGGTGTAGGCGTCGCGCGCGCCTTCGATGTCGCCCTGGGTCCACAGCAGGTCGCCGAGCGTGGCCCAGCCGGGCGCGCAGTACCAGGGATTGATGCGCAAACACTCTTGCAGAAACATCCGGCCCAGATCGTGCTGGCCCAGGTTGCGCAGGGCCATTTCGCCGACTTCGTGCAACAGCGACCAGTTGTCGCGCTCGACCTGCAGCGCCGCCCGGTAGGCGTCAAGCGCCTTGGGATCGCGGTTGCCGAGCAACGTGCGCGCATGGGCAATCGCCGCCTCCAGGCCGTCAAAAGCGCGGATGTCAAAGTGCAATTCGAACGCCGCCCGCGTCTGCGGCAGCTCCGCCCGGGCGACTAGCCGCGTCTTGATCGAGGCCTCGCCTTCGTTGTGCGGTGCCGTCACCGTCGCACCTGCGCCGCCCTGGTCAGCCGGCCGCCCCAGCCAGCGGTCGAGCAGATAATGGTTGATGCCGGTGCCGGTGCTCGGGCCGTAGTGCTGGTAGACGTGGTTGGTATTGGCGCGCTCCGCCGTGGCAGGGCCATAGTCCCGGTACAGCACCACGCCATCGGACCGCAGGTTGGCGTCGAGCAACTGCTGCAGCGCCCGCATCGCGCCGCCCGAGTGCAGCACCCACACGTCGCCCAAGACATCGCCTGGCGCGGGGTCGGCCGGCCCCGCCTGGCTCAGGTCGGCCGCGATGGCGTTGGCGCAGCGGTTCACTTCGTCGCCGAGCTCGACTTGCTCCAGGGCCACGTTGCCGAGCGCCAGCTCCAGGTCGATGAGCGCATACAGCGGCACCAGCGGCGCCTTGGCCCGCAAGTCGTCGGCCACGGCGAGCTGGGCGATCTTGTCGGCGCTGGCCGTCGTGTAGGCCGGCAGGTCGTCGGGATGGCGCAACAGGGTCCGCGCGACCAGCAAACCCCAACCTGTTTCGGGGCCTGCTTCGCCCTGCCGGACGATGCGCCGCAAGCTGTGGGCCGGCAGAATCGACAGCGCGTAGGTCATCACCACTGCGCGCAGTTTGCCCGTCAGGTCGACAATCTCGCCCGTATCGATGCGTTGCGCCGTGGCGGGCGCGGCAATGTCGCACAGCGCGAGCACCACGTGGCCGGTATGGCGCTCGAAAATGCCGCGGTCGCGGGCGTCGGCGAGCACCTTGGGCGTACCGTCGGTCGCCCAAAACGTCAGGCGGTCGTAGTAGTCGCGGCCATATTGCTGGCACAGCAGCGCAAAGCGATCGAGCAGCTGCACCGCGTGCAGGCCCAGGCCCATCGCCAGCTCCTGCATGTGGATTTCGGCTTCGAGTGTGCCGGCGCCGTCGAGCTCCAGGCAGTGCGCGAACAACACTTCGGCGGCGCGGTAGGCCGCAAGACCGCCCTGGTTGACGAGGTTCGGCACTTCCTGGGTGGTGAAGGCCTGGGCGCCGCGCAGCTGGTAGGCCATCAGCCCCAGCTGCCAGTCGAGCGACTGCATGAGCGGGGTCCACTCTTGCAGGACGATGGGCGGCGTCGGCTCGGCGGCGGGCGCTGCCTCTGGGGCGGATTCTGGCGGCGGGTTTGCGGGCATGGGCGGCTCCAGATTGGCCAGGCGATGCTCGCTGGTTTGGGGGTTCGGGGCAAGGGGTGGGCGGTTTGGGTTGGCGCCTGTCGCCTGGTGCGCCCAGAGGGGGACCGCGCCAAGGCCTACACCACTCGCCCAGCGCCCACGACGGCCTGCACCCGCTCCGAAAAACCTACCAGCGGCACCCAGCGCACTGGCACGCCTTCGACGGTCGCCGTGTTCTCCGGCCCATCGTGGACGATGAATAACGCGGTCGGCCGATAGGCTTGCACGAACGACAAGGCCGACTTGCTTAGCCGTGGAGGATGCGCAGGGCCGGCCTTGACTTCGAGACCCACCAGCCCCGCCGGCAGGTCGATCACAAAATCGACCTCAGCGCCCGCCTTGGTGCGCCAGTAGTGGATGCGGTCCTCGAATGCCGGGACCTTGTGCAACTCCGTGAACACCCATTGCTCGGTCAGCGCTCCGCGGTCGGCGCGTAACCGCAAGTCGGCAAACGAGTCCACGAGCGCATTTCGCAGGCCGCAGTCGACAAAGAACACCTTGCGGGACGATGTCAGCTCGGCTCGCTTGCCGCCCGCGTACACCGGGCAAGTATGTAGAACATGCATGTCCTCAAGCAGCGCCAACCAATCGGCGACGGTGGCGCGCTGCACTTCGAGCAGAGCAGACCATTCGCTCAAGTTGACAGGGTTGCCTACCTGCTGGGCGGCCAGTTCCAGCAAGCGCCGAAAAGCAGGTCCATTGCGGACCCGGTGCATGTCCGACGCATCTCGCAGAACGACTGCGCGCACCAGGCGATGCAGTTCGGCCTCTGCCTCGGCCTCGCTTGGTGCCAAAGCCACCCGTGGGTAGCCGCCGTACAACACCTGGCGGGCATACGTTTGCTCGTCCAGGACCTGTGCCAACGCGGGGCCAAGTGCCCCGACCGGACGCAGCTCTTCAAACGAAAATGGCAGCAGTCGCACGTAGTGGGCGCGACCGGCCAGCGACTCGCGCGTGCGCGCCAGCAGATGGAAAGAGCTTGACCCGGTCACGACCACCGGACATCCCGGCCGGCTGTCGACCAACGCCTTGATGAGTAGCCCCGCATCAGGCAGATGCTGGGCTTCGTCGATGAGTATCGCCGATGGGGCTGGCAGCAACTCACGCAGCGCGCTCCGAAACAGTGCCGGCGATTGAGCCAACTCGCGTACCAGCGGTTCCTCACCCGTCAAGTACAGGACGGCCGGGCCAAGGTCGGCCAAGTGGCGCCAAACAAGGCTCGACTTGCCCGCCTGGCGAGGACCGATGACCAGCGTCGCTCGTTCGGTGTCGAGCGGCAGGCGCACGGTGCGCGTCCGGAAGCCCGTCGTTGGCAAGTGGCGCTGGGTGACGAAGTCGCTGAACCTGTCTGGCGCAGTCAGCCACGGATTGAGTTCCAGTGCGGCACGAGCGAGGGAGGTATCAGCCATACCAATCAATTTGCCCTGCTAAATGCATGGTCGCAACATACAGTTGGCAGGGATAATTGCACACCAGTCGCCCCAGCACCCTGCGCCCCGCCACCGCATGACTAATTCGCCCCGCCGCCCTAAACTGCGCGCCCCCAAGACGCCGCCCCAAGCGGCAGCGAGCCTACCATGTCCGCCCCGTCGCCCCGCTCTGTCGCCTCGATCCGCAAGGCCTTTCTGGACTACTTCGCGGCCCACGGTCACACCGTGGTCGCGTCGCACTCGCTGCTGCCGCCGGCCGACCCGTCGCTCTTGTTTGTCAACGCCGGCATGGTGCAGTTCAAGGACTACTTCACCGGGTCCCGGCCGGCCCCGTACAAGACCGCGACCAGCACGCAGAAGTGCCTGCGGGTGTCGGGCAAGCACAATGACCTCGAAAACGTCGGCCGCACCCGTCGCCACCACACGCTGTTCGAGATGCTCGGCAACTTCAGCTTTGGCGACT
>SXRM01000015.1 GCA_005792545.1 Pseudomonadota bacterium | reverse complement strand
TCCACGCCCTGAAAGCCCGCCACCACAACGACTTCGCCCCGGTCGAGGCAATCGTGGACCGGCGCCGCATCGATGGTCTGGATGCGCGCCGAGCCGTGGATGCTGTCGGTGAGGATCCGCACCTGGTGACCCAGAAAACTGCGCGCTTCGACGCCGCGCTCGCGCAGCGCCAGGGCCAGTAGCGCAATCGAGACCTGCTCGCCAGTGGCCAGCAGCACGTCGATCTCGCGGTCACGCGGCCGCGGCGTCAACTGCCCCGCCAGCTTGAGCAGGCGATCGGTTTCTCCTTGCATCGCCGACACCACCACCACTACGGCGTGGCCTTGGGCGTGGCTGCGCGCAACGCGGTCGGCGACAAGGCCGATGCGCTCGGTCGAACCCATCGACGATCCGCCGTATTTTTGGACAATGCGCATGGGTCGGGCCGGTTCAGTCTGCGTTTGGCCGCGCCATCAGGGCGGCGAAGGGGCGGCAGCCTTGCGCACCACCGCGAACTTTGCAACGGCCGGCATGGCCGTCAGCGCCACGCCGCGCACCACCTGCGTCTGGATGCGAACCTGGTTGTCGGCGCTGCCGGCCGCGGCGGCCAGATCGACCCAGGCCAGGCCGTCGGGCAGCCGGGCGGCGAGCTTGCGCACCGCTGGCCCGGATCCTTCGACCCGCACGGCAATCTCAGGCGGATCGACGCTGCACTGGGCATCTTCGGGGCATCCCTTCATCAGCAGCGGCACACCGGTCAAGGTGCGGGCCATTTCGATTTCTTCCAGCCGCAAGGTGACCTTGACTTCGTCTGGCCGGACCGACACCAGCCGGTCGACGGGTGGCGCCAGCTTGACCGACGCGACGATGTCCTTTTCCGCCCAGGCAAGGTCGATGGGCGTCGTGCGGATGGCCGTCAGGCGATTGATCAACGTGGCCGGGCCGCTGACCTGTACCGCTGCGGGCTCAATGGTCGCAGCGCGCGGGTTGACGCGAAAACCAGGACCCGCTTCGCCGGACACCGCCACCTCGACCGGAAGCGTGCGCGAGACCACGCGGTCCAGGCGGACATCAAACGCGGCGGGTTCGATGCGCGCGACTTCAATCGCGCGAACCGGCAGTTGCGTCTCGATGTGGCGCGGCTCCAGGACCAACCGATCGCCATTGCGGTAGGCGCTCAGATCGACCGAGACCTCCAGGTTGGTCAAGGCCCTGAGTTCGGCAAGTGCCACCCGCCGGCCGCGCAAGCGCAGGCTAGCCATTTCCGGTACGTTGCCGACAAAGGTCTCGCCGCGCGGTACGCCCAGCAACCGCAAACGAACCGGCACATCCTCGGTCATCACGCTGTCGCGGTGAACCATGACTTGAACGCAGATCGCAATGACCAGGGCCAGAAGCTTAAGTCCCAGGTTGTGCACAAGGGCGTCGCGCAGTCGCGCGAACAGCGCGTTCACCGCGACACCTTCGGCCCCACCTTCGCGGCGCGACTACGCATCGTCGCCTCCGCGGGTATCTGGATCGTCGGTGCCGTCGTCCGCTGCGATCGCCAGCGAATCACCGTCCTCTGCCACGTCCAAACTAGGAGCTGGGGGGCGACTGGACGCGCCGAGGTCCACGTCATCGATAGGTCGCTGCGCGGCGGGCGGGCGCAGCGTGGCGTCTGTGGGCAGCGGGTTGAAAACGATCGACCGCTTCCAGCCGCGGTGCTGGTACGGGTTGCCAAACGGCGAGCCGCCGACCAGCACCCGCAGGCGCTCGCGCACGTCGGCAGGCCCCAGGCCAGTCTCCAGGCTGCCCATGTGGGCGATGGAACACGTCGCCGTCTCCTCCGAGACGACAACCACCACCGCGTCCGTCTCGTCCGCCAGGCCCATTGCCGCGCGGTGCCGCGATCCGAGCGTGCCCGGCACACCTGCGCCGCCAGCCAACGGCAGGAAGTTGGCGGCGCTGGTGATGCGCCCCTTTTGCACGATGACCGCGCCGTCGTGGGTCGGGTTGCGCGCCGACGGGATGAACAGCGCGACCAGCAGCTGCCACGAGACCTCGCCACCAATGCGCACGCCCTCGTTGGCATAGCGATCGAGCGGCGCCTGTTGTTCGAGCACGATGAGCGCTCCGAGGTTGCGCTCGCACAACTCTGCGCATGCGTGGACGATGTCTTCAAGCAGCTCGGCAGACAGCCGTGCGCGCTGGGCCCCGAGCAAGGTCACGCCGATCGCCGACCCGAGCGCACGGCGGATGTCGTCTTGAAAGAGAATGACCAGCACGATGGCGGCGCTGCCGATAAACCGATCGAGCACCCAGTACACCGACGGTAGATCCAAGAAGTCGTCGCGGCTGACGTACCACAAGCCCAAGAGCATCAGCAGGCCGACCAGCAGCGCACCGGACCGCGAACCGCGCCCCAGCAGCAGCAGCTGGTACACGAGCACGGCAACCAGCGCCACGTCGACGAGGCGACGCCACTGGAGACCCTCATACAGCTCGGGCAGGGCGTCGAACACCCGTCAGTCTCCACCAGCGTCGCGGATGGCGACCGCGACCTCAAATACCTGCCGCAGCGCAGCCACGTCGTGCACCCGCACCCACGCGGCGCCGCCCAAGACGGCCGCGGCGACCGCCGCGGCAGTGGCGCCGTCGCGTTGCAGCGGAGCCGGCGGGCGATTTGATTGCAACTTCGCAACCAGAAAAGACTTTCGCGACGGCCCGGCGTACACCGGTAGCCCGATGGTATGGAGCGCAGGCGGGCAGCGCAACAGGCAGAGGTTTTGCGCCACCGTCTTGCCAAACCCCAGGCCGGGATCGACGGCCAATTGGGAACGCTCGACGCCCAGCTCAAGCGCTTGAGCAACCATCGCCTGCAGGTCGGCAACCACCTGCGCAACCCCGGCCTGCACTGCTTGTGGAAATCCAGCGGCAGCCTGTGACCAGCCCATCGCGCCGATGGCGTGCGGGGCGTGCATCAGCACCCAGCCGGCGCCTGCTTCGCCCACGACGGCAGCCATGTCGGGCGCGACGGCGCCGCTGGTGTCGTTGACCACCACTGCGCCTGTTTGCAAGGCCAGCCGCGCGATTGCGCTCCTTCGGGTATCGATGCACACCGGAACCGAAGTGCGCGCGCACACCGCCTGGACGACAGGGATGGCCCGCTCGGCCTCCTCGTCGAGAGACACGGCTTGCGCACCAGGTCGCGAAGACTCGCCACCGATGTCGAGCCAGTCCGCACCGGCATCGACCAAGCGCAGCGCGTGGTCCACGGCCGCGGCTACTGTGGGCAGCTGACCGCCGTCGGAAAAGGAATCGGGGGTGACGTTGACGATACCGACCAGCCGCGGGCGGCCCAGATCGACGATACGGCCGCGCAACTGCATCTGCATGGGCGGTCAGCGCGCCAGCGGCTCCGGCAGGCCGGGCAGGCCGTCGATATCGGCCGGGGTCGGGCGCTTGGCGTCCTTGGGCGGCGGTTCAGCCCCGCCCTGGGTGGCACGGTGGCGGGCCTGTGCCTCGCGGTTGGCGCGCAACTCCTTGATGTCGCGGCCGGTGATCGCAAAGTCGACTTCCTCGCCGTCCAGCGTCTCGAAATCGAGCAGCGCCTGCGCCAACCGGTCCAGCTGGTCGCGGTGTTCGCGCAAGATGTCGGCGGCGCGGCCATAGTTCTCATCGATGATGCGCTTGATCTCCTGGTCTACCTGCACTGCCGTGGATTCGGAGAAGTTCTGCTGCATTGAGAAGTCACGACCCAGGAACGGCTCGCCATTCTTCTTGCCATAGGCCAGGGCGCCCAGCCGGCTCATGCCCCACTCGCAGACCATGCGCCGCGCCAGCTCTGTGGCCCGCTCAATGTCGTTGGAAGCACCGGTGGTGATCTCGCCGGCGACGGCGTCTTCGGCGATGCGCCCGCCCATCAAGATGGCGATCTGGTCGTTGAGGTACTGCGAGTTGAGCGAGTGGCGGTCGCGCTCAGGCAAGCTCTGGGTCAGGCCGAGCGCCCGACCGCGCGGCACAATCGTGACCTTGTGCAGGGGGTCCGCGCTTTTGAGGTGCTTGGACACCAGCGCGTGACCCGCCTCGTGGACTGCCGTGTTGCGCAGTTCGTCGCCATCGAGCATCAGCCCACGGCGCTCGGCG
>SXRM01000160.1 GCA_005792545.1 Pseudomonadota bacterium | reverse complement strand
GTTTCGGCCATGGCGTTGACCCTGTTCGCCGTAAACCGCGGTTATTTCGACGATGTGCCGACGGCTCGTGCCCTCGCCTTCGAAGCGGCCCTCTTCTCCTTCCTCAAGTCCAAATATGCGGCCTTGATGGGACCACGCGTCGTTGACGGACAACAACGGCAAGACCGCCGACTTCCGGCACGTGGTGCTCATCATGACCAGCAACGTCGGCGCCCGCGACCTGGAGAAGGGTCGGGTCGGGTTCGCGGAGCTGGGGCAGCCGGGCGGGGACGACGACAAGGAGTTCAAGAACCTGTTTTCGCCGGAGTTTCGCAATCGTCTCGATGCGCGGGTCAAGTTCGGGCGGCTCAGTCCCGACACGATGCGCAAGGTGGTCGACAAGTTCCTGGCGGAGTTGCAGGGCCAGTTGCACGACCGCAAGGTGGTGCTCGACGTCACCACCGCGGCCAAGGCCTACCTCGGCGACAAGGGCTACGACCCCAAGATGGGGGCGCGACCGATGGCGCGGCTCATCCACGACGAGCTGCGGCGGCCACTGGCCGACGAGGTGCTATTCGGCAACCTGCAAAAGGGCGGCACGGTGACGGTCGACGTCGAGGATGTGCCGGTGACCGCCGACGACAGCGACGCCACGCCCAAGCTGCGGCTCAAGCTCAAGTGCAAGGCTCGCGAGGACAAGAAGGTCGCAGTCGCTGCGTAGCGTCAGGTTCGGGCGAGCGCCGCCACCACCGCTGCGACCAGCGTTTCGACCTCAGGCAGCTTGGCCTTGCCTTCTTCGGCACGCGGCGGGATCACCACGCAGCCCAGATTGGCCAACTTCGCCAGCGACTGCCGTAAGATGGCGTTGACCATCGAGCCGTGCATCGTCGGCGCCAGCAGCACTTGCGCTCGACCCGACTCCAGGTCGCCGAGCGCACTAGCGAGCGTGGTTGTTACGGCATTGTCGGCGACGCCGGCGGCCAGTTTGTTGATGGTGCTGTAAGTCGCAGGCGCCAGCAGGTAGGCGTCTGGCTGCGTCTCGACATGCTGCGCACGGCCGTCGAGCGCCGTGACCACCGGTGACAGTGCCGACCACTGCAACGCGTCTGCGGCCACGAACTGCATGGCCGTCGGCGTCGCGAACACGTACACCCGGGCCCCGGCCGCGCGCAGCGCCCGACACACATCGGGGCCGCGGTAGGCCGCGATGCCACCCGACAGCAGCAGCGCCACGGTCTTGCCCGCCAGCGCGTGCGACAACACGCGCACCGAACGGTCGCCCGCCAGCGGGGCGCCGAGGTTCCAGCGAAAATCGTCGGGGTGTGCGGGCATCGGCCTGCCTACTGGCAGAACTCGACCTGATAAACCAGGCCATCGATCAGCACGCCCATGCCATCGTTGCCGACGCCATCGACGGTGTTGAACTCAATGACGATCTGGTACGGCGCGCCCGCCGGCAGCTTATACAGTTTGTCCGCAATGTTGCCGACGGTGATGGCGTGCCAGTTGTCCACGCCAAGATCCTGCGGCTTGACCCACAGCGCGACCGGTGGTGGCATCGGAGCTGTCGTCGACAACGGCAGTTCTTGCAGATAGACCTTGAGCATGTCGTAGGCGTTGCCGGCCTCGGTCGACATGTACAGGCCGAACTTCAGGGCCGCAAAGCCCTTGCCGAATGGCACGGTTTTCTTGGGTAGCCGGAAAACGCCGCTATTGGCCACATTGGGCGTGAAGTTGAAGTTCCACGCCTTGGCGTCGCCGTAGTACAGGTACTGCTTGCCGGGGGTAGGCGACTTGTCGCATTCGGACGCCTGCGGCGGGCAGGGCGCGGGCAAGGTCGCGATTTGCCAGCCTTGGGTCGGTCCAGCTGAGTTCTCGATGACGGCCGATTTCACCTTGCCCGCCTCAAAGTCGTTCAGGTAGGCGTTCTGGTCGCAGCATGTGGCGATGGGATTGAAGTTGCACATGCCCGACGGCGCGGCCGAACAACTGTCGGCGGTACAAGAGTAGCCGTCGTCACAGTCCGCATTGGCGGCGCAGCAGTTGGGCTTGGTCTGCAATCCGCACTTATCGGCCGCCTCGTCGCAGAACCCGACCTGGCAGGCGCTGCCGCCTGGGCATTTGGGCGCGGCGCCGCCGATGCACTGGCCGTTGCCGTCGCACTTGTCGGCGGCCGTGCAGAACTTGCCGTCTTCGCAAGCGGAACCTGGCGCCAACTGTTTGGTTTCGCAGGCCTTGACTGACTCGTTGCACACCTGGGGTGTACACGGGCTGGTCTGTCCACCGGTCGGTCCGCCCGCCGTCGGTCCCTGCGCGCACACCATCGGCTTGCCTGCGCACTTGCTGGCGCCGTCGCAGGCGTCGTCGACGGTGCAGAACAGCTTGTCGTCGCAGTCCTTGCCCTTGGCGACCGGCGTGGACTTGCACTCAAAAGTCGTCGCGCTCATCGACTTGCAGGTGACGTCGGCGCAGTCGGTCGAGATGCAGGTGGCCGGCGCGCCCGGGCTGCACTTGCCCGACTTGCAGGCGTCTTTGGTGGTGCAGCCGTTGCCGTCGGCGTCGCAGGAGGTGCCGTCGGCCTTGGGCACGGTCTCGCACTGACCGGTGGTCGGGTTGCAGCTCGCGCTGGTGCACGCGTCGCCGGTGCAGGTCTTGGGCTTGCCGCCGGTGCACACGCCGTTGCCGCACACGCCGCTATTGGCCTCCATGCACTTGTTGCCGCTGTCGCAGGTCTGGGTGCTCGGCGCGTTGGTGTAGGCGCACTTGCCGGCGTTGCATGTGTCAGAGGTGCAAGGGTTCTTGTCGTCGCAGTCGGCGGGTCCGGTGCACTGACAGGTGTTGACCGATTTGCAGGCTCCCGACACGCAACTGTCGCTGGTGCAGGTGTTGCCGTCGTCGCAGGCGGCCTTGTCATTGGCCTTGCTCTGGCAGCCGCCGGGCGCCGCGCACTTGTCGTCGGTGCACGGGTTCTTGTCGTCGCAGGTCTTGTCTTGCGGTGCGTTGCTGCAATTGCCGGTGGCGCTGTCGCAGGCGTCGTAGGTGCAGGCGATGTTGTCGTCGCACGCCTTCTTGGCACCGGCGCAGATGCCGGCCAGCGTGCAGATGTCGTCGGTCGTGCACTTGTTGCCGTCGTCACAGGGCGCAGCGACCGGGTCGTGGGCGCAGCCGACATCGGGCGAGCAACTGTCGGTCGTGCAAGGATTCTTGTCGTCGCACGAGGTCGGGTTGCCCTTGCAGTTACCGCCGCTGCACTTGGTTTCGCTGGTGCACAGGTTGTTGTCGTCGCACTCTTTGCCGTCGTTGGCCGCCTTGCTCTCGCAAGCGCCGGTAGTCGCGTTGCAGGCGTTGGTCGAGCAACCGTCGGCGTCGGCCGGGCAGCTGACCACTGTGTCCGCGTCGAGCTCGCAGACTTTGCTCGCGGCGATGCACTTGAACTTGTCGCCGCACAAGGTGTTGTTCTTGGCGCAGTCGGCGTCGCTGGCGCAGCCGCACTTGGCCAGGTCGGGCTTGCCTTTGCACACGCCCTTGTCGCACTGGTCGTTCGTCGTGCAGGCATTGCCGTCATTTCAAGTGCCGAGCTTGGGCGTAGTGGTGGTGCAGCCTTCGTTGAGGTCGCAGGCGGTGTTCAGGCACGGATCGGTGTCGGTGCACTTCTTGTTGTCGGCCAAAAACACGCAGCCCTTGGCTTTGTCGCACGAATCGAACGTGCACAGGACGCCGTCGGTGCAGGTGATCAGTTGACCCTTGCATTGGCCGCCGACGCAGATGTCGTCTTCGCTGCACGCGTCGTTGTCGCTGCACGGAAATTCCAGGCCGGTCAGTGGGTCGTGCTTGACCTCGTTGCCCTGGTCGCAGTAGTCCTTGGTGCATGGGTTCTTGTCGTCGTAGTCCTTCTCGGTGGTTGACACGCACTGGCCGGCAGCGCACTTCTTGCCGCACACGTTGGTGCCGCACTTGCTGCCTTCGGCCTTAGGCTTCTTGACGCACTCACCCGTTGCGTCGCAAGTCGCCGACTCACATTCGCCGGCTTCGTCGAGCGGGTTGGTGCAGGCCTCGCCGACCTCGCGCGGCTTGAGCACGCACTTGCCGGCGGCCGCGTTGCAACTCGGCACATTGCAGGGCGTCTTGCCCTTCATGTTGGCGCACTCGAGGTCCTTGGTGCACTCGGCCGTGACTTCGGGCGTGGTGTCTTCGGGTGTGCGATCGACGTCGGCGCTGACGTCGGCGCTGGTATCTTCAGGGGCGGTGCCGTCGCCTACTTTGATTTCGCCGCACGCGGAGGCAGCAAGTGCAAGGACAATAAAGCATTTACAAATCAGTGTGTTCTTCATCCGGCCCCTTGCAGCTGCCTCGCCAGCAGCCCGAATCGGCAAGCTGCGCGCCCTCGCGGTCGCGTTTGCCAAGCCAGCAATTGTAGCCGCGGGCGGCGCATGCCGTCAAAAATCAAAGCGGGAACCTGACACCGGCCAATTGGTTGACAAATGCCTCAATGCGCCTACCATCGCGCCCACAAGCCCGAGCGCCTTGGCCATCCGAGTTGGTCCGGCCGCGATGGGGTCACGAGGTTGGTATGAAGTTGGGTCAGGTACAGAAGTGGGGCCTTTGGGCCTGTTCGCTCGCGGTCGTCGCGGCCTGTGACGGCGGCGGTGGCACTACCGGAGACGGCGCGGCCGGCGCGGATCAGGTGCTCAAGCTGACGACCGGCAATTCGACGGTCAAAGACGGCGGCAAGTTCTTTACGCCGCTCGACAATGGCACCAGCACGGTGGCCCTGTTCAGCGAGCAGAAGGACATCTGGACGCTGCGCAACGATACCGGCGCCGAAATCACCGTCGACAGCATCACCGTCAAGGCCGATGCTGGGGTGGCCGCCGAAGAATTCCAGATCTACGACAACGCCATTCCCAGCAAGGCTGCGGAGCATAAGGGCATCAAGGTCAAAGCGGGCGAGACCTACTTGTTCCAGATTCGCTTCCTTCCGGTCGCCGGCGGTGAACGCAAAGCCGCCGTCACCGTCGCCTACGACGGCAGTAAGAAGCTGACCTTTGGCTTGACCGGCAAGGGCCAGACCGCGGCCAAGTTCTTCTCGGGCGGCACCGTCGGCTGGGAGAAGCTCGGCGGCTCGGTCAAGGGCGACGACATGACCGGCACTGGGGTCACTGACGCCGGCGGCGTCACCTACTGGAACGCCAACGTCGGAGAACTGCTCGACAACTTTGGCTACGACGTTGCAGTGGGCGCAGTTGGCGCCGACGGCAAGTCACTGTGGACCAAGGTGTTCAATGGCAAGTACCGCGACTTCTCGCCGGACAGCGGCCAGAACGACGAAACGGGCGGCACCGGCGGCTCCTTGCAGGTCGGCGCGGACGGCGCAGTGTACGTTTCGGCGTCGCTGTCGGCCATCCAGCAGAACAACCAGTTCGTCGCGGCGGTGTTCAAGCTCGATGCCAAGACCGGCGCCATGGCCTGGCAAAAAGGCTTTCGCAACAGCAACAAGCCTTCGACGGCCTCGCACAGCGCGACGGCGTACGGCCTGGATGCCTCGGGGCCGCTGGTGCTGCTGACCGGCGTGGTCGAAGGCGACGCCAAGGTGCTGTTTGCCGCGCTCGACCCGGCTACGGGCGACCTCAAGGGCAGCGCGGCCCTCGAAGTGGTCAAGACCATCAACGACCGCGGCTATGCGATTCGCCGCGACGGCAAGGGTGGCGCCTACATCGGCGGCCTGAACACCAGCGCCGGCGCGTTCGTCATCCACCTCAAAGACACGGACAAAGGCACGCCGACCATTGACTGGATCCAGCAGTTGGGTCTGGGCAAGGGCAGCAACATCAACAGCATCGACACAGACGCCGACGGCAACGCCTACCTGTCGATGGACCGCCGCGGCGCGGCCACTGCGTTCTCGGTCGGCAAGATGGACATCAGCGGTAAGCTGCTGTGGACCAAGACCTGGGTGGGCAACGGTGGCGACCGCGAGAACACCGCGTTCGCGCGCGTCTACGGCGGCACGTTGTTGGTGGGCGGACGCATGGGCATCCCCAACTACGACACCACCCAGGGCGACGGCGCGCTGCTCGCCTTGGCTACCGCAGACGGGGCCACGCAGTGGTCGATGTTCCACTTCAGCGGCAAGGGTCCCGACGAAATCGTCGACCACCGCGTCAAAGGCGCCAGCATCGTTGGCAAGACCCTGACGATCGTGACCCAGGCCTATACCGGCTCCCTCAACGGCGTGCGCTACAACGGCTACTGGTATGACGGCGAAGGCGAAGTCAAGGCAGACACCATCGACGTGCAAGCCGTCACCGGCGCCACCGTCGACAAGGTGGCCGAGGCCAACGTGATTGATTGTAAAGACCTCGGCAGCTGGAAGGACCCGCCGGCGACCTGGCAGTGGCAGGATGCTTCCGCCAAGCACGACGGCAAGTCGCCCGACGCCGACGTGATGGTGACGTCGATTACCCTCAAGTAGGCGCTTTCGATGCGTTCGCGACCCCGGTAGGATCCAGACCTGCCGGGGTCGCGGCGTTTTTCGGTTGGCCTTGCCGGTGCGCAACGGCCCCGGGGCGGTGCGATTCGCATTGCGGCGGCGCGTTTTCGTCCGTATCCTTGCAGGTCGGCGCGCACCGCGCGCTCGGGCGGGTGTGCGCCGGCGCGGCGGCAAGCATGCGCGGGGTTTGTGCAGTGAGCTTTAGCGGGGTTACTGTGGCGCGGTCGTGGCAGGTGTTGGCGGTGCTGGCGGTTGCTGTGGCCCTGTGCGGTGGCTGCACGGACTCCGGTTCGGGCGACACCCAGTCGGCCACGGTCGGCAGCGGGCCCAGCCTGCCCGGCACCGGCGGACTGGTCACCGGCATTGACACCACCGGAGCGCAATCCCTTGACGCTGGCGGTGCCGACAGCATAGGCGGGACTGCCGACACCAGCGCCGGGTTCGACGGTGCTGCCCGCGGCGGTGCCGACGGCACGAACACCGACGGCAGCTTGGCACAAGGCGACGCTGTAGCCCAGACCGACGCCGGCGAACCGCAAGACACTGCCGCTGCGGGCACCGACCTCGACGGGGAGCCCGGCGCCACGAACGCGGAGGAACCGGAGGTCGAGGAACCAGACGCCGAACAACCCGACGAAGAACCGGTCGAGGACCTCGCGCCCGATATCAAGGGCGCCAAAGACAACGGCGAAGATCCCAACAAGCCCTGGTACAACAACCCGATTGCGGACCAGTACGTGGGGCCGGACCTGCCCGACGCCGACAGCGGGGCGGCCGAGACCAGCACCACGGCCATCCCGCCGGTGTGCTCGCCGCTCATTGGTTCAGTGTCCGTGACCGAGACCATTGGCTTGGGTGGCAAGATCGACATCGTGGTGTGGATCGACACCAGCGGTTCGATGAGCCAGGAAGCCAAGTGGACCAACGAGAACATGAACAAGTTCACGCAATACCTGGAAAACAAGAAGATCGACTATCGCCTCGTGCTCTATGGAACCGGCCTGGGCCTTTGCATCGGCCCACCGCTGGGCGACGGCGCCTGCAACAGCGCGCAGCCGCAGAAGTTCTTGACGCTCAAGTTTGGCGTGGCCAGCACCAATGGGCTGACGCTGATGCAGACCCAGACCAACTTTGACAAGTTCAAGCTGTTCCTGCGCCCCGACGCCGTGCACAACATGCTCGGCATCACCGACGACAACAGCAGCACCCCCGCCGCTACCTTCAAGACCAACTACGAGAAATTGCTGTCCACGGCCGGCCTGAACCCCAAGTTCGTCTACCACGCGATCTGCGCCTATATCAACGAGCAGAACCCCAACCAGACGGGCATTTGCAACACGGGCGCCAGCTACAGCGCCCAGCACATCGCCCTGGCGCAGTCGACCGGCGGCACGCTGTTTCAGGTGTGCAAGACCGATTGGACCGCGATTTTCGATGGCCTGAGCAAAGCCATCGCTGCCACGGCCAAGCCTGTGTGTACCTATAACCTGCCGGTCGCCGCCAGCAAGAAGTACAACGCGGCCAACGTCAAGCTCAGCCACCTGGAGAACGGCGTCGTCGTGCCACTCAAGAAGATCGCTGGCAGCAACGGCTGCAGTGGTGCTCCCGATGGCTGGTACTACGACAACGCCGTAACGCCCACCAACGTCACCTTGTGCGACGACACCTGCAAGAAACTGGTCGGCGGGGCAATCGTCTTCAATTTCGGCTGCGCGCTCTGATCGTCGAGATCCGCTCGCAGCGGCTGG
Source organism: Pseudomonadota bacterium (assembly GCA_005792545.1). Classification (GTDB taxonomy): domain Bacteria; phylum Myxococcota_A; class UBA9042; order UBA9042; family UBA9042; genus SXRM01. The sequence continues at coordinate 13,095 of SXRM01000160.1, read as the reverse complement.
CCGTATGCTCAGCCGTCAGTGCGCCGGAGCCTGCACCCCCGGAACGTTGACGCCCGCCCGCCTGCCGGGCCATGCTCGCGGCGCGCCCGATTGCGCCCGAGCCGCCTGCCATGGCCGATTCCGCTGCCGTCCCCACTGCTGCTGCCGCGGTCGCCGCCGCCGAAGCGCCGACCGAGCCCACCAACGCCACCGAGCCGGTCGAATTGCAAGACTGGACGCCGCTCTACCGGTGTCTGGACTGGCAACTGGGCCAGGTCGCCTTTCAGTTGCGCGGCGCGCAAGCGTTTACCACCCAAGAAGTACCCAACCTCATCAACCAGGGCGGGTTGGCGGCGTACCGCAGCGCCGAAGTGCTGTTCGCGCACTGCGTGGAGCTGGACCGCCGGGGCGCGCTCGAAGCCGAAATCCTAGTCATGGAAATGGCCATTGGCCTTGGCTTATTCGCGGTCCAGGTGCTCGACCGCTTTCAGGTGTTGTGCCGGGAGCACGGCCGCGACTACTACGACCGCCTGACCTACCTGGCCACCGACGGCACGCCGCGGATGGTGACCGATGCCCGTGACAATGGCGTGTTTACGCGCCACGCCGGCCGGGTTGTCCTGGGCCTGGTCGATGCGCTGGATCCGGCGCGGCTGGTGCGGCTGGACACTGGTGAGGTCGTAGACCTGACGGGTCGCCTGCGCGCGGTGCTGCACACGTACCTGCTGTGCGTGTTGCCGGCCAACCTGTTCCGCCGCCAGCGGGTGCGCGACGAAGCGGGCGAGTTGCAAGAGCGCTGGGGCGCCGTGATGGCGCGCACCGTGCTGCGCCACCCGGACGAGCTCAAGTGGTTCACCAACTTGTCGGTGGAGCAAGTGGTGGCGCTGGCGCAGTCGGGGCAGCCGCAAGACATCGCCCAGTTGGCCCGCCTGTATCCGCTGCTCGACCTGGAACTGGTGCTCGCAAGCTTTGACCCGGCCGACATCAGCGAAGGTGCCGACGTGCGCGCGACCGCCGAGTTGACTGCGCGGCACTTGCCAGCTGCGCCCAAGGTTGACCCGCAAGGCAACCCCATCGCCAACCCGCCCGATCCGGCCGACAACGTGTGGGTGCTGCACTCGGCCGGCGCACAAGCCAGCTTGCGGCGAACGCTGGAAGTGCTGCGCTCCGACGGCATCTTGCTGTACCGCGACTACGGCCCGGCGACCGCCGAGCGCGCCAACGGCAACCACCTGTACCAGCACTATGGCGCGACGACAGCCTTTGGGATCAATCACTTCGCGCTGGAGGCGTGGCTGCACGCGCCCGGCGAGGACGGCAAGCCTCGCGCCGCCGTGACCGTGCCACCTGGCGAAGGCGAGGCTTCGATCAAGACCCGGCTGGTCAGCCGTGGCGCGCTGCCGGCGACCCGCGCGGCGTTCGCCTTGCAGTTCGACCCGCGCGCGTTCGATCGCCTGGAGGCGGTGGTCCACGAGGCGCGCAGCCAGGTCGGACAAGCCGGCGGCGCACCGATGGACGGCTACCGCAAGGCCCTGCAGTTGGAGCGTGACAACTGGATGCTGCTCGGCGAGGCCGGCGACGTGGCGTTTCGCCGCGACCGCAACCTGGAACTCGGCCACGTGCTGCTGGGCGAGGCCCTGCGCATCAACCCCTGGTATGCCGCCAGCGCGTGGAACAGCCTTGGCGACCTGCACTGGGTCAAAGGCGAGTACGGCGAGGCGCGCGCGGCCTACGAGACCTCCGCGCGCAACAACCCCGAGAACTTCCGTGCCTGGCTCAACCTGGCCGATTGCGACATGCGCCAGGGCGACTGGGCCGGGGCGGTCGAGCACGCCGCCAAGGCGCTGGCCAAAGACGCCGATGGCTCAGAGGCGGAGCGCGCGCTAGAGCTGCTGCGCGAAGCCGCACGCCGGCTGGGCGAGTACCGTGAACGGGCAGCGCGCTACCGCAAAGAGCGGCAGGCGGGGACGCCGCGCTAGTTTTGGATGGATCCTAATGAAAACAAGGACCTGAACAAAGGGGGGGCTTGTTCAGAACTGTCGGATCAGAACTGGCCGCCCACGCTCCAACTCAGCAGATCATAAGCGGTTTCGAACGTCCCAGCGTTGGCCGCCACTGCACCCTGGCCGTCGCAGTTGGCCGGGCAGGTTGCCAGCGGCCGCTGCTGATAGACCTGACCCCACTTTTCGTCCACGACCCGAGTTGGCTGAAACACGTGCGCATACGACAGGTTCAGGCGCAAGGCGCCAAAGTTGTAGCGGACGCCGCCGCCCACGCCATAGCGGTCAAAACTGGGGAAGTCCAGGTGCGAGAAGTCGAGCGGCGTGGCGCCCTGCTCGTAGTAACCGCCCGCAGACACGGCCAGATCCGATGAGAGCCACTTGGTGCCGCCGAGCCGCGCGGACAGCGTGTCTTGCCAGCGCTTGCCGATGTTGACGGTCGGCATCTCGCTGGCCTTGAACAGGTTGATCTGGCCGCCATTGACCACGTTGTACTCGTTGAGCACGCTCCAGCCTTCCCACACCACATTGGCCTCGACGTCGAAGTCGTCGCTGCCGTCGGCGGCGGGGGACCGGTAGCGGACGCCAAGCGCCGCGGTAGGCGCCAGTTTCATCTTGAGCGACGACTTTGAGTTGGTAATCAGCAGCTGGCTGGGGCTGAAATTGGCGCCGGCGCCGGTCTTGTCGTTGGCGAGCAAGATATCGCCCTCAGATTCGAACGACACGGGTAGGATGCGGCCCGACGCTGCGACCTCGAGGTTTTGGGTCAGCCGGTACCAGCCGCCCAGGATCGCGGTAAACGCCGTCATGTCCTTGAGCCGGATGGTGGCGACCGCGTCGTTGGCGCCATAGTAGGGGTTGTTGGCCCCGCCCGTGGCGCCATCGACCACCAGCGTCATGTCGGTCTTGGGCATCATCGCCCACTGCAGCGTCACGCCGATGCCGAACTGGTCCTTCTTGCCGTAGGCGACGGCAAGGCTGGCGTAGGCAAGCAAGGCATCGAGCTTGGTCAGCATGTAGCGCTGGCCGCCCTGGGTGTCGAACTGCTTATAGCCATTGGCGCTGGGCCCATAGCCAGCAATGGCGAACGTCAGATCCGGCATACCGAGGTCGGTCGACGCCGAAGCGAATGCGCCGAGCGGAAATAGTGGCGTCTGGTTCTCGCTTTTCTTGAGAGCGTCCGCGCTGTTGGTCCCCGGCACCGGGTCCTGTGGGTGGGCCGAAGGCGCGCGGGTGAAGGCCTCGTGCGACCACAGCAGCTGGTGCGACCAGCCGACGCGGTGGCCTTTTTGCTGCGACAGCCGGCCTGGGTTGTGCGCGACTGCGGTGCCGTCATCCACACTGGCGGTCAGCGCCATGCCGCGGCCCACGCCTTGCGCGCTGTTGCCTGGGATTTCAAAGCCAGCGGCGCTGGCGCCCGAGGCGGCGAGCAGCCCCAGCGCGACCGGCCATGAACACGCAAAGCAGTTGGAACCAAACGGCTTGGTCGTCATCGGCGGCCTCCGGGCGACAGGGGGTACGGCGCGCGCCCGGCTTGCCCCCGCCCGGCGCCCGGCGACCATAGACGGCGACGGCAAAACGCGCAAGACTGCCACCGCCACCGGGCGTTGCCAGCCCGCGGCGAAGGGGAAAACGCATGCGGGCCAAGGCCAAAACGGGTGCCAAGTGGGTTGGATGTGTGGCTGCTGGGCTTGTCCTGCTTGCCGGCTTGGGCTGCCAGAAATCCACCGAAGAATTGCGCCAGACTTACGACGCCAACACCCTGCCCGAAGTCGCCGTCGCCAAGGACACCGCTGCATTGCCAGCCGACGCCAGCGCGACCGCGGTCGCGTGCGACTGTCTAGCCAAGGGCATGTGGTTCCGCTTCGACACGCTCAAAATCAAGAGCTTGGACGGCGGCCCACACCTGGTTATCAACACGCTCAACCCGCTGTGGCAAAACGATATCAAGAAGAAGGAACTCAACTTCTTTCTGGAAGTCCAGGATGTGACCGCCACCGAGGTCAAGCTGCGCATCCTAAACGCCGCGCGCACCGACAAGACTGGCAACCTGTGCCTGCTGCCGGTCACCGAGAGCGTGGTCACCATGCTGCGCACCGGTTGCAAGCTCAAGAATGCCCTGCCTACTGGCCTCAATGTCTATGCCGGCACGCCCGCCAACCCCAAAAACTGCACGACGGGCCTCGCGGTGCCGCACGCCATTCCGGTGCGCAACGCCTTCTTTGAGGCCACGGTGGCGCCGACCTGCGACGCCGTGACCGACGGCTTGTTGTTTGAGGGCGCCATCGGCCGTGCGGCGCTCGACGGCACCTGCACGTGCCTGCTGATGGGCGACCAGATGGCGGAGGACTGTGGCGTGGCCGATCCCAAATTCGCCGGCTATCCCAGTGGCAAGAACGAAGCCGGGCAGCCAGCGAAATTCTGCACGGAGTGCTGCAAGGGTTGCTCAGACAAGTACAGCAACTTGAACGAGCTGCTCGACTCGTTTGGCCCGCTCAAGTACGGCTGCAAGGACGAAAAGGGCGAGCAGGCCGTGTGCCTGTCCGCGACCTTCTCGGCGTTGCCCGCGCAGCCTCCGGCCAACTGCAAGTAGCCCCAAGCGGTCGTGCCGGTGGTCCAAGTAGTCGGTTTCGTACTCGCAGGCGGTCGCTCGTCGCGGTTCGGCACGGACAAGGCGCGGGCGGTCTGGCGCGGAAAACCATTGCTATTGCACGCAATCGACGGTCTTGCGGCGGTTTGCGAGCGGGTCTCGGTGGTGGTCGGCGATGCGGAGCGCTATAGCGACCTGTTGCCGACCGACGTGCAGGTCGTGGTCGATGCCGCTCCGCACCAGGGGCCGCTGGAGGGCCTGCGCGCGGCACTGCAAACGCTACAACCGGGCCAGCTGGCCCTGGTCTCGCCCTGCGATGTGCTCGGCGTAGACCCGGCGTGGCTGGCAGAGCTGGTTCGGACGGCGACCGGCGGCACGCTTGCGGCGGCGTTTCGCCACGCAGACACCTCTGGCAAAGGCGCCGGCTGGGAGCCGCTGCACGCCGTGTACCGCCAGGAGCTGCTTGCCCATTGGCGCGACCAGCTGCCGACGGACCTGCGAGCTCCTCACCAGCTGCTGCAAGCACTGGCAGATCGGGCACGGGCGGTAGCGCTACCAGCGAGCTGGCACGACCGCGTCCGTCGCGTCGATCGGCCCCAAGACCTGCTCGCGCTGCGTGACCTGCGCGACGACCGCACGGCAACCGTGCAGTTGGTCGCCCACAACGGCGAGGATTGTAGCCCACGCACCGACACCGTGGCCGTCGAGCAACCGCTCGAGATCCGCATCCACCACGGCCCCATCGGCGGCCGCCAGCGCACCACGTTTGCCGTTACCTTGCGCACGCCGGGTCACGACGCCGACTTGATTGCGGGGCTATTGCTGGCAGAAGGCATGGTGCAGGCGCCAGAGCAGCTGCTGGGCATCGCGCCCTGCTCGCCCCACGACACCGAGGGCGCGGTGTGGGCCGCAGAACTCGACCCGCTGGTGTTGGTGCCCGGACGGATGCTGGACCGCAAGCTGGTGGCCACCGCGGCCTGTGGGCTGTGCGGCAAGGGGTCGCTGGCGGCGCTGTTTCCGGATCGCCCGCCAGCGCTGGCGCTACAGCCGGGGCTGGTCGCGTGGCAGTTGTTGCAGCGGCTGCCGGCCGCGATGCGCACCGCGCAGGCCGGGTTTGACCAGACTGGCGGCGTGCACGCGGCTGCCTTGTTCGACGCGGCCGGGCGCCTGCTGTGCCTACGCGAAGACGTCGGCCGCCCCAACGCGGTCGACAAGGCCATTGGCCACCTGTGGCGTGCCGGGCGTCTGGACGCCGTCGCGGTGCTGGTGCTGTCGGGTCGGGCGGGCTTTGAGCTGGTCCAGAAGGCCGCGATGGCGCGCATCCCGATCGTGGCGGCGATTGGCGCGCCGACGACGCTGGCCATCGATCTCGCCCACGACGCCGGGATTACGCTGGCCGGGTTCTTGCGCGGCGCGACGGGCAATCTCTACACCCACCCGCGCCGCATTGGGCAGGCCGACACCTAGGAGCTGTGCAAGGCTAACTCGATCGCCCTGCCAAGCAGCGCAGCTGCGAGTCGGCTTGCAAAGACGCGAGCTTGCGACCCACGGAACAAGCAAACGGGCCCACTGGAAAATCGAGCAGATTTTTCACGGGCCCCTAGAGCTTGAGGACCGTCACCGCGCCGTTGCCGACCTGGACGCCGGCTGCGCCGACTGCATTCTGGCCGATGTTGTAAGAGCCGCCGCCGCCGCCGCCCCCGTACTGGGTGTTGGTGTAGGTGCCGCCAGCGCCGCCCGAGTAACCGCCGCCGCCACCGCCGCCGGCCGACGACTCGCTGTTGCCGCCGCCGCCGCCAAAGCCGCCCGACGCATAGCCCTGCCGCGACAGGCCGCCCTGGCCGCCGAGCGTGAACGCCTTGCCCGGGTCGCCGCGGGTGGTCTGCTTGGCCTTGCCGTCGCCGGAGTAGCCGCCGCCGCCGCCGCCGCCGACCGAGCTGACCGTGCTGCCTGTTGAGCCACCGCTGCCGGCCGTGCCGCCGGTGCCAAAGCCGTAGCTGTCCTTGCTGCCGTCGCCCGTCAGCGTGCCGTTGACGCCGGCCTGGCCAGCAATGGACCCGCCGAGGCCACCGCCGCCGCCGGCCGCCAGCAAGAGCGTGGTGTCGTTGACGACCACAAACGTGCCGCCGCCGCCGCCCGACGAACTGGCCAGCGGTGACTTGGCGCCTTGCTGGCCGACCAGGAATTTCAAGACCTGTCCGGTTTTCAAGGCGAAATCGCCGCGAACCCGCGCGCCCTTGCCGCCAGCCACGCTGCTGGCGTTCTGCGCGCCCTGTGCGCCCGAGGCCTCAATGCGGTACGTGCCGTCGGCTGGCACTGTCCACGCCTGGATGCCGCCCGTGACCGTGACCTTGCCGGCCAACGGCCCGCCCACGTACGCCGCGTTGCACTGGGCCTGGGTAGGGCCGGTCTGGCCGCTGGCGTTGCACACGCCAAGGCCCATGTCGACGGCAATCGGCTTCTTGCACGTGTTGTGGCAGGCATCGTTGTCGACCTTGTTGCCGTCGTCGCACTCTTCGCCGCTGTCCAGGACGCCGTCGCCGCATTGGGGCAGGAAGGCAAACTGTCGCCACACGCCCTTGCGGTACAAATACGCTTCGCCGTTGTCGCTGCGGTAGACGACTTGGCTGTCCTTGGCCCACTTGGCCATCTCGGCTTGCGAGCCGACGGTGCGCACGACCGTGGCCGGCACGCCGTCCAAGCACAAGCTGCCGAGCGTGCTGGCAACATCCAAGGCGCAACCATTGGCGGGTACCTTGCCCAGGCCCGCGCCGCCTTGCAGCATCTGTGGCTTGGTAAAGGTGTTGGCGCCCGTCACCGTGGCCACATTCGACAGATCCACCGGCGCACACAGCAGCGAGCCGTTCGGCCCGGAACCCACCGCGAATTCGCCGGCCGGGCAGGTGGTGCCGACCTTGACCATCGGCGGCTTGGTCACCAGGTCGTCGAAGTTGCCGCTTTTGGCGACGTCGGCCAGCTGAGATTGCTTGACGAAAACGTTGACGGCGTCGGGCGCGAGCTGCGCAAGCCCCACACAGCCCGTGCACGCAAGGCTATTGGCGGCGTCGGCGACCATCGCGTACGGCGCCCACGCCACTTGAACGCGTTGCAGTTCTGGCTCGCTCTCAACTTGAATGCCCAGCCAAAGGTTGGCGTAGTTGGCCAGGAAACCGGCGGTCAGCGGCGCCGCCGGGTCGCTGCCGATGCCCAGCGTAAACTGGCCCGAAACCACGGGAACGCCGACGAAGCTCTCTTTGAAGACTGAGGTCTTGGCGTCAAAGGTAGCATACAGCCGCACGGTAAACCCGTACTTGCCGTCCACCGCCGGCGCGCTGGCGCCCATCAGCACCCCGTGCGCTGTGACCACATGCGGGCCGGGCAACGCGGCGTAGGCCACCGAAACGGCAGCGCAGCAGGCCATCCACGCAAGGCAAGAGGCAACGAGGCGGGCGCGCATGCACGACTCCAGGCGATGGAACTTGATTCGCCGCAGCGGTCGCGCGACCAGGGCGGTGCGAGTGGCGGTACGCTAGCAAACCTTGCGGCAAAGCGCATGCACTTTGGTAAGCGAGCGCCGCAACTCGACAAGCTAGCGCGACTGTGCCACCTTGAACGTCAACCGCGCCACAACCAGCGACCGGCGCGCCGCAATGCCAGAGGCTCCGTCGGCGCATGACTCAGAAGACCGACCACGTTCTGCAGCCCGGGGCGCGCATCGGCGACGGCTACGTCATCGAGCACTTCCTGGCCGGCGGCGGCATGGGTCAGGTCTACGTCGCCCGCGATCCGAGCCTGGACCGGCGGGTGGCGGTCAAGCTCATGCACAGCCACGTCGCGCAGTCGGCGCTGGCAGCGGCCCGCTTTCAGCGCGAGGCCCTGGCGCTGTCGCGCATCGTGCATCCCAACGTGGTCGGCGTGCACGCCTTCGGTCAGCACGAGGGCGGCTGGTACCTGGTCATGGAGTTCGTCGAGGGCGAGAGCCTGGAGCGGCGCATGCAGCGCTCAGGTGCCCTGCCGCTGGCCGACGCGGTGCAGATCGCCAAGCAAGTCGCAGCGGGTCTGGCCGAAGCGCATGCGCTCGGTATCATCCTCCGCGACATCAAGCCCGCCAACATCTTGCTGCGCAAGCTGGCTTCGGGCGGCGTGCTGGCCAAGGTGGTGGACTTCGGCCTTGCGCGCGCCCAGGAGGGCGAGCTGTTGGGCGAAGCAACCGGCGACGTCGGCATCATGGGCACGCCGCTGTACATGTCGCCCGAGCAAATCCACGGCAAATCGCTCGACGGGCGCAGCGACCTGTATGCGCTCGGCGTCGTGGTCTATCAGATGCTGACCGGGCGGGTGCCGCACTACCGCAATTCAGTGCAGGCCATTCTGATGGCGCACCTGACTGAAGAGCCGGCTGCGCTGCCCGCGCCGACTGCCGCCCAGCTGACCTGGCCCATCGGCTTGGAGCGCGAACTGCGCAAGGCGCTGGCCAAGGAGCCGGCTTCGCGCCACGCCAGCACCTTGGAGTTCGCCGACGCCATCGAGCGCGCCACCCGCACCGAGAGCGGCGCGTGGAGCCTGGAAGAGGTGGCCAGCTGCCCTGGCTGCGGTGCCAAAGGCAAGTACGCCGGCGGCTACTGCAACCACTGCGGCTCGGCGGTGCCGTTGCTGGCGTGCCCCAACTGCGGCGCCGCACGCGACGGCGAGCGCTACTTCTGTGTCGAGTGCTCTGGTAGCTTGATGAGTGGACTAAGGCGCCGCCGTGGCACGGAAGCCGGGGCCGACGGCGAGCCGCCGACCGTGCTCGACACCCAAATGGCGACGGTGCTGCTGGCACGGCCTGACACCCGCAAACTCAAGGCCCGAGAAACTGGCGAATTTTTTGAGAACTTCGCCACCAGCGTCGAGCGCGAGGGTGGCCGGCCCCTGGCCGTGGTCGCCGACGAAGCCATCGCGGTGTTTGGGCTTGGCGGCATGCGCGAGCACGAGGTCGAACGCGCCATCGACGCGGCCCTCAACCTCTTGCGCGTCCACAGCGCGGCGGCAGCCCGCGCCAACGAAGTCCGGCCGCTGCGGGTCGCAGTAGACGTGGGCGAGGTCTACAGCCGCGGCCTGGGGATGACCTACGGGTCGGCGCTGGTGGCGGGGCCGGCGGTAGCCGCCGTGCGCAAGATGGTCGCCAAGGGCGACAGCAATGCTGTGCAACTGGGCGACGCCGCATTTGCCGAAGTGCGGGCCTTGTACGAGACCCAAAAAGCTGGCGCCACACGGCAAGTGGTGCGCCGACGCGATGCGGCTCGCTCGCTCGGCGAATATGTCGCCGCCGGCAATCGCACCCCGATGGTCGCCCGCGAAACCGAACTGGCCGCCCTGGTCAAGGCGGCGCGCAAGGTGCAAAAGCAGAACTGCCTGGTCGCCGCGCCCGTCATCGGCGCAGGCGGCGCTGGCAAGTCGCGGCTGGTGGCAGAGTTCCTGCAGCGCTTGGATGACGCCGGCGAGGCCTGGCACATCGACGTCGGTGCCTGTTCAGCGCTGGCTGCACCGGTGGCGTTTGAGCCGCTGATGGCGGTCTTGCGCGCGCGCGTCCACGCCGACGACGCGCTGTCGAACGACGAGCTGCTGGCGCGGCTGGCGCTGTTGCCCGGGTTGAGCGAGGCCGAGCTGGGTGCCGAGATTGCCCGGCGGCGCGTGCGCTCGTTTGCGCGTATGTTGGGTTTGGAGCGCGGCGACGGCACCACCCGGCCGGCCACCGACGCCGAGCAACAGGCGGCCTTTGAGGCCTTCGTGGCGTTTGTGCGCGGGTCGTGCTGCGACCGGCCGACGGTGCTGGTGCTGGAGAACCTGCAGTGGGCGCGCCGCCAGACGCTCGACCTGATTGCCTACCTCGTGCGCAACTGCGACGACGTGCCGCTTTTGGTGGTGCCGGTCGTGCGCAGCAGCCGCGCCGAGCCGACGTTGCAGGCACTGGCGTTGCCGATGGCGCGCACCGTCGCTGTGGAGTTGGCGGGACTCGAAGCGGACGAAATATCCTTGTTTATCAGAGTGCTGCGTCCCGGTGTGACGGCGAACGCGAGTCTGTGCAAGGCGCTGCTGGCGCTCAGTGACGGCGTAGTGGCGCGGGTCGAGGAACTCATCGACGCCCTGCAGACCGCCGAGTTGTTGGAGTTGGCTCGCGCTGCCGGGGGTGCTCAAGCCGGCGCCGCTGCTGGGGCGGTGCGCGACCTGCTGTTGCGGCAATTCCAGCGCCTGCCGCCGGCAGAGCGCGAGCTAGTCGAGGCGTTGGCCGTTGCAGGCACCGCGACGCCGCGCGGTCAGATCGCTGCCATGCTGTTGCGCGAACCGGCCGAGCGCGAGTTGGAACTGGCCAAGGCCGGTGGCCTGCTGGTCGAGTCGCGGGCGCCGGTGTTTCGCGGCCAGCGCGAGTTCAGCTGCAAGCAGCAGGGTCTGGGCGCGGTGGTCTACGAAGCCATGGATGGGCAGCGGCGGTCCGAGTTTCACCGCCGGGCCGCGCGCTGGCTACTTGGGCTGCGCGAAGGCCGGCCGCCCGGATTTGGCGCGATGCTGGCCCATCATTTTGCGATCGCCGGCGACCAGCTGCGCGCGGCAGATTCGCTTTTGCACACCGCCGATGAAGCGCTGCGAGCGCTCGCCAACCGCGATGCCTTCGACACCTACCTCGCTGCTGCCGAAATTGCCCGCGAGCTGTACGACCGCACGCCCAGCGACAAGCAGGCTGCCGACATCTTGGTGCAGGCGCTGGTCGCGCGGACCGAGCTTGGCGTGCGGCTGGGCGAGACCGAGTTGGCCATTGCCGCCGGTCGCGACGCCATCGCCGTCTCCTGCGCTGCGCAACCCAAGTCGCCTTTGCATGTGCGCGCCCACCTGGCCCTGGGCGAGGCTTTGCGCAACCACGGTGACTACGACGAAGCCACAGCGGTGCTGCAGTTCGCGAGTGCGCTGGCCAGCGAGCACGCCAACGGCGTCGCTCAGTTCGCGCAAGCTCGCGCCGCTGAGGCCGCCGTGCTCATGCGCCGCGGCGCCTGGGACGGGGCAGAGAAGTTGGCGCGCGAAACCCTGGCCGCCTGCGAATCCAAGGGCGACGCCGAAGACTCCAATGCGCTCGCCGGGGCGCTCGGCCGGCTGCACACCTGGATTGGCAACGCGTTGGCGCGCCGCAAAAGCGCCGCCGAGGCCGCTCGCCACTACCACCTGGCGCGCGAGCAATTCGTGACGTGCGGCGACGACGTGGCGGTCAACATGGCCGATCTGGCCGCTGCCAACCTGCAGTATCGGCTGGGCGACTTGGACAGCGCCGCGGCGGCCTACGGACGCATCGCCACCAGCTGCGAGAAAATCGACTACATCATGGGTCAAGCCACCGCTCGCACCAACCTGGGTAATGTGCTGGTGGATCAGCGCCGCTACGACGAGGCGGTGCCGGTGCTGCGCCATGCCGAGCGGTTGTTGCGGCGCGCGGGCGCCGCCGATGTGCTGCCCGAGACGCTGCAGCTGCTTGGTCAGGCGCTGTTGGGACTGGCGGACGTGCACGGCGCGCGCACCGCCGCGCAAGAGGCGCACATGCTGGCCAAGAAGATGGGCAACGTGGGGCTGACGACGGCGACCGAGAAGCTCATCCGGGACGCCGAGACCTTGCAGGAAGTGGTGACGGGCGTGACGCTGGTCGGGGGGCGGGAGCGGCGGGGGTAGTTTCTCGCGTTGGCTACGTCGTCTTATTTCTGCCGCAAGACCCAGTGTTCGGTGTAGTGGCGGCCGTTCTTGATGTAGGAAATCTCCAGGCGCTGCGAATCGGGCGTAACCGTTGCGGTCATCTGCGAAGCGCCACTGCGCGGCCAGTCTGCGGGTCTCTCGCCGGATTGGTGCTGATCATATGTGTAGTTTCCCTGTCGCGGCGCATAACCTGGGCATTCTGGAGCAGACCCACAAGCCGGCAATGAGATGGCCAGCGCCAATGATGCGGCCAACGCCCGCGTGGTCTTGCAGATAGTGGCGCTCATTGCAGTGGCCCGCCCAACGTTCCCAGATTTGCTCGGTCGATGTGCAATCGACTGGCAGCGCGCAGTCTAGCCGCCGGTGTGCAATCACGAAGAGCCCACCAAAGCGGTCATCCTTGACGCGCCAGTGCCACTGTTGCCACGGCAGCAGGTCGTCGCCTTCCAGTCGAACCCCGTCACGATGGACGGCGTCGAGCGCCATCGTGAAAATTCCACCCTCGCAGTAGTAGTCCGAGCACTGCGCCGGTGTCGAAGCTGCCGGGATCAAACACAACCCGGCCAACAGCCCAAGTTGAAACCCGCGGTCTGCCATCTAATACGCCCTACAATCCCCGGCGACTGTGGCCAGATTGCCAGACGTCATGGGGCGGCGCAACAGCGAGACACTGGCGGGCGCAGATCGCAGAGAGTGCGCTTGACCACGAAGGCATAGCTAGCAGAATCAACTGGTTGGCGACATGCCTGTTCGGTTATGTGTGGTCGTCATGTAAGGCCGCTGATTTACAGACACTTTGAAGGCAGTCTGGGC
>SXRM01000159.1 GCA_005792545.1 Pseudomonadota bacterium | reverse complement strand
GGCAAGACCCTGCTCGCCCAAGCCATCGCTCAGGGGCTTGGCCTGGAGCTGCTGACCTGGCACGTCAAGTCCACCACCCGTGCTCAGGACGGCTTGTACCTGTACGACACCGTTGCGCGCCTCAATGACTCGCGCTTTGGTGACCGCGACGTGCGCGACGTTGCGCAGTACATCAAGCTCGGCCCGCTGGGTCAGGCGTTCGAGCGCGGCCAACGAGGTGAGCGCGTCGTGCTGCTCATCGACGAAATCGACAAAGCAGACCTCGAATTCCCACACGACCTGCTGCACGAACTCGACGCGATGCGCTTCGTCGTCGCAGAGACCGGTCGCGAAATCTCGGCGGCTGTGCGGCCGATCGTGCTCATCACCTCCAATGCGGAGAAGGAACTGCCCGACGCGTTCCTGCGGCGCTGCGTGTTCCACTCCCTTGAGTTTCCGGACGAGGCACTGCTCGGCCAGATTTGCCGCGTGCACCACCCCGACGCCGACGAGAAACTGCTGGCTGCGGCCCTGCGGCAGTTTCTGCGGGTCAGGGCGTTGCCAGAGCTGCGCAAGAAGCCGTCAACCTCCGAGCTCATCGATTGGGTCGCGGGCCTGCGGCTGGCCGGCATCGACCCCGACAAGCTGGAGAGCGCCCTGCCCTTTGCCGGCGTGCTGCTTAAGCAAGAGCGCGACACCCAGCGCGCGGCCAAGGTTGATTTCGCCAAGCTGTCGCAGCGCCGGTTCTGATACCCACCTCCAATGTTCACTGGCTTTCACAGCATGTTGCGCGCCGCCGGCTTGCAGGTTGGTGTCGGAGAGTGGATGGCGGTCGTGTCGGCACTCGACGCTGGAACCGTCGGACCTTCCTTGCGCGAGTTCTACACCGTGGCGCGAGCGCTAGTGTGCCGCGACGAAGGCGACTTTGACCGCTTCGATCAGGCGTTTAGCGCTTACTTTCAAGGCACTGCGCTGCCGACACCGCTGCATCACGAGCTACAGTCGTGGCTCGATCAGCCGCTGCACCGGCCATTGCTGACGCCGGAAGAGCTCGCCGCATTGGAGCACTACGACCTCGAAGCACTGCGCAAGCTGTATGAGCAGCGACTGCGCGAGCAGACCGAGCGCCACGACGGCGGCGGCAAATGGATCGGCACCGGAGGCACCAGTCCGTTTGGTCAGGGCGGCGTCCACCCGACAGGGATGCGCGTGGGCGAAGGCGCACCGGGCCGCGGTCAGGCCATCGCGACCGCCAAGGCACGGCGTTTTCGCAACTATCGCACCGACGTGGTGCTCGACACCCGGCAAATTGCGGTCGCCATTCGCAAGCTGCGCCGGCTGGAACGCAAAGCGCGACGCGAGGAACTCGACCTGCCGGCGACCATTGAGTCGACGGCGCGCAATGGCGGAGACATCGACATCGTCATGCGTCCCGAGCGGCGCAATCAGGCACGCGTGGTGCTGCTGCTCGATGCTGGCGGCTCGATGGACCCGCACAGTCGAACCGTCGAGGCGTTCTTTTCGGCGCTCAAGCAGTCTGGCGGGCTGCGCGAGGTCGAGGCGTACTACTTTCACAACTGCCCGTACGCACAGCTGTACACCGACATGGCGATGCTGCACAGCAAGGCCATCACCGACGTGGTGCGCAGCGTGCCGCCGCACACGTTTCTCGTTGCCGTCGGTGACGCCTGGATGGCGCCACGTGAACTGTTCTCGCCCTATGGGGCCATTGAGTACGGCATGGTCGACGAAGTGCCGGGTTTGCAGCGTGTCGAGCAGTTTGCGGCGGCATTCGAAAAGCGGGTGTGGCTCAATCCGATCCCCGAAAACTACTGGGGCGAGGCGACGATCGCGGCGATTGGCCAGGTGATCCCGATGTTTCCGTTGACGGTGGAGGGAATGGTGCAGGCGGTCGGCGCATTGATGGGTCGCGGCGACAAGCGTACCCCGCCACCTGCGATTCGCCGCAACCCGTGGGCCGCGGCCTCTGCCGCCTGGGATGTGTGATCAAGTGAGCTTGCGAATCAGCAGTGCATTGGCATGGATGCTCGTCTTTGGTGCGCTGGCGTTGACCACGTCGGCGTTCGCGCAACCGTTGGCCCAGCCGGCCACCGGGCAACCCAAGTCGGCCGCCAAGCCCACAGAACCTGCGGCGCAGCGGCCCCTAGATGTGCCTATCGATGTGGGTCAGTTCGAGCAAAGCCGTTCGGTCAGCGGCGTGCGCTGCGCCATTCGCGTCCATGCCGCCGGCTCACCGGCCAACAAGGCTGCAATCGACAAGGCACTCGACCAGATCGAGCGCGTGCTGCGCGACCTGGTCTTCGCCACGCGGACCAACCAGATTCACAGTATCAACGCCAACGCTGATCGCGACGAAGTCGTGGTCGACGGCGAGACCGGCGCGCTGCTGCAGCACGCGATCGACGTGTGCCGGCGTACAGGCGGCGCATATGACCCGACGGTCGCCACGTTCGACTACCTGTGGAACTTCGCGCACAAACCGTTCGTGGCACCGCTGCCGGCCGAGCTGCAGACCCGCAAAGCGATCGCCGGCTGCAAGCACATGGTCATCAAGCACAACACGGTAGTGCGCCTGCTGCAGCGCGGGATGCGGGTGACACTGCGGCACGTCGCAAAGGGCTATGCGCTGGACCGCGCCGCGCATGTGTTGCGCGAAAACGGACTGACGGACTTTCGCATCCAGGTTGATCGTCAGGTCTATGTCCAGGGCCGCACGGGGACGCGGCACTGGTATGCGGCGGCGCCGCACCCGCGCGACGCGGACCATGCCATGGGTCAGCTCTACTTGGGCAGTCATGCCGCGGTGACACGCTCCGACGGTGACGCCTATGTCGTCAAGGCTGGTCGCCGCTATCACGACGTGCTCGACCCGCGCACCGGCTTGCCTGCTTCGGGCGTGGCGCAGGCGACGGTCATCGCCGCCGATCCCTCGATGGCGGCGATGCTGGCCGAAGCGGTCTTTGTCCTCGGCCCGAAGGCCGGCCTGGCCCTGCTTGCCAAAGAGCGCAATGTCGACGGCTTCGTCGTCGACACCGCAGGGCGCGTGCTGACCACCAAAGGCATGGCCGATCTCGCGCGCTTGCCGCTGCGGGTCGAGTTGGGCGAGCCGGGCGGTCCCTGACGGCGGCAGCTACGACGGCTTGTCGTTGCGCCAGTCGCGACTGCCCGACCGTCCGCCCTGGCCATCGATGACCGTAAAAGGCCTGTGGCGAACTGCGGTCTTGCCCAGCAGTGCCTGCACGCGAGCACGCGCGACACGCCACTTCCAGCCGCTGCCACACAGGAAGCCGGCGCCGACGCCCCCCAAGTGCGCGAACAGAGCGACGTCGGATCCTGACAGGGCACCCAATACATCTAGACCGACGACGATCGGAACGAGGTACCGCGCCGGCACGCGCAGCGCGAAGAACAGGTAGATGTCGGCGTCCGGCCGCTGCATCGCGAACACGGTCAGGAACGCCATGGTGACCGCCGAGATCCCGACCACCGGACCGGCGTCGCCGAGCAGTGCCCCAATGGCCACTTGCAGCAATCCTCCCACCACTGCGGCGACGGCAACGAGTTTCCAAAATGGGCGGCGACCAAGCGACTGCGCGACTGGCAGGCCAAAGAAGTACAGGCCCAACAAGTTGAACAGAACGTGAGAAATGCCACCCAGATCGTGCAGCAGCACGTAAGTCAACGCGGTCCACACCTTGCCATCAACGAGGTTGCGAAGCGACAGTGCCAACCAACCATCGTACACTTGGGCCGCTTCGCGCAGGTGCAGCGCGCGAACCGTAATCAGGGCAACCAGATGCAACACGGCGACCGCCGCCCTCAGCACGAACAGGTCGCGGCCGAGGTGGGCGCGCAGCCGGACCAGTGGCGCAGGCAGGGACATTGGGGCTGCTTGGCTCAGCGCGTTCGTGCGCTGGGGCCAGCATAGGTGGCGAATGGCACCCGGGCAAGCGCGGCGCCCGGTCAGCAGCCCCGCGGCGAAACAGCGCTGGGGCTCATGGGATCTTCGGCAGGATCACACAGGGCAAGGTTCGGCAGGCCGCCTACAACGCTACACGCACGGGGACGCGCAGCATGAGCACGACGGGTGAGCAAATCGAAGACGGCAAGGCCAAAGAGGATGGCGTATGGCCGGCCGAGCGCGCCGTTGACGACTGGTTCGCGCAGCTAACGGAGCTCCGCGCAGCCGCAGCCGACGACGCAGCGTTGTGTGAGGCCATGCTGCGCGAGGGCTTGAGCAGCGAGGTCGCCCAGGCCGTGCTGATCGCCGCGCAGTTGCCGACCCAGCCGACGCCGACGCCGAGCGATGCCCGCTTCGGTGTGGATTTGAGTGAATTGCGGCGCCCGCTGCGTCTGGCGCTGATTGCACGGCCAGGTGGTGTGGTCGTTGGCGGACCAGAAGAACTGGCTCTCGCGGAAGCTCTGCGAATGCACGGTGTTGCGGTGGCACAGGCCAACCTCGCGGCGCGAGAACTGGCCGAGCAGGTGGCGGCCGAGCGGGCACAGAAACTCGGAAAGTTGCGTCGGCTTGGCCTGCAAGCTGCCGCCGTAGGCGCTGTATTTGCCGCGTTTTTCGTGGTGGCTGGCGCGCAGCCGCATCCTGGAGCCCGCTGGCATTGGGTGACAGCGGGCTTTTCTGCGCTGATGGCCGCCTGGGGCCTGGCGGTCTATCGCCGAGCGCGCGCTTGAACGCCTGCCTGCCTTGCGTCACGGCGTCGTCACGGCGAAAACCGTCTGTGGTTACAGCACTTGCCTGACATTTGGCAACCAGCAGTGCCTGCGACGCCAGCGATTGCCACGGTCGCGCAATCGGTCTATCCTCGGCGGCCACGATCGGTTGGCGTGTGGCCTCTGGACGCGCACCGACCCATCGGCGAACCTGGCGCGGCCAGCAGGTTCGGTCGTCATATCGCCAATCTGACCGCACGCTGCCGGCCCGTGCGCCGCCGCGATGGGGAGTGCCCGATGCTTTCGTTCGATTCGAGTCGCCACCGCACCCACCACCTACGCTGGTCCCGTTGCGCGCGGGCAGCATGCCTTGCAGTTGCTGGGCTCATGATCGCCGCGCCGGTTGCCGCCCAAGAGGCCGCGCCGGCGCCACAATCCTGGCCCATGCGCTGGGACATCGGCCTGGGCGTCGGCTTCAACTACCTGTCCGAATACAACTTCATGGGCAACGGCGGCGCCCTGGAAGATCGGCCGGCGTCGGCCGGCGCGTTCGCGCTGCGCGGCTCCGGTTGGCTGCTCGACAACCTCGGCGCGGAAGCGGAGCTCAAGATCGTGCCGACGTCGTTCCGCAACGGCACCGGCGGAAGCGCCACCATCTGGGGCCTGCGCGCCAATGCCATCTACAGCTTCGCGGACAAGGAAGCCAAAGTTCGGCCGTTCGTCACGGCGGGCGCTGGCCTCGAGATGTTTCGCGCGAGCAAGTCGCAAGAGGCGCTCAAAGCCCTGAACACCTTCGCCAAGGACGCAGACCAAGACGTACTGTACTTGGTTGGCGCGGGCGTGCAGTGGCAGTTCCTGCACCGGATGGGCCTGCGCTTTGACGCGCGGTACACAGCCATGGGCGGCAAAGAAGCGGCCGACCAGAAAGGCAATGCGGCCAACCACCTTGCCAGCAACTTTGAGGCGCTGGTCAGCCTGGCCTACACCCTGGGCGGCAAGCCGGGTGACGCGGACCTCGACGGCATTCTCGATGGCTTCGACAAGTGCGACGAGCAGGCTGAGGACAAAGACGGCTTCCAGGACGCCGATGGCTGCCCAGAGCCGGACAACGACGGCGACGGCATCTTGGATGTGGACCCGAAAGACGCGGCCGCCAGCGACAAGTGCCCCAACGAGCCGGAAGACAAAGACGGCTACATGGACTACGACGGCTGCCCCGAGTTGGACAACGACGAAGACGGCGTGGCCGACACCGACGACAAGTGCCCGACGCAGAAAGAGGACAAGGACGGCTTTGAGGACAACGACGGCTGCCCCGAAATCGACAACGACAAGGACGGCATCCCGGACACCAAAGACAAGTGCAAGAATGAAAAAGAAGACATGGACGGCTTCAAGGACGATGACGGCTGCCCAGAACTGGACAACGATGCCGACGGAATCCCGGACACCAAGGACAAATGCCCGAACGAGCCGGAGACCAAGAATGGCTTTGACGACGAAGACGGCTGCAAGGATGACGATCCGGACGACGACAAAGACGGCGTTTCCAACAGCAAGGATAAGTGCGTCGACAAGCCCGAGACCAAGAACGGCTTCCACGACGATGACGGTTGCCCCGACGACCTGCCCAAAGAGCTCAAGAAGTTCCAGGGTGCGATGGCTGGCATTGAGTTTGAGACGGGCAGCGCCAAGATTGCGGCGAAGTCGAACAAGGTGCTGGACGAAGCCGCCAAGAACCTGGTTGCTTTCCCCGACAGCAAGGTTGAGGTCAGCGGTCACACCGACAACCAGGGCGACGCCGAGGCCAACAAGAAGCTGAGCCTGGATCGCGCCAACGCGGTCAAAGACTACCTGGTCAGCAAAGGCGTCAAGGCTGAGAACGTGATCGCGGTCGGCCACGGCGACAGCAGGCCGGCAGCGGACAATAAGAGCAAGGCGGGCCAGGCCAAGAACCGCCGCATCGAGTTCAAGCTGCTGTAAGCGATTAGCAGACCTCGCGGGGGCGTCGGGACGGGCAACGGTTCTGGCGCCCTTCGCATTTTTGGCGCTTCGGAGGCTCAGATGAGGGTTGCAACCTCGCCCGCAGCGGTCTTGTTACGGGTGATGCTGCTGTTGGCTGTCCTGCAATTGGGGGCGTGCGGCGGGGGCGACTCGGCTGTCCCGGCGGGTCAGGACGCGAATACTGAGGTCGATCTTGGTCCGCTGGACGAGTGCGCGCCGATTTTTGGGGCCGCGTGCCAGTCAGTGTGGCCGTCGTTCGTATTCCAGAAGCCGGCAAAGACTGCGACTGGTGTCCAAAATGACCTGCTGCCCCAGTGGTTTCCAAGTTCGGCGGCTGGCAAGGCCTTTGACGTCGTCGAGCACAACCGCCGCGATGGCGTGTCGCCGGTCAGCCCGGTGGTGATCCTGCCGCCCAAGCCGATCGACCCCAAGAACCTGGCGGACGAAAACAAGGCGGAAGCCTCGCTGCAAGGGGACAGCCCGACGGTGATGGTCGACGCTGCCACGGGCAAGCGCATCCGCCATGTCGCCGAGTTGGACCTCAACGCCGCGGGCCAGCCAGGTCGGCAAGCGCTGATTTTGCGACCGTACAAGCCGATGGGCTATGGCGCCACCATCGTGGTCGGGCTATCGGACAAATTGTTGGGCAAAGACGGCAAGCCCATGCCGCGAGCGCCCGACTTCGACGCGCTGGTGCAGGGCAAGGGCGCACCCAAGAATGGCCGGCTGCTGCGTTCGCTGGCCCGCTGGAAACAGGACATAATCGCCTTGGAGAAGGCCGGGCTGCCGCGGGCCAACCAGGTGGCCGCATGGCACTTCACCACTGCTAGCGCAGCTTGGGTGACCGGGCCACTGGTGGATTTGCGCGAAAAAGTGCTGGCCAAGGTCGGCGAAAAGGGCCTGGCTATCGCCATCGAGTCCATTGAAGTGGATCCGGCCCACCTCGCAGCGCTGCCCAACTTGCAGGCGACGCCGCTGCCCACGGGAGCGACGCTGATTGTCGCGGCCATCCACCCCGATATCGCGTTGCGCATCAAGGGCAAGTTCGAGCTGCCCGATGCCATGACCAAGGGGCAGACGGCCGAGTCGACGCTCAACTGGGCGGCGGACGGGTCGCCGACTGCGACGCTGCAGGCCAAGACCATGTGGCGGCCGTTCGCGCTGACCGCCAGCCCGAAGGCGCTGACGCGACCAGACGCGCCGCCGCTGACCTTGTACGGCCACGGTTTTTTGCGGTCTGTGTGCGCGGAAGACCTTTGCGTAAAGCCCAATCAACCCGACGCGGCAGGCCGCCTGTTTGCCTCGGCCGGTGCGGTTGCCGTGGGTACCGACTGGTGGGGACTCTCAGGCGCGGATATTGGCACGGCGCTGGGCATCAGCGGCGATTTTTCGCAGGCGCCGCGGCTGACGGAAAAGCTGGTGCACGGCGCCGTGTCGTTCATCGCGCTGTCGCGCGCAGTCCAGACCCACATCGGCAGCGACCCGCGCTTTCAGGTGGCTGCCGTCGGGGCGCCCGCGCGGCCGCTGACCGACGCCAAGCAACCGCTGCGGTACACCGGCAACAGCCTGGGTGGCATCATGGGCACGACCATGGTGGCGCTGCACCCGGACGTCGGTCGCGCGGTGCTCAACGTCGCGGGCGGCGTGTGGTCGACGATGATGAACCGGTCGTCGAACTTCGCGCCGTTCCTGCTGGTGGTGGCCGGACAGTACCCGGACCCGCTTGACCAGCAACTGTTGTTCGCGTTGATGCAGACACACTGGGACTTGTCGGACCCCGTGCACTTCGCACCGCATGTGGTCGGGACGCCGCTGCCAGGCACTGTGGCCGATCGCGTGGCGCTGTGGCCGATCAGCTGGGGCGACAGTCAGGTGCCGGCGCTCGCGTCGTCGTTCCTGGCGCGCGCGGCTGGGGCCAAGCTCCTCGGGCCCGCGGTGGCTGACTGGCCGGATGTGATAGCCGACCAGAACCTGCCATTTGTCGGCAAGGCGAGTTTTGTCCAGTGGGACTCGCTGCGCGGCGTGCACCAGCCCGGCAACCTGGCTCCGGAAGGCGACAACGAGTCGCACTATGCCACCCGCTGGATGCCGGAGTACTGGCAGATGGTCGGCCGGGTTTTGTATGGCGACGGTCAGGTCGAGCAACGATATTGCTTTGCGCGCGATACGGACGGCAAGTTGCCGTGCTCGCTCAAGCAAGAGATTCCCAAGACTGTCAAGGAGATGGCGTCGCTGGTCGAATTGCCTCCGAAGGCCTGGCCGTAGCGAACGCTCAGCCGGCGAGCGCAACACCGGATGACATCCCCCCGCACCCGCGCTACCCTGCCGCGCCATGCGCTTGCCGCACGCCCACTGCCTCTTTGCCCTTTCGCTGCTGCTCGCCGCCTGCGCGCTGTCGCCCAAGCTGACCCAGTGGGAGCGCGACTTCTACTACACCGAGCGCCTGTACATCGACGGCCAGCACCAGCTTGCCGCTGAGCGCTTCGCGCGATTGCGAGCCACGGCTGCCGATCCCCGCGATGCAGACGAGGCCGGGCTCTTGCAGTGCGAAACGCTCGCCAAAGGCGGTGAATTCGCTGGTGGCGCCGCCTGCTACGACCACTTGGCCACGACCGCAGTCGAGCGGCCGATGCGCGCCCGAGCACTTCTGCACGCTGCTGAGCTGCGCTACTACGAGCTGCGCAAGCCGGACGATGCGCTGACGCTGTTCGCGGCGCTGGTCGAGCGCGCTCCAGACGAGCCGGCGGCGCTGCGCGCTTTGGACCACCTGTACCTGCACGGCGAACGCGACCGCAGCAAGCGCCAGACCATGATCGCACGGTTCCTGCAACTGGAGGCCCGCGATGTGCGCAGCGAAATCGCCGACAACCTGCTGCTGCGTTCGGCGATGCTGCTCGAGCAAGAGGGCACGCCTGCCGCACTGCAGCAAGCCGCGGAGCTGCTGGAGCGCCAGGAGCGCGACCACAAGGACGACGCCTCGATTGTCGACTGCCTGATGACGCGGGCGCGCATCTACCGAAAACTTGGACACTTGCAGCGCGAGGCGCGCGACCTCGAGCGCATCGTCGACACGTTTGAGACGAGCTACGTGTTCGCGTCCTACAGCTTTGAAGAACAAAAGGTGGCGGCGACGCGCCTCATCGAGCTGTACCGTGGCCCGCTGCCCAATCTGCCGCGCGCCGAGCACCACGCGCGCAACCTGCCGGACATGCTGCGCAAACCGCTGCACATGCCGCGCTACTTGATGACATTGGCCGAAGTGCAAGAGGCCCGCGGTCAGCCAGTCGCTGCGATCGCGACTTACCGCGATGTGCTGAACCACGTCGCCACCCGCAACAAAGACTACCGCCAGAACGATCGGCGCATCTGCGGCGAACTGGAATCGACCGCAGCACGCGACGAGTGTCGCCAGACTGTGGACGCCTACGAGGACATCGAGCCCAAAGAGTGTGGCATGGCCAAGGAGCGCATCGAGCGGCTGCAAGCGCAGTTGCGCCGCCCCGACCTGCAAGCGCCCGCCGCACGCAAGCCGGGAGGTCCCGGATGGTAAACATGCGCGACGACCCGATGGCGCAGGCGGTGCCGTGGCTCAAGCCTGCGCTGACGCGGATGCCCGACCGGCCGGTCGTGATGCGGGTGCAGGGCCTGACCAAGTGGTTTGGCGATGTTTGCGTGCTCGACCGCGTCGACTTCGAGATGCGCGAGGGCGAGGTGGTAGGCCTTATCGGTCCGGGCGGCGCCGGCAAGACCGTGTTCGTCAAGATCTGCTGCGGTTTAATGGACCCCGACGCCGGCAATATTGAAATCCTTGGCGAGAACCTGCTGGAACTCAAAGAGAAGCAGCGCCAGCGGCTGCGCGAGCGCATCGGCCTGGTGTTCCAGAACTATGCTCTGTTCGACTTCATGACCGTCGGCGACAACGTGGCGTTTCCGATGAAGCAGCGCGGTGGCTCGACGCCGGAAGAAATCGAGGCAAAGGTCCAGGAGCGCCTGAGCGAGGTGGACTTGCCCAAAGTGCGCCACCTGATGCCGAACGAGCTGTCGGGTGGCATGAAGAAGCGGGTCGGCCTTGCGCGGGCCAACATCAACGACCCGGAGCTCATCTTTTTCGATGACCCGACCGCCGGCCTGGATCCGGTGACTTCCAGCAAGATCTTCAACCTGATTCGCAAGACGCAGTCGCACCGCAATTCGACCTGCCTGGTCATTTCGCACGATATCGACCGCATGCGCCCCGCCTGCGACCGTTACATCCTGCTTTACGAGGCCAGGGTGCACTTCGCAGGCACCGAAGCAGAGGCAATGGCGGCCACCGACCCTATCGTGCGCGAGTTTTTCCGCAAGGAAGAGGGCCTCAAGTGAACCCGATCGCCGCCATCGGGCGCACCTTCCTGTCGGTGTCCGATACCGTGGGCGGCATTACGCTGACGCTCTTGCGCATCTTGAGGGCGGCCTCGCGCCTGCGCTTCGACCGCGACGAGACGTGGCTCAACCTGTACAAGGTCGGCGTCAAGAGCTACCCCATCGTCATCATGACGGCGATTTTCACTGGCGCCATCATGGTCATCCAGTCCGGTCAGTACGTCAAGCAGACCGGCGCTACCGGGCTTTTGGGCTGGGGCGCCGGCTACGCGGTGCTGGCCGAGGTCGGTCCCGTGCTGATTGGCCTCATGTTCTCGGGCCGCGTCGGCGCCAACAATACGGCTGAGCTTGGCACCATGAAAGTGACGGAGCAAATCGACGCCTTGCGCGCGCTGGCCATCGACCCCATGCAGCACCTTGTCGTACCGCGTTTTCTGGCCATGGTGGTCATGCTGTTGCTGCTGACCGCACTTGGCGACCTGTTCGCGCTGGTGGGCGGGGCGCTGACCTCACAGTTCATCTTGGATGTTGACTGGCGGGTGTTCTTCAACGGCGTGTTCAACTCGCAGTTGCTAGATGAGTACCTGGTCGGCCTGAGCAAAGGCGTGACGTTTGGCGCCAGCATCAGCGTGGTCTCGTGTTTCTATGGTCTTGGGGTTTCGGGCGGTGCGGCGGGCGTCGGGCGGGCAGTCAACAACTGCGTGGTGACGAGCGCCATCGGCATCTTCGTGTGGGACTACGTCATCACCTACCTGGCCAACTGACGAGCGCTGACGATGACTCCGAGCCTACCTGCAATCCGTGCCCTGCCCTGGCGCCACGCTGGCCGCGACTGGGCTATCCGCTTCAGTGAGGACCTGAGCGCCTGCGTCGTCGCCCACGGCGGCCTTGTGCCCGACCTTGCCAGCCAGTTGACGCGCGAGTTGGAGCTCGGACCCGCCACCAGTTATCGCGCGGTGCTGGACTCCGGCGGGGCGCTGCTGGCGGCGGCGATCGAGTCGGCTCAGGCAATCATCTCGTTGGGTTCTCCGCGTATGGCGCAGGAGCGGTGGCTGACCGCGGCGGGGCGGCGCGGCCAAAACGACGTCGACGCGGCTCGACTGGCTGAGCTTGTTTCCCTGGTCGCCGCCTGGGACGAGGCTGCTCCGGACGCGGGCGCGCTTGACGTCGAAAGGCTGGCCAGGGATTGCGACCTTCTACCGTGGTGGCGGGCCGAGGGTCAGTTCGGCCGGGCGCTGGAGCAGACGCACGCGGAAACCGCCACGCTGGCGCGCCGGATCGCGGCGGCCATGGACGACCATCGCCCGGGCGTGCGCGAGCGGCTGAGCCAGTTGGGCTTGGGCCTGACCACCGAAATCGCAGTGCTGCGCGTGCACTTGCTGCGGTTTGTCGCGGCTCTGCCAGCGCTCGACCACGACACTGCGGGCACCGAAGTGGTGCGGCTGTTGCGCGAAACGCTGCGCCGCATGGCGACCGACGACGCGCGCCTGCGCTCGGGCGAGCGCGAGCCGGAGGCGATGCCGGGGTGGATGGCCTGGGGCGTCGGCGTTGCGGCGCAGCTTGTGGGCGGGCTGCCAGCGCGCTTGGTCGCGGCCGGCACGCGGGCGGCGGTGCGGGCGATGGCGCGGACCTTCATCGCTGGCGAAGACATGGCGCGGGCGACCCGGGCCTTGGACGACCTGACCGCAACGGGCCGCGATGCCACCGTCGACCAGTTGGGCGAACTGGTCGTCAGCGAAGCCGAGGCCGACGTCTACCGCGACCGCGTCCTGGCACTGGTCGCCGGCATTGCACGGCAAGCGGGGCCAGGCCGCAATGCCGCTGGGTTGCCGCGGGCGCATGTGTCGATCAAGACCAGTGCCCTGTGCAGCGACTACAACCCGGATGACCCCGAGGGCGTGTGGCGGCGGGTGGGACCGCGGCTGGTGGCCATCTTGGTGGCGGCACGAACGTCGGGTGTCTTTATCCATATGGACGCCGAGCACTATCCAGTGCGCGACCTGACGTTTGCCATGCTGCGGCGCGCGCTCGACGACACGCCCGAACTGCGGGACTGGCCTGACATCGGCATCATCGTGCAAGCCTACTTGCGTGACGCCGGTCGCCACCTGAACGAGGTCATCGCCTACGCTCGCCAACGCGGCGTGGTGATGCCGCTGCGGCTGGTCAAGGGCGCGTACTGGGACGCCGAGACCATCGAATCGGCTGCCCACGACGTTCAGGCGCCGCAGTTCCTCAACAAGGCCGAGACGGACGCAGCCTATCAACTGCTGACGCTGGCGTGCCTGCGCGCTGGCGACGCGGTGCAACTGTGCTTAGGCAGCCACAACCTGCGCGACCACTGTTTTGCGGAGGCGGCGCGAGCGCGGTTGTTCCCGGCGGCGCCGTCGATCGAACACCAGGCACTGCACATGACCTACGAGGCGCTGAGCCGGGGCATGGCGGCTTGCGGCTGGGCGGTACGCAACTACGTGCCGGTGGGCTCGCTGCTGGTCGGCATGGCCTACCTGGTGCGGCGCATTCTCGAAAACAGCTCACAGGTCGGCGTCTTGACCGCCGCACGCCACGGTGTGGATTTGGACGCCCTGCTGGTGGTCCCGCGCAACCAGGTGTTGGCGCTGCGCGATGCCGGTCGCCTGGTGCGCACCGATCTTGTCGGCGCTGAGCCGGCGGAGACGTTTCGCAACGTGGCACCGGCGATGCTGGACCGGCCTTCACACCGTCAAGCACTGCAAGCGGCCATCAATGCGCGACTTTCGGTGGACGGCGATGACCCAGTGCGGTCCGGTGAGCTGCACACTGTGGTCTCGCCCTCCGATCCGGCGCGCATTGTCGGGCAGATTCGGCTGGCCAGCACCCATGACGTGCAGGTCGCCCTGAACGATGCCGTCGCGGCGTTGTCCGCCTGGCGCGACCGGCCCGCGTCTTCGCGCGCGATGCCCCTGGTGCGCGCCGCGGAGCAGATGCGCGCAGCGAGACCCGCGTGGGCGGCATTGATCGTCGCAGAGTCCGGCAAATCGCGACCGGAAGCCATCGGCGACGTCGATGAGGCCATCGACTTTCTGCACTACTATGCTCGCCAGGCCGTCGCTCACGCCGATGCACAGCCGACCTTTGGCGGGTTGGGCGTCATTGCCGTCGTCGCGCCGTGGAATTTTCCGTTGGCCATCCCGTGCGGAATGACAGCCGCAGCGCTGGCGGCGGGCAACACGGTGCTGCTGAAAAGCGCAGAGCAAACGCCGTTGATTGCAGAGACCCTGGTCAACCTGCTGCATCGTGCCGGCGTGCCAGAGAGCGTGCTGTGTCACCTGCCCGGCGATGGTCCCAGCGTTGGTGCGCCGCTGACGCGCGACCCACGGCTAGCTGGCGTGGTGTTCACCGGATCGCAACAGGTCGGCAGCCTGCTGCACCGGACCGTCGGACCGCGCACATTTGACGGCCGCGCCACCCGGGTCGTCGCCGAGATGGGCGGCAAGAACGCCATCGTGGTGACGGCCAATGCCGATCTGGATCAGGCCGTCAGCGGTGCGCTGAAAAGTGCATTCGGGCACGCCGGCCAGAAGTGCAGCGCCTGTTCACGGGTGCTGGTCGACGTACGGGTGGCCGCCGCATTTGCGGAACGATTTTGCCGCGCGGCCCGTGACTTGCAGCTGGGTTCGGCAGCTGCGCCAGGTACGCGGATCAACCCGGTCGTGTCCGCCGAGGACCGAGCCCGGCTGCGGCAGGCGGCGCTCGATGTGGCCCGCGAAGCGGCAGAACTCGGCGGCAAGGTTCTGGTCGACCGCAGTCGCGACGACGCCGGCCCGCTGCCACAAACGACGGCAGAAGGCGCGCTGCTGGTCGGTCCGGTGGTGGTGGAACTGCCGGAACACGCCGGGCTGGACGCGGAGACCTTTGCTTGCAAGGAGTTGTTCGGTCCTGTGGTGCACTTGCTGGCAGTAAGCGACCTCGAGGCGGCGCTGCGGGTGTGGCGGGCGCCGCTCTACGCGCTGACGGGTGGCGTGTTTGCGCAGTCCGAAGATGACATTGAGGCCCTGGCCGCCGCGGCGCGAGTCGGCAACCTCTACGTCAACCGGCCGATTACCGGCGCGCGGGTTGCGATCGAGCCGTTTGGGGGCTACTGGATGTCAGGGACAGGCCCAAAGGCCGGTGGTCCCGACTACTTGCCGGCCTTGACCGGCGAAGTCGTCCGCGTGCCAGACCTCGACGCGGAAGCCCGCGCGGTCGTTGGGACGATGCCCGCCAGTGTGCCGTCGTCGACCGCAGTGAGCGACTCGTTGCCGGTATTGGCCGGGCAGCTCAAGTCCGTCGGCCGGCGTGCCGCAGAGCTTGCCGACGCGTTGCGCGATGCGCGGTGGCTTGGCGCGGGCGAGTCGCGGACGGCATTGCTTGGCCTGTGCGCCGTCGCAAGTGCCGCGCAGGCCGCCGACAATCGAAGGATCCCGGGACAGACCAGCGCCAATCGCTGGATCCACAGCAAAGGGCCGCTGGCGGTCCTTGCTGGGCAAGGCAAGCCGACGCAGCACGCCATCGGCCACGCGGTGGCGGCCACCCTGGCCGGGTGCCCGGTGCAAGTGCTGGCGCTCAGCGCGGCGGCGCTGAGGGCCTGGAAGCCGATTGCCGCGACGCTCGGAGCCCAAGTGCGCGATGTCGCCGATGCGCCAGCGCTATGCGATGCGTTACTGCGCAGCGATTTTGCCAGCGTGGCGTTGGATGGCTCGGCGGCGGACTGGCAGCGTGCGCTGCCAGTGGCGTTGGCGCAGCGGGCAAATGACCGGCACTTGCGGCAGTTGTTGGCGCCGGGAAGCTGGCCGCCGGTGGCTGAGGCGCAGGCAATGATGCGGTGTCACTGGCACTGCACGACTGTCGTCGTTAATACGATGCGGCATGGGGCGGAACTCGAGCTCTAGGGCAACCACTGCCACAAGGACCCCATGCCCGACATCACCGCCCTACTCGGCTTTATGGTCCAAGGCCGCAGTTCCGACCTTTTCGTCGCCGAAGGCCGCCCACCCGCCTATCGCGTCGACGGCAACATCGTGCTCACTGCCCACCCGCCGAGCACCCGTGCAGAAATCGACGCTTTCTTGGGCAAAGTGCTCTCGCCCACCGTCCGCGCCGCATTCGACAAGACCGGCGACTTCGACCTCGCCGTCAGCCTGCCGGAGCTCGGCCGCTTTCGCCTCAACGTCCATGTGCAGCGCGGCGCACTGGGCATCGTCATCCGCCGCATCCCGAGCGGTCAGCACACCTTTGAGAGCCTGGGGCTGCCCAAAGCACTCGGCAATCTGGTCGGCGAGCGGCGCGGGCTGGTGCTGGTAGTCGGCGCGACCGGCAGCGGCAAGTCAACGACCATGGCGGCGCTGGTCCACCACGTCAACAGCCACTTTGCACGCCACATCGTCACGCTCGAGGACCCCATCGAGTTCGTGCACGACGACCTCAGGTCGATCGTCACCCAGCGCGAGATCGGCGTGGACACGGCAGACTACCAATCGGCCCTGCGACACGTGGTGCGCGAGAGCCCGGACGTCATCGTCATCGGCGAGCTGCGCGACCAGGACTCGATGCAGGTGGCGCTGTCGGCGGCGCTGACCGGGCACCTGGTGCTCGCGAGCCTGCACACGGCCGATACAGTGCAGACGATTCAACGGGTGCTCGGCTGGTATCCCGATTCGGCGCGTCATCAGGTGTGCATCGACCTGTCGGGCTGCCTGGTCGGGGTCGTTGCGCAACGCCTGTTGCCGCGTGCGGACGGCAAGGGCCGAGTCCCGGCGGTCGAGCTGCTGGCCGGTACACCCGGCGTCAAGCGCTTGCTGCGCGAAATGCGCCTGGATGAACTGCCAGACTTGCTGCAAGCCGGCGAAGGCGTGCAGTCGTTCCAGCGCTCGCTGCTGCGACTTTACGAACATCAAGTTGTCACATTGGAAGCGGGCATGGCGTTCGCGACCAACCCGGAGGAGTTTCGGCTGGCGGCCCAAGGCTTTGAGCGAAGTGTGGCAGCGCTGGCCGCGGAACATGGCGAACTGCCGAGCGTGGGCGCGGTGGACTTGAAGACGCTACTGCACCTGGCCATTCGTTCCAACGCCAGCGACATCCACATCAACGTCGGCATGCCGCCGATCTTGCGGGTCAATGGCGACCTGCTGCCGCTCAAAACCGACAAGATTGCCCCGGGCGACGCACGGCGGCTGCTGTTTGGCTTGCTGACGCACAGCCAGCGCGAGACCTTTGAGCTTGAACGCGAGCTCGACTTCGCGATTACGCTCACGGGCAAGCATCGCTGCCGCGTCAACGCCCACTAC
This sequence comes from Pseudomonadota bacterium, assembly GCA_005792545.1. GTDB lineage: Bacteria > Myxococcota_A > UBA9042 > UBA9042 > UBA9042 > SXRM01. The sequence continues at coordinate 231 of SXRM01000159.1, read as the reverse complement.
CAGCGTGGCACGATTGCGATGGCGATCCGGTTGATTCCGATGCAGATTCCGGACATCCGCACGCTTGGTCTGCCGCAGGCCATCCAGGAGCTTGCCGGCAAGCAACAGGGGCTAGTCCTGGTCACGGGACCGACCGGCTCGGGCAAATCGACCACGCTCGCGTCGCTCATCCACCTCATCAATTCTGGCCGCAATTGCCACATCATCACCGTCGAGGATCCGATCGAGTTC
>SXRM01000158.1 GCA_005792545.1 Pseudomonadota bacterium | reverse complement strand
TGGACGAGCGGCGTGGCGAGAACGGTTGACGAGTAGGGACGGCAATACGGGGCAAACTCGGGCTGGGCATCGGGCACCTCCTGGTGCCCAGTGTAGTTGGCGTGGAATTCGGTGGTAGATGGGGTTTGCTGGGCTGTTACACAACGCTGAGCACCGCAGGGGCAGCAAGTGCCCGACCTGGCTGGCGAGAGATGCGGCGTACCGCGCGCGCGAGGTAGTTTGACATGGCCAAGGACAATCACATGCGGCCAAGGGCGTCATTTACCTGGGTAGACGCAGCAGGTGGAGTCCAGCCCGAGCTGGACTGGCGCGGTGGTGTAGACGATGGGCTCGCGAATGTCGCGCGGGTTGGGTAGGGAGGCGACGCCGCGTGGCTCGTCAGCTTGGCAGGTGTGGTCGTTGTTGGCGTCGGCGTAAATGCAGTAGGTCAGAGGGTCGTCCGAACACAAGACGTGTGAAAATTTGAGGTGAAATTCAACCAGTTGAAGATCGGTGCCCGACGGTTCAGGTGCTCGCCAGGATGTATCCCATTCCTTCACAGCATCGAACCCGGTATGCGGGCCGGTGAACCAGTGCTCCGGCATGGTCTGGTGCGCCCTGAGGGAGGACAATTGGTGAGGTGACTGCAGTCGCACGACCACTTTGTGGAATTTCGGAAAGTCATTGGCACCTCCAGAACACTGAAAGCCCTCAAGGACATAACTAATCCAGTCCATTTTCCAGTTCGAAACCGGTCCACAACCCGGACCGCCCCTCTGCATAACGCCAGCACATGTGCAAGTCGTGACCGGTAGAGCGGCGGAACACATTTCCTCAACGCAATCGGGAGGGGTATTGCAATCCGCCTTAGCATGCGGGACTTTCTTGCACGACGGGCGTGCCTGCTCAACATCGACACAACCAACGCCAATCGCTAGCGCAAACAATGCACGCGACCATGAATCTTGTGCCAGGCATGCTGCCAACTTTCGGCTAGGCATCAACAACCACCTGCACCGCCACGCCAAGAGACGGCACACCATAGTCATCCAGTACGAATGCTAAGTACCAACCCGGAATCGTCACGTTTGCTGAAGTCGGACCGATCCCCCGATAGAACTCATGGGCTTGACTGACAATCGGCAGTAAGATGCAGCGCTGATCAGAATTGAATGCGTGTGTAACAGAGCCCAGTCTCACCAGAGAAATCCTGGTGATCGGCCGGCCATGACGAACTGTGAATTCAAAACTGTCAAGTTCGTTGCTTGCGTTTTCGGGGCCAGTACGACGAGCGCCGCCACCCAACTTCGGTATGACCAGGCGAATGGGGAAGTCTATGATTTTCGGTCGCGGCAAACAAAAGTACCATGGCTCAAAGATGTCTATCTGCTTCTCTGCAAAGCTGGCTGGTGGGCCAGGGTCGGCGTTCAAACTGGAGCCCGCAACCCAAACTGCGCCGCTGGGCAAAAGCAGGGCGACAGAGTGGTAGTTTCGTGCTGCGGCAAGTTTCGTGTTCGCCGCAAGCGAAAGCGGCACGATGGTGTCAATCGGTGCGGGCTCCCCATGCACAACTGCTGCCGCTGGCGTTAGTAATTCGCACGTTCGAACTGCGGTGTTGTTGTCTCCTTGGGCCTGCACACCTCCCACGCAGAGAATTTGGCCAGTCGGCAATATGACTTGGTTCGCGTGTGACCGCTCAGGCGCTATCTTAGGCGGATCCTTAGGTGCGTGCAGCGTACGCGCCAATTCCACAACGCCGACATCAGGCGGTTGATTGTTGCCACCGGGCTTGACTGCGAGCAAATAGACTTGGCGGCAACCAAACAACAAAAATCTCGCAATTGCGAGGTCGGGAAGCGCAATGCCGTCATGCAGCGGTAGCATGCAGGTCGACACAGGATAGGTAAGTGACTGGTAACGTTGGCTCCAAGGCGCTGGCCCACCTGGGTTGACTTCCGCGCCGTTGGCATACGGCGCAAGCCCTGCAATCACAATCCAGTCGTTCTGGTCTGCTAAGTCCGCCCAGATCATGGGCCCCGTGCTTGAAGGCGAAGCCAATGACGGTGCCTGTCTCGTGGAGCAGAAGATCGTGCCATTGGGCAGCACATGCAGCCGAGGATAATCAAACTGACGCCCCCCACTGCAGTCTATCGCTTTGGACGGTTGGCCACCGATAACCGCCCATTTCATTGGGCTCTGCGCTGGATCAACTACTTCGATTTCATTGTTGTTGTGCCTTGGGTCAAGTGGCAATGGGTGGCCACTTACCGCGAAGACTTTGCCGCTTGGCAAGGTCAGCAACGTTGGGTACCAGCGCCCACCAGTCAATTCAGGATGCGCAGCCGCAGTGGCGTATGAAATCTGAGCCTTGTCAATCTCGACTGTGGCAGCGCTCAAGTTTGAAGCCTTCCCGCTGCAAGCACCGAACTTTGCGATGTCGAAGCCATTCATCGCCGGGCCTAACAGCCACCGAGATTCCTCCCACTTGAATACCAACGACCAGCGAGCGCCATAGAAGTGGCCTTCATGGTAGCCGGCCTCGGGTCCTTCGCCCGGCGACCAGAGCGAAGTACCACCGGAAACCAACAGGTCGCCCGACGGCAACATCGCGTGCCCAGAACAAAACAGGTCTGGTTTTGTCGCAAGCTTGATGGAAACCGACACGTTGGCGCCATTTTTCTGCCCCATGACCTTGGACGTACCGGTCAGCTTTGCCAGATTGCATGCGTCCAATAGCTCTTCCTTGTAGACAACCTTGGCAATCTGATGATTGGTGAAATCGTACAGCCTGGAGTTGTCGAGATTGTCGCCAGCGCCCTGAAAGTGCTGGTCTCCGCCGAAATACAGCACCAACCCGCTGGGCAAAAGCGCGGCATGCACGGCAAGAATCTGTGAGTTTGCTACGTTGATTCGCCATCTGCCATCGGATTGGGTGGCCTCGACAGGCGCCGACGTCTCGCTGACTTTGCCGTTGAAGAACTGGATCGCCCGAAATGAGGTAGCACCAGCCAATTTCGGTGTAGCGACGGCGAACTTGACCATATCAGTCACCGCGAGTTGCGCTGTGTGCGCCAGCTGATCATTCTGAAACAGCCACACCATTGCCCCGGGAATCACGCCGGTGACGATGACCTCGTATGCAACGTCGCAGGGCGCCACAACGACAGGCGGCATGATTGGTGGCGGCTTCTGCACTTTGACTGGCACCGTGGCAAACTGTCCACCGCCGCAGCCGATGACAAGCGGCGTGATGTCGTCTCCTTCAAGCAGGCTAGGCGCGATCGCGACGTCGACCGACCCGCCACTTGGAGCCCCCTCGCCAATCATGCCAAACGCTTTGGAAAATAGCTGGATCCAAGTGCAGTTCTCCAATCCGATGTAGCGGATGACGGATGCACCCGCGAACAGGGGCGCGGCAGGCTTGACCGGGCCATTTTGCCCCACTTGCAGTGCCGGAAGCACCGTGTGCGCCTTCGAATATGGGCCCGTAACGCCACAAACTCGCTGGCGCGCTCGAATTAGCTGGCCAGACGCGAGGTCTGGCAACTCGCACATCGCGGTCGTTGAGGTGGGCGGTACCTGCAACAAGATTCCGCCGGACGGCTTGTTATCAATGTAGATTTCTACGGTTGCACCAGGGGTCAACTGAGCGAGCAGGACGTGCGTGGTTGTCGCGCAGACCGGCCCAGCGATGACAGGTGACGCCAATATCGGCCCCTCACTAACCGTGTAGTCCTTGGATACGCCGTCTGCGATGCCCGGACAGTCGCCAAAGGATTGAATGGCCTGGACTGTCTGATTCGGCACCAATTCCGGCGCAAACGGAAACCACAATGTGGAGCCAAAGAAAAAGCCAGAGTAGTCTGCCTCGCCCGAGCGCTTCAGCCTGACTGCGGCGCCAGGTACAACATTGCGAATGCGCAGGGCAGTCAAGCAGCGCTCAATTGGCAGGTCAATCACTGGTGCAGGGAGCGCGCCCACGGCGTGCGGAGACAGAGCAGCGGCTGGTGGGGAAAGCGCGCCATCTGTCTCGCTCTGGCCGCAAGGTACTTGACTGATGGACAGCCGCTGCCCCGCGAGTAGAGGTTCACTCAGGTGGACGACCGCCACGCCCTGCAGACTAGCGGCCTCGCCGACAATGGTGGCGCCAGGCTCGACGCGAACGCGCACAAGTGCACCGGGTAGCGCGCCAACAACCAAAATGCATCGGCCGCACGCGAAAAGGGGTGTCATTAGCGTGGGTGGTGGAATCGCGCTGAATTGCGCTGCGTTTTGAACCGGCACGAAATGCTTGGAGAGGGCGCTGACGTCACCGCCATGGGCTTGCCTGGCCCGAAGATTGACGCCGGGCGTCAATGCGCCAAGCTGGACTGCAATGTCGTCCTGGCCGCCGTTTGCGGCTTTCAGTTCCCCAACCACCGTGTAGCTATCGGCGACAATTGTGACCGTCGCACCCTTAAGCTGGCCTTCTACGCGAATCGTGGTCGAGCAAGGAGAAATCGGGCCAACGATTTTGGGTGGCGACAATGCCATTGCGGTTGGCCCCTACGCGGCGGAGGTCTGCAAGTGACCGTTGAACTCGGCCAAAGCGCCAGTGCCGTAGCCCGTGGCCAGGCCACCTGCACAGCCGCACTTTGAGTTGGCTACCTGGCCAAGTGGTCGCCATGGTTGCATCGGCAACGCGGCTTCGAGCATGACGGCCGCGGGGACCGCAAAGGCACCACCTGCTGGCTCCGCCTTGGGGACAGCGGTGGGGGCGAGCGGCGTACAATTTGCGGGCAGCGACATCCACAAGTCAACCGACGCTGCGCCGTTGACCTGCGATGACGAGAGATTGACGTCGGCGTGCGTCGTCTGCGTGAGCCCTGAATTGGTTGCAATCGATGTACGCAGAAAGGCTGATTCGCCTTGTCGCCAATCTTGGGTATCGGTGGTGGCCTCGACCGCGAACCGCCGCTCCACATCGACAACCGCGACGCCACCGACAGCATGGCCGCCTGTGGCCGGCACCAACAACTCCACCACCACCAGCGGATGCATCCCCTCCGGCAACCCCTCGACCTTCCCATGCACCCGAATCGTAGCCATGGCCTACTCAATAACCTCAATAATCCCAAAACTCATCGTGCCCGACGCGAGCACGAAAAGCGCCTGCTGCACCAAATCCCCCACCACTGCGTAATCCAGTGTCACCGGGTCCGACGTTGACGTCAGGTACACGCCCTGCCCGTTGATAATGCTCGGACTGTCGCTGACCGTGTAGGAACCCGCCGCCGGCGCAAACAGCACCAGCGCCCGCCGGTTGCTGCGCTCGCCGACCAGAACCGACACCGAGGTCGTCGCCGTCGCCGTTTGAATGTCACCCTTGCGCGCCATCTGCTCCTCCGCCTGTCCTGGTTGCCCTGCGGCAGACCTGCCTGAACCTCGTTGCGCCGCTTTCCGCGCCTACCGCGACGACGGCAACATCTCCGGCCCACCGATGCGGATGACCCGGATCATGCCTTCGAACGCGGTGTCTGCCCCGGTGCACAGCACCTCCAGTGCCGGCATCTGCCAGTTGGTGAAGTAGCCCAGGATGCCGAGCCGGCCGTCCATGAACAGCGGGTCGTTCCAGGCAGCCGTCACGCTCGTGCGCGCAAGCGTCCCCGGCCGGTAGCGGTAGGTCGCCAGGATCAGCCGCGCGGCCATCGCGGTCGCACCCCAGTGGTCCATGCCGATAATCGCGTAGGTGCCGGACGGTGGCGTGGTCTCCCAGGTCAGCGGCGTGGCATCGGTTTCGCGGTAGGTCGACCAGGTGTTGGCGGTGGCTGCCGCGCCAGCGGTGACGGAGTACCGCAGCCAGAACGACTGGCCGGGCGGCGGGGCCTTCAAGTCGTAGCCAAACAGCAGCAAAGCCAAGGTGCTGGCCGCGCCGCCGTTCATGATGCCCACCGACACGCCTTCGCCGGCGGTCACCAGCGGTGGGCGCTGGCTGTAGTCGCACACGCGGGTGATGCCAGTCGCGGTGGTTAACGCCCCGTTGATGGGCGTGATTTGCGGATAGCCGATGCGGCTCAGGCCCACGCTTTGCACGCGGCCGCGCAGCGCACCCGAGCCACCAATCGCGGCGGCAAGCAAGTGGTTGTCGCGCGGCAGGATTAGCTCTGTGGATTCGACCGCGCCATAGGGATCGGTGAGCGGCGTCACGTTGGCGTAGGCGCTGGACCCGTTGACGCTCGACAGATAGGCGGTGCAGTGGACGGCCATGGATGCCTCCGCGCGGCTGGACCGCGCAGTTGCTGGTGGCGCCACCTGGCGCCAATGGTTTCGAACCGACCCCGACCGTCCGGGCCGCGCGGGGTCGTGCGCGGCGGGGACGACTTGCACCTTACGCACACGGCCAAATCTCGGCAAGAGGCCCGATTTGCACGCGCTGGTTCTGATCTCGGAAATAGTCAGTGTAATCATGTATCTCAGTGCAGCCGCGGCGGCTTCGCGGCGCCTGTGCCACCGCTGCCGAAATGGTACCGGTACCATTTCACAGGGCTTGCGTATGCGGGTTTTCTGAAAAGTTCGTGCAACCCAGTGAAAGCACAATGGCCGCGCCCGGAGCGTCCTTGCAATCGCTACATGCGGGGCCTTCCAGGCCGGCGGCATGGCAGCGTTTCTTCGTTGCGCGCCAGGCCGATAGCGTCGGCCAACTGGCGGGCCGACCACCGGTGTGCATACGCCCGTTTGGCCAGGTCGGCCCGGCGCTGTGGTTCGTCGACCGGCAGCAAGCGCCGATGCTGGGTCATCGACAGCCAAAGCGCCGCGTCCTCGCCGTAGGCGTCCACATCGAGCAGCACATGCACGGCCACCCGCAACTTGCGCAGCGGGCAGCACAATGCGCACCTGTCCCGAAAGGCGGTCCAGCCCGGGCAGCGGCAGGCATCGGCCAAGAACGCGGCGGGATCGCCGCCGAACCAGGTATCGACGACCTTGCGGGCGACGGCGAGCCAACCGGCCGTGCTGCCGCTGCGCAAGCGGCCGCGGACCCAGTTCAGCCGCAGTGGTGTGCCTGCTAGCCACCCCCCCCGAAGCAATTGATTTTGTACGCGTTTTCCCTGGAACCGCTGCGTCCCCGCCTGCCTGCATGGTCGCCCCCAATCGGCGCAATGCGCCGCCAAAACCGACATCAGCGCGACCGCCTGCAACGGCCGCACCAACGTCAAATCCGGTTGCCCCTGGGGAAAGACTGCCTGCGCCGGGGCTTGTACGCGGCAGGGCGTGGGAACAGGCTACTCGCGTGCGGTTGCGTCCGCAAATGACTCTGGCCGCAAACGTCGAACGAATGCGCGCGTACTGGCGACAGCCGGGCCCCCACAATGGACACTGACACGCAGACGAGCGTTCGCGAACCACACACTGAGCCGCCCCCGATTTGACCGCCCCGCCCCACCGCGCGAAACTGCCGCTCCCCGGCGCTCGCCGCCCGCGAACAAGCCCCCATTGCCCTCGATCCTGCCCATCGCCCTGACCGACCTGCTGCACCAGCGGGGCGTCGAGTTGGCGCGCGTCGAGTTCAAAGCCACCTGGGATGCCGATGTGGTCGGGCCGCAGGTGCTGGCCACGATTTGCGCCTTTGCCAACGACCTGCACAACCTGAACGGCGGCTACGTGGTGCTGGGCGTCGCCGAACGCGATGGCCACGCGGTGTTGCCGCCCGATGGCCGTTCCGCAGCCGAACTCGCCGCGGCCCAGACCTGGTTGCGCGGGCACTGCCACACCATCGACCCGGTCTATCAGCCAGTGCTGTCGCCCGAGGTGTTCGGCGAGCGGCTGCTTTTGGTGGTGTGGGCGCCGGCCAGTCAGGTGCGGCCGCATCAGGCTCCGCTCGGTGCACGGGCTGCGGGCCGCGGCTACTTCGTCCGCTTTGGCAGTAGCACGGTCGCCGCCGAATCTCGACCCGCTTTGCTGACACAACTGATGCAGTTGACCGCACGAGCGCCGTTCGACGACAGGCGCGCGTTGCTGGCGACCATCACGGACCTGCGTGAGCATTCCGTGCGGGCGTTCGTCGCCGAAATCGGCAGCGGCCTTGCCGAAGAGCCCGACAACGCGACGCTGTACCGGGCCCTACGCATTGTCGACCCGGTCAACGGCCACGATGCGCCGCGCAACATCGGGCTACTGTGCTTCAGCCAGGATCCCGAGCGCTGGTTCCCTGGGGCGCATATCGAGGTCGTGCGCTTTGAGCAGGGCGGCGACGTGCTGGACGAACGGGTGTTCGCCGGCCGGCCGATCCAAGACCAATTGCGCGACTGTCTGGCCTACCTGTCGCCGCTTTTCGGCCTCGTCACGACCAAGCAGGCCGACGACCCGCAGGCGCAACGCTACGAACAACTGCCGGGCGCTGCGCTCCGCGAGGCGCTTGCCAACGCCGTGTACCACCGCTCGTAGGAGGGCGAGCGCGAGCCCATCAAGGTCTACACAGCATCGCCTTGAGTTGAGATCAGAACCTTGGATAACCGCGGAGCGACGAGTCGGCTTGCAAAGCCGCGAGTTTGCGACCCACGCAACAAGCAAGAACAGCAATCGCGATGACCACGGTACATTGCGATCCTGTATACTTGCGCCCTGACCGCGTGGATGTCATCAGTTACCCAGGGCCGGTGCCGGGTCTGGAACTGCGTCACCTGTGCGGCGACCAGCCGTTGCCACCGGTGCCGGCGCGCAATCGTCGCATAAGCGAGGTCTTGAAAGAGCTGCGGCTGGCCGAGGGCCGCGGTACCGGCGTGGCAAAAATCCAGCGGGTTCTGCGCGACAATGGTTCGCCACCGGCCGAGTTCAGGTTTGACGAGGGGCGGACGTTTTTTCGCGTGGGGTTGCGCGTGCGTGGGGTGTAAGGTGGCGTGGTGTGCCTTGCCCTCGCCCGCCCTCTGCCCGGTCGGTGTGGGTATCGTTAGCCTGCGCCACAGTGCCTACTTGCAGCTTGCACCATCGGTAAGCACTACCGGTACATTGACCGTGCGGTCGTCAACGATTGTTGTCACGGCAGTTGCAGCGGCAACCACGGCTTTTGCGCTGTCAAGTGCGGTGGTACAAATCGTCCACTGCCCCATCCCAAGGTGGGCGCCTTCTACGTCACCGGCCTGGCAAGAAGCGAAAGTCTTGAAGAACAGTTCTCCCTTCCGACCCACAACTTCGACCCTAGTCGCATTTTTTTGCGAACATGAAAATGAGCTTTCGGCGTGAAGCCACATCAATCGGAGTTTGCCGGGCGGAGGTATGTTTGGTTCGTGAAGTAGACTGCACGAGCTATACAGAATCGCCTTGAAGTGAGATCAAGCCTACCGCAAGAAAGGAGCGGCGAGTCGGCTTGCAAAGCCGCGAGTTTGCGACCCACGGAGCAAGCAAGAACGGCAAGCGCGGATGACCTCGGGTCATCGCGATCCTGCATAGAGACCAGACACAGGAGCATGACCACGGCCAGGCCCAAGCTAGCGCACCTCGGCATTGGTGATGCTACTTGCTTGCCAATGCCCAGCCTTTCGCTGTCCATTGGTGACGACTTGTTTGCGATCATCATGCCCTCGTCCCGGCCGTGCAGTTGTCCTTCGATGGCGACAGTTCGCCTTAGGCCCGCGCCTTGCACGCCGCCGCAGTGCACGTAGGAGCCACCCTTCGCGGCGGCAAGCATCTGGTCGTGGTGCGGCTGGTTCGCGAGGTTGCGGGTGGCGCCACCTGGCGTCAGTGGTTGCGGACCGACCCCGACCGTCCGGGCCGCGCGGGGTCTTGCGCCGCGGTGACGATTTGGACTCTACGCCCGCGGCCCAATGTCCGCAACTGGCCGCGACGCGCCGCGTACCCAGAATCATTAGCACTAATCAGAAATAGCGTAGGGGGCACGCTGCCCCCAAACCCCTGCGAGCGCCCGCATCCGCGGTCGCCAGTCCGCTACCGGCGGCCGCCCAACCGGTTTGGGGTCGGGCACCGGTTGGCTTGCCAGTTACCGCCCCGACCCGCAGTTCGGGCTCGCAGCGGGCTGCGGCCGAAGCCACCCGAACGATGCCACCGCAGCCGATTTGTCAACCGCCCGGCCGCAGACTACCCTTCCCACCGCGTAGTTGCCCACGCACCGTGGGCTGCGCAATTTCAGGCGATAGCCCCGATGACTCCATCCCTTCCAACCTGGCTCCAGCGCCTGCGGCAATCGGGCGAGGCCGACGACCTCGAGGCCAAGTCGCTCGCGCGCGCCAAATGGGACATCGACGGTGCCGCGCTCGCCCGGGCGCTGGTCGCGCTGGCCAACACGCGCGGCGGCGAACTGGTGCTGGGCGTGGAGGACGACTGCACCGTCTCCGGCGCGGGCACCGCGGCCCAATGCGACGCCGTCGTGCGCAAGGTCGCTGACGTTGCCAACCAGCAGGTTCGTCCGTCGCTGCCGGTGCACATCGCCAAAGTGCAGGTCGAGCAAGTGACCGTCGTGGTTGTCCGCGTACCCGCGTTCGCCGCGGACAGGCCGTTTTCGCACTTGGGTCGCTACTATGTGCGCGATGCCAGCAGCAGCAGACAGGCGCGGCGCGATGAATTGGTGCGCTTGCTCGAATCCGCCGCGGTCATGTACGACGAATCGCCCATCGCCGCTGCGGGTGCCGATGACCTTGACCTGGCCCTGGCCGCGGACACCCTGGCTCGCGCCTACGGTCGCAGTTTTGACCCGCCACTGGTGGCACGCTATCTGCACGCGCTGCACGCGACCGACCGCGACGGGCAGCCCACCGTAGCCGGCGTGTTGTGCTTTGGTGCCGAACCGCAGCGCTGGCTGCCAGATGCGGTCGTCAGCGTCTGCCGCATGGTTGGCAGCGAGTGGACCACACAGACGGCCGACCGACTGGTGCTGGGCGGGCCCTTGCCGGCGCAAGTCGAAGGCGCAGCGGCTTTCCTGAGTCGCCATCTGGCGCAAGGGAGCGCGAGCAGTGGCTGGCAGCGACCCTTGGCACCGGCGCCCGGGCGGATTCCGCTCGACGTTCTGCGCGAGGCGGTGGTCAATGCTGTGGCGCACCGCGATTACCGGGCCGCCTCGCAAGTCAGGGTGTTTGTGTTCGACGACCGCGTTGAGGTCGTCAGCCCAGGCGGCTTGCTCAACCACCTGACGCTGGACAGCATCCGCCTGGGCGGCATCAGCCAGCGCCGCAACCCTGCCATCGCGGCGGTGCTGGCGCGGCTGGCCTGGCGCGAGAACCTGGGCCTGGGCGTGGTCGAAATGTGCAGAGCCATGCGCGATGTCGGTCTGCCCGAACCAGAGTTTTCGGTCGAAGGCGGGCATTTTCGGGTGGCGTTGCACGGGGCTACCGTGTCGTAGCGGGCAGTCATCCGTCGATCAGCTTGCGCCTACTGCACTGCCAAAGCAGCAAATTCCGCCGGCACGCCAGCCAATTCGCCCTGCCCCTACGGATCCAGCTCGCCCGCCCACCAGGCTTGCGCGAAGTGCTGCCACGGCCAGATGTCGATGTCACCCACGCGCCGGGGCGCGGGCTCGCGGCAAACGACGATCTTGTGGCGAAAGGCCACCGATTCTGACAGCTTGCGCAAACCCTTGAGGTCACGGTCCGCGACACTGCGGCTTGCCTTGACCTCCACCGCGAGGTGGTCGCCGATAACGAAATCGACCTCAGCGCCCGTGCGGTCGCGCCAGAATTGCAGGTCCATGCCCAGGCGGTGATAGCTGATGCGAGCTGCCAACTCGTGCGCGATCCAGGTCTCGAAGGCCTTGCCAAACGCCGCGCCGTCGTCGGGCAGGTACCGCACACCTAGCAGACGGTGCACGACGCCGGTGTCAAAGAAGTAGAATTTGGCGTGGCCGCCGGCTTTGCGGTTGGTCGACCGCGGCTCCACCATCCGACCAAGCAAGGTGTCGGTGAGCACGGCGTAGTGTTCGCGCACCGTGCGCGCGGGGACTTGCGCGTCACTGGCAATCGACTCGAAGTTGAGCAGCTCCGCATTGGCCAGCGCCGCCGTGCGCAAGAACCGGGCGAAACCGTCGATGCGCCGCACCAGCGCCTCGGCGCGCACCTCTTGCTCCAGGTATTCGCCGACGTAGCCCTCCAATTCCTCCCAGGGGTCGCTGGCCAGCCACACCGGGGGCAACAACCCCGTGTGCAGCGCGCGCATCAAGTCGAAGTCCGGCAACTCTGCGCTCACAAGCGGGTGCAGGTAGCGCGTGCGCGCGCGGCCGGCCATGAGGCCCGTGTGGGTGCGCCGCAACTTGCGCGCCGACGAACCGCTCAGCACGAAGCGGGTAGCCGTGGTTTCCATCAAGCAGTGCACTTCGTCCATCAGGACTGGCAGCTTTTGCACCTCGTCGATGACGACCAGGCGGTCGCTCGGCTGCAGCCGCTCGCGGAGCAAACTCGGCCGCGCAGCCAGTTCGGCGTAGATATCGTGACGCAGCAGGTCATAGGTCTGGTCCGCCGGTAGCGTGGTTCGCAGCAGCCAGCTTTTGCCCGTGCGTCGGGGACCGAGCAAAAGCACACTGTGGTCGCGGGTCAGGTCGGTGAGGTCGAGGCGGCGCGGCAGGCTCATGGCCGCAGAATAGCGTCATTTTGTCGTTTCCGCAAGTCTGCTGCGGAAACTGCGTCATTTTCCGCATCATAGTTGCTCGATCTGACGTTATACTGCTATTACATGGCGTTATTCAGTCACACGGCAGGCCAACCCCGCAGGCCCGCGTGCCCCTACTGCACGCCCAGCACCGCACCCGCCTTCGCAAACGCAAACAGCGCCGTGTCGTCGGTCTGCAGCCCCAGGTCCTTGAGCACTTGCGGCGACAGGTCGCCGACGCGCTTGGTGCTCACATTCGGCCCCCAGTCCACCGGGCGCACCACCACCGCCTTGCCGGTTTTGGGGTTGGCGACAACGATGCGCGCGGACTTCCACCACGCCTTGCCGGCTGGCTGGTAGTTGAAGCGCATGGCGATGTAGTAGTACTTGTCGGCGTTGGCCAGCAGCACTTTCGACGCCGGGTTCAGCGGGTTGTTGAGCTGCCGCAGCACCTCGCCGCTGATGGCGCCGGTCTCCGTGGGCGTCACGCCGGTGTCGAGCGGTCCGCCGAACTCTGAGACCTTGCCCGCGACCCAACTGCCGCCACCAAACGGCGTGAGCGCGCCATAAGGCTCGGTACCCAAGCCAAACACGCTCTGCAGCGTCGGGTTGGCCAGACCGGCGCGCGGAATCTCCATGCCGGCCTGCGACAAGCCCGCATAAGCAGCGACCTGGTTGGCGAGCACCGGTGGAGTCGCGGCACAGTCTTGCTGCAGTGTCAGCGAATAGGTCGCCGACGTCGGCAGCTTGGTCAGCAGACTGCCATCCACAGCTTCCCAACTCGTGACGTGCACAAAAGCCGGGGTGTCAGCCTGGGCCAGCAGCTGCACTTGCGCGAAGTCGCCAGCCCGGCCCGAAACCACCGACAGGACTTGCACCTTGGCATGCAGCGGTGCCTTGTCGCCCGCGCTGACGAGCTTGCCGGCCTGATCGGTCACCACCAACGCCGGCTGCCAGGCCCCTGCCGTGCGGTTGACGCGCAAGGTCAGCGTCTCGCCAGCGGGCAGCGTGGTCCAGTAGCGGTGGACGCTGAACTTGCCGCTCGAAAAGTCCTCCGGCTTGCTGGTACTGGCGCAAACGGGGAAGGCCAGGGTCGGATTCCAACACGCACCAAACGTGCACGGTGTCACGGTCGCGGCACAGGCCGACAGCCCACCTTGCCACGCACAGGCGTCGCCAACGTTGCTGCAAGCGCCCTTTGAGGTGCACCAGCCGCACATCGACGCTTTCAAGCACGCGCCACAGGTCAGCGACGCGCAAGGTGCCGTTGGGTCGGGCTTGGGCGGCTCAGGTGGTTTTTCGACCGGAACTTGTGGTTCGCCCGGCTGGTCGAGCGTGGTCTTGGTGCCAATCGCCATCAGCAGCCCGATTTTGGCGTGCAGATGGTCGCCCGGGCAGTCGGTCGAGGCGCCGCTGTGGTCGCGGTGGCCCTTGACGTGGGTGCTGTCGAGGACGATGCCTTCCAGCTTGCGGATGCTGCCCAGCAGGTGCGCCGCGCTTTCGAGCATGGCCGGCGGCGGCGTGGTCGGCGGCTTGGGGTCGCAGCCCTTGCTGTGAAAGCAGCCGATGAACGACACGCCGACGTTGCCGCTATTGTTGTTGCCAGTGTGCGCGCCGACGAGCGCATAGGGGCGGCCCTCGTAGACCGTGCCATCTGTCGCGACCAGAAAGTGGTAGCCGATGTCGCACCAGCCGCGGGTATCCATGTGAAAGGCCTGGATCGCCCGAACGCGCGCCGCCGGATTGTCGGCCGGCGTTTCAGTGTGGTGGATGGCGATGCGGGTGCGCGCCTTGTCGGCCGAAGTGCACTTGGTCGCGCGGGCTTTCCAGTCGCTGCGGCTGACGATGCCAAAGCCCGTCCAGGGGGCACTCAAAGCGCCGGTCTTGGTCGCGGTCGGCTCGACATCGGCGACTTGCGCCTGCGGGATGGTGGCGTTCCACTGCACGCTGCGCAGCCAGTCGACTTCGTCAGCGCGCACCCGCAGCTGCGCGGCGCTGCCGCGTGCCGGAAAGTGCGCCACAGCGACCCCGAGCACACCTTCGCCAAAGGTCGGCAGCAGCGGCTGCCAGGACACGATGACCGCGCCCTTGTGCAGCAGTTGGGCCTCCAGCGTCGGCACGTGGGCGGCATCGTTCACCTCGACCAAGGCGCCGGTTCGTTCGACCCCGGCGACGCCCGCAATTGCAGGCGACACCAGCCAGTCGCCGTCGCGGGTCCAAGTCTGCAGCATACCGTCCAGCTGAATGCGCACCTCGTCGGCGTTGTCGTCGGCGTGCGGCAGGCCGACGTTGTCCGGCAGAACTGGCTGCGGTGTGTCGAGGGCGGACTCGCAGGCGGCCAAGATCGTCAGGCAAAAGGCAACGTGTAACGGGCGAGGCATGGCGACGAGCACCGGCGCGAACGGCGCGCGAGGCGGATTGTCGCGGGGTTGGCGCAGGCCGGCAAGGGCCAACTGCGCGGCCTTTTGGTGGCCCCGACCCTGCTGTACGCTACCGCCGCGCTCGGCTTGCGCTGGCCCACCATGCACCACATCACCATCCCCAGCCCCGGCGGCCACGACCGCTTGCACTACCGCGAAACCGCCGACCTGCACGCCGGCCCCGGCCAGGTGCGCGTGGCCGTCCACGCCATCGGCGTCAACTTCGCCGACTGCATGGTGCGGCAGGGCTTGTACGAGTCGGCCAAGGTCTACGTCGGTTGGCCCATCACCCCCGGCTTCGAGGTCGCGGGCACCATCGACCAACTGGGCGACGGCGTCAGCGGTTGGACCGTCGGCGAGCGCGTGGTCGCGCTGGTGCGCTTTGGCGGCTACGCGAGCCAGGTCGTTTGTGCGCCGCAGTACCTGATGCGCATGCCCCCCAACTGGACCGACCCGCAGGCGGCGGGCTTTCCGGCGGTGTTTCTGACGGCGTGGTACGCGTTGCACTACCTGGCGCACGCGCGGCCGGGCGCAGCGGTGCTGGTGCACTCGGCGGCGGGCGGCGTGGGCCAGGCGCTCGTGCAACTGGCGCTAGCCGCGGGCTGTCGGGTGTTTGGCGTGGTCGGCGGGGCGCACAAAGTAGCGGCTGTTCAGGCGCTCGGTTGTGAGGCTGTGGTCGACAAATTCAGCGGCGATTGGCGGCCGGCGGCGCGGGCGTTCGCGCCAGAGGGCTTTGCAGTGGCGCTCGATGCCAACGGCGTCGAGACCCTTGCCGACAGCTACAAGCTGCTCGGTCCCGGCGGCAAACTGGTGGTGTACGGTTTTCACACCATGTTTGCGCGCGGCGGTTCGGGTCGGCGCAACTGGCTGCTTTTGGCGTGGAATTGGCTGCGCACGCCTCGCTTCAACCCGCTGGCGCTGACGACCGACAACAAGAGTGTGCTGGCCTTCAACTTGTCGTTTCTGTTTGAGCGGACCGATGTGCTGGCCGAGGCGTTGGGGTACTTGTTGCCGCTGTGCGCTGCAGGGCAGCTGCGCCCGCTGCCGGTGACGACGTTTAGGTTGGAGGAGGCGGCCAGGGCGCATCAAGCGCTGGAGAGCGGGGCTAGTGTGGGCAAGGTGGTGTTGATGTGTTCGTAATCATCGCAGGCGGTTTGGCGGCGGTTGGGCAATGGCCAACGCGGATGGCGGCGCGGCGCTTTTGCTTCATGACAAAGCCGTGACAATCAAGGGGCGTGCTGGAGCAGATTGGCCTTGACCTTGCAGGGGGGGGGGCAATGTAAAGTCGGCCGCCTCACCGGGCCACGCCGCCCGAATTGGAGCAATGCCATGTGCCAGAAACCAAAAGTCATCGTCCTCGCCGAGGACAACATCCTGGAAACGGAGCGCAGCGGCGCCTCGGTGATCTTCTGGGCGGACAGCTCGACCTGGAAAGAGTTCATGGGAGCCAAGGGCATCCGACTCGACCTGAACTTGCTCGAGAAGACCGACAACACCAACGTGTTGATTTACGGCGAATATGGCAACGACGGCCGCACTTTCACGACGTTTGCCCGCAACCTTGACGGCAACACCACGACGATCCAGACCGGCCGCAGCGTGGCGTTCTATGCCAACAAACCGGCGGAGTTCGCGCCCATCACCCGCCTGGGCATCCAACTCGCCCGCACGGACTCCATGCAGGGTCGCGTGCGCATTTCGGCCACGGCGACAATCCTTTTCGACGACGTCACCGCCGCTTGGGGCCTGTGCTCCGCCGCAAGCCTGACCGCCAGCACGTCGACCTATACGATCGTGCCCAACACCAGCGTTTGGGACGGCACACTTTTCGACGAAGGCGACGTGTTGTTCACGTACTCCGGCACGCCCGGCGGTGCCGGCCTCAAGGTCGCCGTCTTCGGCAGCCTCGACGGGTCCACCTACACCAAGCTGGTCGAGACGTCGGCGATCACCAGTTCGTCGTCGGACGGCACGCGTCTGTCCATCCCGCAGATGTTCCCGTACCTCAAGCTCATGTACACGCTCGACACCGGGACCGTCACCGTGACGGCCCTCTTTCAAGGCCGGACCAAGTAGGCGCTGGCGACAACGCGCGCTGGCGCGAAATCGGATTTGACGCCGCCGCAGCGCGGCCATACGCTGCGCCCAGGCCGTGGGGCAAAGGGGTGACCGTGGCGGGCTTTGACGGAAAACAAGAACGCTTGTTGGCCGACCAGCCGCGCGGCGAGCCGTCTGAAGCTGCGGTTGCGGAGCACGCGGGGCGGCAAGAGCGGTACCTGAGTGCAAGTCGACTGTTGGAGTCGACGGCCGACGGCGAGGGGGTGACCTACCTCAAGGCCGGGCTTGAGCGCGAGGTGGCTGGGCAGCGGGCGCAAGCGGCTGGGGCTACGGGCGGGTCGGGTTCGGCCAAGGCTTCGTACAGCCCGCAGGGCGTTGCGGAACCGACGCCAACAGCAGAGCGTTGGTTATCGACGGCGCCGCGCGGCGGTGGCGCGGGGGCCGAGCGGTCGGCTGTGGTGACTGCGGCTCGTGGCACCCGGTTTCTGCCTGGCAGCGCTCGAGCACAGGGGCAGGTGTGTATGGAATGTGGCAAGGACGCTACGCGACGCGAATCAGTGCCGGACCGGGAATTCGCACGAGAGGGCGGCGTCGGCGACGATGGCCAGTCGGCATTTGGACACGTCTTGCGGGCTGGTCGCGCCTACCCGTTCACTGAACCGGCAATGACGTCTGTTGGCAAGGTCTCGCGGCAGGCGCGCCAGGGATTTGGGCCGCGTGGAGTCATCGGTCGGCGGCCATCGCGAAGCGCGCCCTTGCCCAGCGCGACCAATTCCGAGCCTTGGGTGCAGATGAGAACGAGTGCCTTTCTGGCTGATTCCTTGCAAGTCGCGATCGAAAGGGGCTGGGTCAGTGCTGCCTGATCGCCGTGCGCAAACGCCGGGTCGTAATCGGGATGGGCGACGAACATGAGCTACGGCCAAAAACTCGCAGCATCTGAAGCTGTTGCGGTAGCGCCTTGGGCAACCAAGGTCATCTTGCTGGGCGCGCATGCTGGTTCGGTGTACGCTGGCATGTTCAACCAGCCCGACCAGTTCTTGCACCACGACGCATTCCGATGGCTACAATTTGTTGACCTTGCCCTGCAGTATGTCCCGGCCGGACTTGGCGGCGTGGTAAAGCCCTTGTGGGCGTGGCAAGCGAAGGACTGGCCTAATGCCACGCCCAATGAAATCAAGAAGCTGGCTCCGGACATTATCCGTCTGGCCGCGTGCACCGCGGTTGGCTCCTCTCTCGGGCGATGCTTTGCACTTGGCTCGAACGCAATATTTCCCGACCCGCC
The DNA here is from genome assembly GCA_005792545.1 of Pseudomonadota bacterium. Classification (GTDB taxonomy): domain Bacteria; phylum Myxococcota_A; class UBA9042; order UBA9042; family UBA9042; genus SXRM01. Next base: position 3,653 of record SXRM01000158.1, on the reverse strand, counting down.
CAAGAAGGCGGCGCTGTCTGAAGGGCTGACAAATGCGACCATTGCGGTATTCAACCAGATCTCGAACACGGTACACGTTGTTAGGGGTCCGAAAGCCGTCAAGGACATGGCAAAGGAACTCTGCGAGCATTGGATCAACGATCAGGATACCAAAATCGGTGGTGGCACAAGCATGATGAGTATCGTTGGCCTGTTGGCTCAGCCGAGCTGGCCGCCGACTGTCAACATCGTGAATGGAGTTGGCGAGACAGCGCCGGAGTACATCATTCCATTCGTCAGTGTCAATCAGAAGGCGGAGAAGGTAGAGAGCCTCACCATGTCTCTCACTGCCAGCGAAAAGTGGTTTACACCAGTGTTCATGTCGGACCCGAACAACAAATGGGCTTGGCAAGGCACGCCTCTCCACTTCCCAGACGAGTATCTAGGCTTTGCCAGGTCCATCTGCGGTCAGGGGCCGGTTGGCGCCGAAGGTGTAGGTAAGTTCTCCTTCTGGGATGGTTGCGCGGCCGATGGCGTGCCAGTCAACAAGAAGCCCATGGGCAAAGCCTTGCCTGACAACTACGTAGGTATCGGGACCGCGCTCTACAATGCGAGTGTCCTGGAGAAGGCGAAGTGGCTCAACGGCGGCAATGGACCCGATGCCCAACAGGTAGCGGACATGAGGGAGTTGCGGCACTATTTGCACGCATTCTGGCTGTTGTCTACGGTGGTCTTGGAACTATCGCCCCCAGCATTTTCGTGGATCCCAGGCACAAACCTGATACAACTTGCCATGCAGTCGCCAGCAAGCCAGCCATTTCCCGCTGGCAGCAAGATTCTTGCATCCCAGTGCGGGTTGACGCCAAATCAAGCATTTACTGTCCTTAAGGCCTGCATGCCGGCGAAAGCTGGACCCACGATGGCCTATGCCCTTCGGAACGCGCAACGAACCTGCATAGCCTGGGGTGGCTGGCTCACGTGCAATCAGTTCATTGCCCAGTGGAACCTCGATGTTTCCCCGCTCTACACAATCTCATTCAACAGTTGGATTTATGCAGTCGCGCAAGTGTTGGTGAACAATAGCCTTGGCGCGGACTTAGCCGCAAAATCTCCAATACCTACAGCGCCGATCCACTGCGCCTGGCCGCTGGCTGCTGACATTGCCACGTTTGGTTGGGATCCGGCGTCGGCCATTGCCACTGCCCGCGTGCGAAATGCTGCAAAATTCGTGGTGGCCGCGCAACTAGCGACGCAGAAGGATCCGGCGACGAATCCGTTTGACTTGCCAACCGCGACGGTCTGGCTGGAGAAACTCGCCGAAGATGTAGATGCAAGACTCGTGCAAGAGACGATCGCCGACCATGCATACCGACTTTTCGATGATGTTTTCGAGGAAATCGCTGGCAAGTTCAAGCTGAATCAAGACGCCATTGCGGCCGCTTTGGGGCTCGGGGCCGAAGATTGGGAAACACATGTGCGTGCCGCCATCAAGGGCGCTCTAGTCGCATTTCGCTACTCAAATGCAGGCGGCCTTGCGAACTCCGGGCCAGCGGCATTGGACCTCATGACGGGTCCGAACGCGCTGGTTGCGTCGCAATTGGCTGAGCCCAAGTGAACCGCGGCGCGATGGCACAGATCTGCCCCCATTGCCAGCGCCAAGTCTTGCGGGCGTTGGCGAGCGCGGTCTTGGTGTGGCTGCCAATTGCGGCGTGCACCCCGCAACCTGCACCGTCCGCAGCTGGAAACTCAGGCGCATCATTCGCACATGATCCCATCGATATGGCGCTGGGCTTGTCGGTCGACGCGACAACCGCAATCGACGGGGCTGCCCCCAATGCGGCCCTGGACACGGCAGTGGATGCCGCTGCAGAGATAGACGCGGCTGCGGCTACTACGCCAAGTTGCTCGAACTACTCGGTTTACTTGCCCGGAGTCGAAATCCTCGGTGTGGGCGTCGATGGCGATGAAGTCGCGGCGATAACAGCGCAGACGACCGAATACTACTACTGGACGGACCCGCTGACAACCGCCAACGTCAACTGGGCAGTGTACAAAAGCGGATCCAAGCTGGGCCACGGGCAACTGGGTCCGGTAGCGCCGAGCACCAACTTTATGCCCAAGGCCAATGACCTGACCTATCCGGTTTGGCGTTGGCCCGGCGATGGCGCGTGGCGCGCCGCGTTTCCGTCACGCAAAGAGCCCGAGAGCACCGGTCGCCCCTGGCGGCTGTGCAAAGCGGCGTGCAGCACTTGCGAACCGACTTGCGTCACCCACATGCTGCCAGCGCTGCCCGCGAAACAGCCTGGTAAGCCCGCATGGTATGAGGTCGCCAGCTGGCAAAGCGACTCAGCCGTTGTCATCGCGACCCAGGCCGCGGCGAACTTGAAGGCAATTTGGGGTGCCGCTTTCTCGGTGTGGCGCTTGCACGACGACGGCAGTAAAGAGGAGATTGACCTGAGTTGTGCAGTCGCCAAAGCCAAAGAGATCGGCCTCGGCCAGTACATGCACTCGGTGCGCGTCGACGAATCGGGATTCTGGGTCCCGTTTTCGGCCATCAACACCGGCAAGTTCGAGTCCAAGACGACCTCGGTTACACTGGTTCATGTGGTGGGCGCGGCGGGCGCTTGCGTTTCAGACAAGCAGTTTGTTATCACTGGATTTCCTGAGATTAGCCATGCCTCGTTCGCGCAAACCTTCGGGGGCGCACATTTAGTTGGCGGGTGCCCGGTCGGGCTATCGACCGACGGCGTTGACTTTTGGTTTGGCAAGGTCGACGGACCGGGCAAAGCAGTGCGCTACGACAGCTTCCATGCGGGGGCATGCTGGAGGATGAGAGCAGGCCCCAATCCGGGATTGCTGTTCTTTCATGCGATTCAAGCCGGCAACCCAATTTCACCGCCGAACTGGCCGTTTCCCGGCTATGAAGGTTGGCTGGAACGACTGACGCTGTTCAACGCGGCGACCGCCAAGGTAGTTTGGGACACCGTGGTCAAGCACAAAGACGCGCGCGTTTCGACCAAAGCGGTGGACGGCGCGGGCCACGTTGCCATTGGCATTGCGCTCAAGCCGCCGTTTTTCAGCAAAGGCTCGTTCGATTCGGTGCTGGTCGCCGCCGGGCCCGCTGGCCCCGGATCTTGCATCGTACCCGCCACTGCCTGCCTCAACGTGAGCGAAACATGTACATCGACACCACTTTGCCAGCTGACCTGGTGCTCGGATGTTGTGTGCCAGTCCGAGGTCGTCAATGACGGAACCGCTTGCTACGTCGGCAGTTGCGTGGGCGGTGCTTGCGTGCCGAGCGCAGCCAAGCTCGAGATCCAGGCGCTTTAGCGGCGACGGTGGCGATGGGCGCATGGCCGACAGGCAGCAAACCCCGGCCGTCGGGACGGCGGCAATCCTGCGTTTTGAGCAGGCTCGCTTCGTGGGATTAGCCTCGCACGCTGTGCATTGCCTCGACACGATGCCTGGGAGCGCCGCCGCCGCTTGGCCCGGCGGTGGACGGGCTCGATGCCGGAGCTAGCCCGCCATACTTCACTGCCCCGTCCAATCCCGCCACACCGCCCGCGCCGCCACAGCATCGGTCTTGGCCACCACCACTTGCGGCCCAGAACCATCGCGCGCCCATGCGGCAATGGTGGCCGCAGCTTTCAAGCCGTGCACCACCTCCGCCGTCA
>SXRM01000157.1 GCA_005792545.1 Pseudomonadota bacterium | reverse complement strand
GTTGCCCTGGCCTCGTTTTCGGGGTCGGGTCGAAACTCCGCCGGGAGGAACTCGATCGTCGCGCCGTCGAGGTTGCCCTGGCCTCGTTTTCGGGGTCGGGTCGAAACTCATTCATCTTGATCTCAAACTTCCACTTGCGAAGGTTGCCCTGGCCTCGTTTTCGGGGTCGGGTCGAAACTTGCAAATCTCCGCCAACTTTAAGATTTGCTGGTTGCCCTGGCCTCGTTTTCGGGGTCGGGTCGAAACGGCGACCGCGACCATTCTGGAAAATCCGGTTAAGTTGCCCTGGCCTCGTTTTCGGGGTCGGGTCGAAACGACGCACACGATGCCCCTGACGCCCACGACGCGTTGAATGGCCCAGGCTGTCGGGCCAATTCGAAGCATCACAAAGTTGCAGTTTTTCTTGCCCGCCCGGGCCCAGCGACTGTGGTTCGGGTCGAATCATCGTCGACGCCGGCAACCCCATCGGCTGTTTGGCTGTTCAGCTTGTTGGGGACGCCATCGACCGCCCGGGCCGCAATCCGCCTGCGCTGTGGGTGTTCGGCACTATCGTCGTGCTTTGGACCCTTGCCCTTCGCCACCCGTCCTGCTGCCCCGCGGTGCCTGGGTACCCCGACCGCGGAACGGCAACACCTTGCCCCGCCCACCACGACCAAACCGGTCCGTCGTGCCGGGGCCTGAAAAGGCTGTCTGCCGCGACGCCTTGGATGCCGTCAACCAGGCCACCATTGCCTTGCGCAGCGCCTCAGCAACCAGGGCGAGCACGGCGATCGCCGCCAGCGCGGCCACAGCAATGACGACCTTGAACACCATGCGGCCTCCCGTTACGGTCCGGCGACCTTGGCCGTGGCCTTGCCGACCACGCCGCCACTGGCGCAGGCGATGAACCGCCGCATCTGTGCGCTCAGTTCACGGCCTGCCGTGCTGTCCACAGGTGCGGTCAGCAAAAACAGGACCTTGCGCCCGCCGGCCATACGCGCCAGCACGACCAATGTACCCCGATCCCGACCCGCCAGCATGGCGGTTCCGCTTTTCGCCCCTTCCAGCGTCGTGCCTGCAATCGCCGTTGGCAAGGCGCTGCAAGTGCCACCAGGCGCAAGCGCCATCCGCAACCCTTTGGCGATTGCCGGGACTTCGCTGGGCAAAAACGCAATCCGCCCCTCGTCCACCGGGTCGGTTGTCACATAGCGCGCCTTGCGGACCCGGCCATCCCCCACTGCGATGGCCGCATACAGTCGCGCGAGTTCCGGCAGCGCCGTCGCCGCGCCCAGCACGAGCCGCTGCGGGTTCGCCGGATTGAACGTAAGGCCAATCGCGTCGGCCACACGCGCGGTCGCGGCCGCGTGCTGCGTCGCCATTTGCACAGCACAGACGTTACATGACCGCGCCAGAGTCGTCTCAACCGTCATGGGTCCGTGGTGGTGGCAGTGCACCACGCCCGCAGGCGTCGACAGCCTTCCCGAACAATTACACACGCCCCCTACGCCCGCAGCGCCCGCGACCGCCATCACCTTGCCTGCGGAACCGATGTCGAAGCTGCCGCGAATGGCGTTCGACAGATCGCCATGGCGGTTCGAGGCTGCGCCAAGGACGGTGGCGGTTGTTGCGTCAAGCGCCAGTGCGGCGGCGAGGTCTGGTAGCCCAGCGACCACTGCCACCGCCGCCTGCTGAAACGATGGCACTTCGGTGGTTTGCAGGGGTCGTGGCGCGATGGGCTCAGCCCGCAAGAATCGCCGCCATGGATGGGCAATTGCGCCGGCAAGGTCGAACCTGTCAGCCCGATGTTGGCGTTGACTGCCCGCCCAGGTGGCCAATTCGCTCGTCGTTTGTTGCCCTGCTGTGTTGAGGAGCGGGCCGGGTACGGCACCGGCTAACTTACCAATGCGCCGATTTGGCATCATCAACTCGCACACCAAGACCCGATCATGTGGGTCGACGCCGATGGCGCGGTGGGCGACCAGCGCGAAGGCCACGACCACCGTAGCCGGCAGAAGCCACCGCAAGACGGCCGGCCGCTGCAAGTCAGGCAGCAGCTCGGGCGCATCCTCGCGCACTGGCGCCACGGCGATGGCCGACAGCACAGCCATGGCCGACAGGGCCAGCGTGCCGTGACCCAAGATTGGCATTCCGCTCCCGGTAAACGGCAGCACGCCGACGTCGGTCAGCAAACCCAAAAGCCAGTGCACCGCCAAAGCCGCACCGGCCGCTCGGCCAACCGCGCGCTTCGACCGCAGCAGCCCTGCTGGCAGCCGGGCGAGCGCCAACAGCAGCAATACTGTCGGCACCACACCAAGGCAAGCGATGAGGGTCACCGGCACTTCGTCGTCGACTTGCCGAACCTTGAGTTTTTCAGCCGCCTGGGGTTTCCAGCGCGCTGCCACTGCGCCGTGCAGGAGCATTTCGCGTACCAGGGTCTGGTCGGTCCTGACGTGGATTCCGGCGCTTGCGTCATCGCACGCCGTAGGTACTGGTGTTGCCCACGCAGAAAACCGGCGCAAGTCCTTGTCGCCTCTGGCAAGCGCCGCGCACGCAGCGAACACCACAAGCCCCGCCGCCAACCACAGCAGCGCATTGCGCCCGTTGCGGCCCAGCACCCACAGCGCCGCCACTAAACTTGCGGAAAACACAGCACCCTCGCCAAGACCGGCGCCCCATTTGGCGGAGGCACCGAAGACCGCAATGCACGCAAGTGGCGCAGGCCAGCCGATCCGTTGCCAGGTCAGCGCCACCGCCAGCAACGGCGCACAGAGGCGCAGTCCTTCCGCAGGCCGCAGGCCCATTCCGAACTTTTGGAGACCCGCCGCAGCAAGGGCCGTCGCAATTGCGACCAGCGCCCAGGCCACCCAGGGTGGTTGTAACGCCGCGTCACTCGGCCAAGTGAGCTTGGCTGACGCCGTGGCCGAAAGCAGCGCTGCCGCGCCGACGAACGCCGCCGCTTGCATTCCCATCGGGACGCCAGCAAGCCGGTGCACCAGCAGCGACGCGGCTGGCATGACCAACCACCCGGCGGCAACGGATCGACCGACCAGCGGACCCGCAAGCGCCTGGTGTGCGAATGCGGCGGTCGCCACCAAGGTCAGTGCGAATTCCCAGGATGGCGCTGTGCCCGGCACCACCGATGCAGCCAGCAGCGCCGCTGAGGTCACGGCGAAGAGAATCAACATGATTGCGATTGCCTCGCCGGTTCAGTTGTGGTTGTTCCATGCGACGTCTTGAGCGCTGCAAGCGCTGCAGCGGCAGCGGTGCACGCCGGCACATCCCGCAACGGCACGGACATCTCGATTCTGGCCACCCGCACGGTCGTCCGATCGGTCGCGCGCAGCCCCACCAATTTCACTGGCTGGTTGCGCAGCCGCCCCTGCACGCGGGCGATTCCGTCTGGGTCGGCGTGGACGGCGACCAGCGAACCCATTGTGCTGGCGCCACGCACCAGGTAAGTGGCCAGATCGACGCCACGGAGGACGCGATGAAGCGCATTGGGGGCCGGTGCTGGCATCCGAATTGCCCGCGCTTCAGCCAGGGCCGAACGCACGACGCGCCGGCGTTGCACCAGGTCGAGGGCCGCAAATCCGTCTGGTAGCATCAGGCAAGGCTCGTCCGCAGGCTCAAGCTCCGCCACCGACAGCGCGGTTGACGCCGGCAGGGGGGCCATGCGACTGCCGCGGTCGCCCTGTGCCGTGCTCGCCGCGCGGCTAGCCAGTCGCCGAACTTGCGGCTCGAGTGCGCGGGCGAGGCGCGGGTGTAGGCAAGCCAGCGCTGCGCGCAGATCGTCGTCGCCGCCGGCCGACGTCTGGTCCTCCGCGCGACCATCCACATCTTCAAGCGCGGTGAAAAGCGTGCGAAGCAAGCGCTTGACGGAACCGGATGCCACGGGCGCTGCGGCAACCGGCGCGCTCGGTTGGCGGCCGACTAGCGCAACACACGCCAACGCCAATGCGTCCAAGCGCACCGCCACTGCCGCCGCGCCCATGGTCAGCGCGTCCTGGTCGAGTGCTTCGATGACGCGCCGGGCCGCCTCTGCGACCACGCTTGCTGTCACCTGGCCGCCAGCGCGCAAAGCCCGTGCAGCTTCGCGGGCGAAACGTGGGTCGTCCGGCAACTGCAACAGCGCCTCGGCAGCGTCGCCGAGGTTTTCTGTCAGCAGCAGATCCAGTTCGGCCTGCGCATCCAAAACGCCAGCACCTGCGACAGCCGACTGACAAGCAGCACGGGCCTGTTTTTCGGCCGCGGCCTCAAGGCCCGCGCTGGTCGTGGTCAGACCGACCTTGGCAACGTGCACAAACGGTCCAGCCTTTGGGGTGCGCAGTGCGGCGGCGACTTCGGCGTCGACCAGCGCCTGCTGAATCGCGCCAGACTTGGCTGCCAACAACTGGGCCATCACCTGCAGGTCCCCGGCAACGCAGTCAGAGTCCGCACTGCACAGCACGACCACGCTGCGAAACCACTTGATTTCTTGCATGATGACTGCAAAATTCTCAAAGCGGGCAGCGTCGGCCGCCTCGGACAGACCTGTCCAGATTGGAGCGACAACCAGCAGATTGAGCGCAGTCGGCTGCCCGCGCAGCGCGATCACCTCGGCTGCCGCGTTGGCCACCGGCCCGACTCCGCTGCCGGCGGTCGCGCCCGTGCCACACATCAGCCATAGCTCGCGCGCTGAAGTCGTGTGCAGCAGACGCCCAATGCGCGTACGCAGGGCAGGTGCTGCGCGATGCCATGCTGCCGTGTCGACCGCTGTCGCCATGCCGCCCAGGCCAACGCTGCCCGCTGGACCGGTCGAGCCGCCGCCCACCACAACGTCCGCGCGACCGGCAACGCTGTCCACGCGGATGACTGCGTCGCGACGCATGGTTTGCGACGCCGTGATGGCGCTGGTGCCCAGGGTGAGGAACAGGGTATGGCCGCTAGACATTGTTGGCCTCCATCGGCGCGCGCGGCGCACGCACGAGCACAGTGCGGGTGGCGTCGACCCGAACCACGCCGGGCACCGTGACTTGCTGCGTTGGACATGTCGCTGCGCCATCAGGCGTCAAGGCGTTGATGGCGAGCACTTTGCCGTCACGCGCCTCGATGCGGCGGTTGCCTCCGAGTTCCAGCAGCGGGTTGGCGGGCGACAATGCAAGCTCCACGCCCTTCCAGACCACAATGGCTACCGGCTTGCGGCGTTGTCGACGCCAGCGCAGTTGCCCAAGCCGACCTGCTATCAACAGGACGATTGCAGCAATGACCCCGCCCGCGGCGGTGTAGTCGCGGGCGGCGCCGACCGTGCGCGGTTGCGGTCGCGCAGACGGCGCAGATGCAGCGACGACGGTGGGCGACGACGGCAGTGCCATTGCAGCGGCCGCAGGCTGGACTGCCACGGTTGGCGTGGCTGTCGCCGGTGCTGCAAGCGCCGGCGCCTTGGCTAAACCGCGCGCTTGGGCAACACATCGGCGTAGGACAACTGGTGTCGTAGGCCCAGAAATGATGCAGTGTGGAACACCGCGCTTGAGCAGTTCAGCCACAACGCCGGCACCATCCAAGAGCGTCGCCCCCGCCTGCACGCTGGGCTCGCCGTCGCTCACCAGGACCACCAACTGCGGCGTCGGGGCCAGCCGCAGCCAGGCCGCAAGCTCGCCAAAGTCAGACCGACGGTCCTTGCCTGCGTGGCTCGCAATCTGCTTGCCCAGCAGGTCGAAGGCAGCTTTGCCAGCGCCCGCAGGCACGCGGTGCAAGACGCGAGTCCGTACGCCGAACAGCACAACGGTCACGGGCCAGTCGCCCAGGCTGCCAGGTTGCCGCACCGCTTTGGCGAACGCGCGAACCTCCGCCTTGGCGCTGACAGATGCATCGATACCCACCAAGATGTCGCCCGCAACGGGCGTCGCGGGGTCTGCTACGCCGACCGCCAATTGCGCATGGGCAACATTGTGCGGCGCGAGCAGCAGGCCGGCTGACACACATGCGCCAGCGATTTGGGTCGAAAGGGCTTGCATAGTCAGGCCACCGCCAGCGGGAAGTGCCGGCTACGCCCTGAACCGTGCAAGCCCCGTGCCAAGGTAGATGACGAAGGTCAATACATTGAAATAAATACGAAACACCTTAGCCGGATCAACGCAAACGGTGCGACCCATGCCGCACGCTGCTTCCGTATTGGAATAGCTGTTCGCTAGCCTCGGCCTCGCACCGAGTGAGGCTTCGCCGGGCTTTCCGCCGCAAACAGCGACAGCAACTGCTGCCGGTATTGCCGCTGCTTGCTGGCATGGCCCTTGCACAGCTCTGCTGGTGCCGCCGGTCGTGGATACCGGCCGACCACGCCGAACCACACCCGCAAGCCGAGGAGCCCAGCCATGAACAGCCAGCAGCCAACTCGACGTGCCGCGTTTTCGCTTGCGGACCTTCTGGACCTCATCGGTCGCGCCGTGCTGCTGGCGCTCGGCTGTGCCCTGCTGGCGTTGCTGGTCGCGGTCTTCGCGGACGAGGCGGCCGCTCAACCCCGCCCACAGCCTCTGCCTCAACCCGTGGCCAGCGGTGTGGCTGTCCGCCTCGCCCAACTCGCGCCTGCCGTGCTGGTGCCGTGGGCCGCCGACGACGACAGGGCTGCAACGCAGGTCAGGGCCAAGCATATGATAGCGTTGGGGCGCGCGCGACTGACGGTCCTTGTTACGCCGAGTTCCCATGATCTCAAAGCGCAATTGGACCCGGCGCTACCACGCATGCGCATCAGCGTACGCGACGGCCAGCGCACGCTTCAGTGGCGGATTTACAGCGATATCAGCGATTTGCAACTCCTGGGCCCGCGGCGCTGCCAGGGCCGAGAGATCGCCGCAATTCGCTGGTACGATCTATCCGCTGATGGTGATACCCATCTGCGCGAGCGCGTGGTGTTGGTGTCGGCGCCCCGGCTTGCTGGTGGCAGGGGGCGGGCGTTCATCACGCGTTCGCTCAGTCAGGCGTCCGGCAACCAACCGGGGTTGCGCCGGGATTCGCAGTGGCTTCTCGACAAACACTGTCGCATTCAGGTGCAAGTCAGTGGGGCACACGGCGGGTCTGCCGCGGCCGCACGACGAGACTTGCTCGGTAGCACCAGCCTGCAGGGGTGGCGCTTGGTGGACAAGGCCGTGCCGGGCGCCCCTGATTGCAGCGGCGGCGAGGGATTGTGGCGCGTAAGCTGGCAGTGTTCGTCGCCGCGCGTTGCGCAATCCATCCTTGCTGGCGCGCACGCGGGCCCTGGTTGCAAAACGACCGAGTTGACGCTCCAACCAATGGACAACAATGCACCGCTGTGCCGATGGGTGCCGCGCCGGCCCGACCGGTTGCGTCAGGTTGGCCTCCGCGCCGCATCGCGGTAACCTGCGCCCACTAGCGGTGCAAGTTCAGCAGTCCCCATCAGCGAGGAGCCCAAAATGCCACGACGAATTCTGGTGACCTGGCTCGGCAGCACCGACCTGAACCGGGCGAGTGAAGGCCGCGGTGCCATCCAAGATATCGTGACCGTGGCGCGCGACGACGGCAGCCCGTTCACCAAGGTCGTCGTGCTCGATGATGGTGCCCCCAACAAGCAACCACTGGATGCGCAGAACCGTGAGACGCTCAAGCAGCGTTTGGCCGGCAGCGGCAGACAGCTCGATTGGCGCGATGTGAGCGATGTGCCACGCCTTGAAGTCGACAGCCTGGCTGCCGCGGTGTGTACCGTTCTCGACGAGGTCTGTACCGGCTTGGGGCGCGACGACAGCGTCGAGTTGGGGCTGTCGAGCGGCATGTGGACGATGACCTCAGCGATGCTGCTGGCGTGCACGCGGTTCGCCCGGTCGTTTCCGCTGTGGGTCGGCCGGCTCGCTGATACGCCGCGGCAGGCCGTCGAGCGTTTGCCAGCACCGAAGGGCCTCAGCTGGATGCCGACTGGCAGGGAGGCGACGCTCAGCGTCATTTCCGCAGAAGAAGCCGCAAAGTACCAGGCCGAAACCGCAACGAAGACCAAGTCCGCCGGTGTGGTGACCCGCGATGCCGCGACACGACGTGTGTACGATTTGGCCGAGCGGCTGGCTCCGCTGATGGACGAAGTGGTCATCCTGGGGCCGTCCGGGTCAGGCAAGGAAACGGTAGCTGAGCTGATTCACTACGCCAGCGGTCGGGCCGGCCAGTTTGTGCCGGTCAACTGTGGTGCCATCCCGGCAGAACTCGCCGAGGCCGAGTTGTTCGGCACCGTGGCAGGTGCTGGCACCGGTGTCGCCGCGCGGCCAGGCAAGCTCGCGCTTGCGCACAACGGCACCCTGTTCTTGGACGAGATCGCCGACTTGCCACTCGGTCTGCAAGTCAAGCTGTTGCGCGCAGTGGAAGACAAGGCGGTGACTCCGGTTGGGGCTAGCCACCGGGTGCCTGCCAATTTCCGCCTCGTCACGGCCACCCATCGGCCGCTCATCGACATGGTCGCTGCGGGGACTTTTCGCGAGGATCTCTACTACCGCATCGCCACCCACGAATTGGTGTTGCCACCGCTGCGCGAGCGCGGGCGCGATGACGTCGAACTGCTGTTCAAGTTCTTGTGGAAGCAAAGGCTGGACAAGGCGGCCCAACCGGCGAAGGCGGACCTGACCGCTGCGGCGTGGTCAGTGCTCACCGCCTACCATTGGCCAGGCAACGTGCGCCAACTCAAGCTCGTCGTTCGTCGCCTACGCTTTGCCTGTGGCGACCGCATCATCCAGGCCGAAGACGTTAGCGCGGCTCTTGCGTCCTTTGGTTCCCTGCCAACAGCGCCGCCACCGAGTTTGCCGGCGGCCTCGGCCGGTGTCGCGCTCCACCCAGATCCGCAGACGCTGGCGGTCCTGGCGCTTTTCGACCGGCCGCTGCCGCTGCAAGGCACCACCGTTGAGGAGCTCAAGGCTACCGCGCGTGAATTGGTGCAGACCCACTACCTGGACCGCTGTGCGGCCATCAAGGCCGACGCCGAGGTCGGCCGGCAACTGGGTGTCACGGGGCACGCAATCGCCAACTGGCGCAAGGGCAAGTAGGGCCCTCGCACCGCGGCTTCAGCGCCATCCCGGTGTATCGGGATCAAGCCGCGTGCTCGTGCACAGGTCGACAATTGCCCACCAGACTTCGTCCACGCGCACGCCCAACGCGCGGCTGACTCTCAGGATCGCGCCTGGCTGCCATAGCCAAGCGTCGCCCGAGTCCGCCAGCATCTAGTCGGGCGACACCGCGCCTGGGTCGTCGGCGGCTGGTCGCTGCACACCCTGCGCTGGCGGTTCACTCCGGCGGTCGAGCACCACAGGCAGTTGGTCGGCGGCGCGCTTCTGCACAAGCCTGTCGTGGACGCAGCGTAGGTTGTCCTTGCGAATGTTGCGCGCCTGACGTCGACCATCGATGTCTTCGAGGACCAGTTGCACATCGGTCTGGCCAAGGTTCGTAACGAAAAGGGTCGGGGTCGGTTCGGCGGGCATGTAGCTCCGGTTGCGCGGCGGTGCGGTGGGGCGACGCCAGTGGGGGCATTGCACAGGCCACAGGCGCGCTTGACGTCGACGGTGGCTCGGGCGATTGGGGCGGTTCGCTGTCGCGGCGGAGGTTTGCGGCCGTGACGACCTGGCTGACATCAAGGTCTGGTTGTAAGTGCATGAAATCAGCAAAACGGGGCAAAACAGGACGAGCAAGAAGTTGACATAATGCCGGGAGGTTTTACATGAGCATTTTTGGTAGTGATACCAAATGGTTGCATGCTGGCATGTCTTGCGCTTTTGGCGGGCATCGGGCGTCGGCGAGGGGGTTTTACATTTTGGGCGAAAAAGATGTTGACCAGTACGGGGTTGCAGGGTATACGGTTGCCCTGGCCTCGGTTTCGGGGTCGGGTCGAAACGGCATAGAAGCGTCCCTTTCCTTCCTCGTCCCCCGGTTGCCCTGGCCTCGGTTTCGGGGTCGGGTCGAAACCCCGCCGGCGGCGGCCAGCGCCACCGTCTTTGGTTGCCCTGGCCTCGGTTTCGGGGTCGGGTCGAAACCCACACACGTGTTCCGACACTTCGCCGATCGTCTCGTTGCCCTGGCCTCGGTTTCGGGGTCGGGTCGAAACGGCTGGATTTTGACGGGACCCACTGCCCCGTCAAAGTTGCCCTGGCCTCGGTTTCGGGGTCGGGTCGAAACTTGAACCTTCAACTTGCGAAGGTCCAACTTGTTGTTGCCCTGGCCTCGGTTTCGGGGTCGGGTCGAAACTTCGCGTCCGTCACGAGGCGCTTGCGGAAGCGAGGTTCGCCTGGCCTCGGTTTCGGGGTCGGCTCGCCAACGGCTGGCCATTTGCCGCCAAGCGCCCGCATCGCGCACAATCGACCGCGGTCACCCGGAGCGCACGATGTCCGACAACACCAAAGCCGCCTGCGACCTGCTCGTCGTGCAGTCAGCTACAGAGCCAATCGTGCTTGCAAAGCTTTTGCAGGCCCTGCGCCCGCCGCGCGTGCTGCATCTGACCACGCCCGACGGTAGGCGCAAGGGCAACGACGACGGCGTGCTGGAGCGCTTTCGGCGCGAGGACATCGTGCGCGAGGTCACGCGCTGCGACCTTCCCAGCTTGAGCGAGGTCGCAAACGGCGCCGACGTCTCCGCCTTGATTGAGGCGCGCCTGCGCGCGGCCCTCGCCGCATGCCAACCTCCCGCGCGGGTCGTGGTCGACACGACGCGGGGCCTCGGCCTGCACCGGATGCTGACGCAGGCGGCAGTGCAGCGCGTCGTCGACGAGGTCGGCCACCACCTGGCGGCGGCCTGCGCTGATCCAGACAAAGTTCAGGTGCTGGTAGTGCCGTTGCTGCCTGCGGGGCCGACGAAGGTATTGCCGATTCGGTTTGCGTTGGACGATCGGGCGCTTGAGCGGCGCTTTTCGCTGTCCGGATCCGCGACCATTCAAGCGCAAGATCCTGCTGTCCGTTTAGCGCCGCAGCTTTTGCACCTCCTGCACGCCATGGTGCGGCATGCGCCCCTGAGGGCACTATTTCATTCGCGGTATGCTGTCCATCAAGCGTGGCACTGCCGTCGGCGACTTGTCGCGGGCCAGGCCGCTGCTGCAATCGAGACCGCGATCCTGGAGTTCGGCGCGCACGTCGCCGACTTGCTCGCCAACCTGGCGCTTGACCGCGCCGTCATCGAGCAGGCGGTTCGCGATGCTGTGGCGGCGTTCCACTGCGGCGATGACAGCAACGCGTTCTGGCTGGCTGCGGTGAGCCGCGACCCTGGCCTCAAAGGGCTGCGGACTGTGCTCAACGGCTTAGACGGCCAATTGCATAGTTTGGCGGCCGCTGCAGCGCGACGTGCAGGGCCGGTGCGCGTAGCGCCCGAACAGGCCAAGGGAATCGTCCATGCACGCAAAGTCCTGCAAGAGTCCATGAGCAAGCGTCTCTATGCCGCGCTGAAAGGGCCAGCACCATCGGGAGCGCCCGGCTTGACAATGGCCGCCTTGTACGCTGGGATTCTGCCAGAGGTTCTGGCGGAAGTAGGGATTGGCGGCGACCCGGAGATCGCCGGCGTGCTGGCGCAGCACGAGCCAAGTGTCCTTCTTGAACTGTGCGTGGCCGCTGCCTTGGACGCAGCGCCAGGCGGCAGCGGTGGCAGCGTCCGTGTCTGGCAAAACGGGCATCTGCATAGCACCAAAGCCAGAGCGAAGTTGGCCGAATTCGATGCAGTGGCCCTGGCATGGACCGGCGATTTGGCCGTGGTCGAAGCCAAGACCCACCACAGCACCGCCACCCACAAGGATATTGAATCGCGCATCAAGCAACTGCGTGACCACGGTGGCGCCGGTAGCGCGTACTACATTGTCTACCCCATGTTGCAGTCCGAGATCGAAGTGCTGCAGTCCGGCGACAATAGGCGAGTCAGCGAACTGAACGACAGTTGGATCTCCGACCTGCCGACCTGGTTCAACTATGCGGCTGAAGCGGGGCGAACTCGCGACCAGAAACTCATCGGCCTGGACCAGTTGCCAAACGTCATCGACACGCTGGCCCGCCGCGCGGCTTGACGTCCGCCGCAATTCCGACGACTGTCTGCCGCATGGCCTTGCTCGACTTGCCGCTGTTTCGGATGCCTGTCGTCCAGGCGCGCGTGCTGTGTCGGGCCAGTGCGCCATTTGCGTTCGATGAGCGCGGTCGGCCCACGGTCGCGGCCGGCATGGTTTTGCGCGGCGCGCTCGGCATGGCTCTGGCCAAGGCGACCTGCAGCCCGCGCGGGTTCGCGGGCAGCCAGTGCGAAAAGCAACGGCGCTGCCAGTTTCGCGATCCATGTCGCTACGCCCTATGGTACAAGCCCGGCCTGTCTGGCACCTGGGAGGACATTCCGCCCGCGTTTCGACTCGATCACCGGGGACTGACCGCGCGGCTGGTTCAAGGCGAGTTTGTGCTGCCGGTGGCCGTGTGGGGCGAACGGCCCGTGGCTGAACTGGCCGGCCTGCTCGGTGCCATCGGCGACATGGGTGCGATCGGCTTGGACGCGAGCACACCAGATGGCCTGCACCCGCAGACTGTCCGCTTCGAGGTTGCCGGGGTACGGGCCGAGACACCGACAACCATGGCCGCGATCGGCAGCCAGGCTGCACAAGCTTGGTTTGGCGTGCGCAGGGCAACATTGGTAATGCAGACGGCCACCGAGTTGCCGGGCGCTGGCCTGCACCCGCGCATCGCTGGCGATCTCGACCCGGTCGGTTTGCTGGCGGCCATGGCGGTGCGCGTGGGCATCACTGAGGCAGCCTTGCGCAGCGTAGGGGCCGAGCGCTGCGTGGAATCGGCCATCCACGATGCAATCGGTGACCTGGCCGAGCGCCATCCGCTGCGTGTGGACGCCATCAATACCGTGCCCGTGCAACTCGCCCAGCGCTCCACCCGCAGTGGCGATCGCATCGTCGGCGGTGGGTTGATCGGCAGCTTGATGCTGTCCGGCGAGTTAGGTCCGTGGGCGCCGCTGTTTGCCCTGGCCGAATTGTGCGGCCTGGGTCGACACACTTCGTATGGGCTTGGGCATTGCCAGGTGTTGCCGGCGGTGCCGAAGGCGGCGGTGGCGCAGCCGCAAGCCGCCCTGGAGGTGGAATTGCGAGACCGCATTGTCGACCTGCACACCCGCACGACTGAACTTCTGCATCGCTACGCTGCCCCAATCGACTTGGCAACCTCCGAGGGCACATGACGGGCAATGCAAAGATTCCAGTCCTTTTTGTCGCAACGCTTGGACAGACCGACCTGCAATTGGTCGTCGAGGTCGTCGGCGACGACGGGACCCAATCGCTCGCCAGCGCACCAGTGCGCAAACCGGCGACGCGGGCCGTTCATGATTGCCTGGTGCGCGAGTTCACGGATCTCGGTCTCGAACCGGCCGCCGGCCCCATGCAGGAGCGCAGCGACTGCGAAGTCGTAGTCAAAGATGGGGCAATTGCGGTCGCCCCAACGGGTGGTCACTTGCGTCCGCTGCCGACTCTGGCCCGGTCGAGCGGTGGGCGCTTGGCCGTGTACCCGCGTCTACTCGCCCAGGCTGCTGGGCGCTTTCACCCGGCCGCAGCCAACCCGACGGAACAGCTCGTCGGCGCGCTGCTTTGCCAAACGTCGCGCGACGCAACTGGGGCAGCAGACGTCGACTGGTCGCGCATGGTCGCTGGCGAACCACACGCAGCAGGCGAGATCATCGCCATGTGGTTTGAGAACCAGACTGGTCTTGTGGCTGCTGACAATGCGATTGGTGAGCCCAGCGAAGTGCAGCCAGGCCGCTGCATGTGGCTGAACCTGCTGCAAGGCGCCGAGTACGCCGACCTGCGATATGGCGACGCCAAGCAAGTCAGCCTGACTCGGCCCGCGATGTTGCAACGCGTCGACGCGGCGCTCAGGGCCGTGTCCGCGTGGCCAATACCGCCGCGGCGTGTGTACTTTCACCACGACGGTGGCATTCCCGCCATGTTCGAGGCCGTAGCCGATGCACTCTCGTTTCGCTTGCCCGAAGCCGAAATTCTGGTGCAGCGGCGCGACCGCGGAGGCTCGGATGCCGCCACACGGCCGTACCCGGGTTTGCGGCCCGCGGAGAGCATTCGCCAGCGTGCCGCGGCACGCGACTTGATTGGGTGCGGCCGCTTCGCCGACGCTGCGCTCTTGGCACGGGCCATGCAAGCCAAAATTCCCGACCCTGAGCGCTGGGTCACCGAACTGCAAGCCGGCAGCGCCTGGTTGCAGGGTGAGACTGTGGCAACGGTGCCGACTGACCCCAAGCTGCGTGGCCAGCGCCCGGGCGTGGTGGACGTCGTCGCCGGTGCCTGGTCGGTGACGCCGCATTTGGCCGCCAAGGTGGACAGCGCTGTACGCGGTTGGCTGACGACCGCGCTCTGCGCTGAGGCGGCTGCGCGGGCTGGCGACGCGGTGGAGGTTACGCAATTGTTGTGCACTATGGCCGATGCCGTGCACGACCCCATCCTGTTGGCCGTCGCTCCCCGTGTGGCCGTCGCACCGCGCATGACTGGCCAGCGCGCGCCGTCGGCTAGAGAAGCCAGACTTGACGACCTGTGGACCTGGTCACAGCGCAAGTGGTGGGGTGCGGGACTTGCCCGCGCCGCGTTTTCGTTCGCCGAGGCCATCGACATGCGCACCCAGCCCAAAAGTGAAGACTCTGTGCGCGACCTGCGCAACGGACTCGTCCATGAGGGCCGTCAGCGGCGCACGGTGGTCGACTTGCGCCCGGCCCTCCTGCGCGCCGGCATCGACCTGAACGGCGGCGGCTTGCGGGTTGTGAGGAAAGGCGGCGCAGTCCACAAGATTGGCCTTGGATTTGGCGTTGACCTGGCCACGGCCTACATCACGTTGGTTCGCGCGACCTTGACTGAGCTTGAAGACGTCGATTTCAGCATATGGGGCGAGCCCTGACGTGGGGTGCCGGGCGGGCGGGTCTGTCAACGCCGACGGCGGGCGGCCAGCTCGCTCAAGCGCTTCGGCACCCCGCACACGACGCATCGCCACATTTGCCGCAGTCCGGACACCTGAACTGCTCGCCAGGTTTCCTGCAGCACGGCTGCGCCCACACATCGCGGCCAAGTACCTTGTCGGGCCAGTCGGCAGTTCGCGCAGATTGCGCGACAGCCTCTAGGTCAAGCCCGATCTGTGGCCAGAGCGCCCGATAACGGGCACCACATGCATTGCAAGGGCGAGAGCCCCATTCGCTTTCACAGGCTCCGCACCGCGCCCACCAGGTCGCGTCTGATCCGTCCGACCGCTTGCCGGGCCGCGGCTCGACGAGGCCCTTGTCACCACACACAGGGCAGTGGTCCATGCCTGCAAGCTCGACGACGGCACGGTCGACGAGCTGCCCAAATACCGCTATGGCTTTGCCCGGCGCGACTGCATACGACTGCTTGGCCGCCTTGGCCCGTCGCTTGAGGTCATCTTGTTCCCGCGCCTTTGACGCGGCCCAAGCGCGCGCCTCGGTGCATTCGCCAGGTGTGGGCGCACGAAGCACCACGAGGTCACCGCCCAGATGGCGCAGCCAGTCCTGCCTGCCAGGCCACTCGGGCAGCGCGCGCACAGTCGTCGCCAGCGGGTAAGGCGGCGCGGCGGCACGACAGAGCCACCCGCTGAGCAGACGCGCCATCCGCTCCTCACAGTCGATGCTCCAGGGCGAGCAGTCGAACAGAACGGCGCGCCCGCCAAAGCTCCACCCTGACGCACGATCGGGGTCGCGGAGTGCCACTGACCTGCCGACATGGGCTACCACGATCTCGGCGGAGGCCGTGTCGAGTTCCTCGATCGCGCTCGACAACCTCTGTGGATCTGCCTCCGCGAGGTTCGCGCAAATCGGCAACAGGCGCAGTGTCCGGTGGCCCGTCAATTCGACCACGCCCGTCGCCGTGGCCGTCAGCGCGACCGGCGACCAACCGGGCGCCGCCAGTGTCCACCCTCTGACGTTGCTCTTGGCGGACCAGCCAAGCGTCGAAAAGCCACGCACAATCAAATGCAGCACGAAGCGGTCCCAATCGGCGGCCTCACGCTGCTGCCGCTCGGCGCGCTGCTGCTTGGTCTCGTGGTGCCTGTGTCCCCAGTTCAACCATGCACGCCAAAGCGCGGCAACTTTGCGATAGTGCGGGTCATTTATCAGGATGTTGGTCTGCGTAAGAGCAAGCGCCACGGCCTGTTTGCGCGGCACATGCAAGTACAACCGGGAGCCCAGTAGCACCTGCAGCTTGCGGCGGGCGCGCTCCAGTGTCTTCATCGTGCGCTTGAGCTCCTCGTCCGATGTCGAAGCCAGCGTGTCCGCCCAAAGCTTCGAAATGCGCTGGGCCCGCCGAAACGATGTGCGCTGCAGTTCATCGCCGTGATCGCGGCTGCCTTCCAGAATCTCCTTGATTTTGTTTAGTTCATCTAGCCGCTTCGCGAGATAGCCGAGTAAGTGGTCGACCAACCGAACCGCGACGCGGTTTTCGTACAGGTTCCACTCATCTTCAGTCTGGCGCGCTAGCACGCGCGAGGGCTGGATGCTCCGCAGCGTCCGGTGCTCCCAGTCACCGGGATGGGACACAAGGTCGGCGACTGCCCGGACGGGAGTGCGTCGCGCCCGCGACACCGGCAGGCGCTCTTCTTCCACGCGCAAATGCAGCCGCGGTCGGTCGCATACCACCTGCAGGTGCTGCAGGTGACGCTCGATGGCCAGGTCGAGCGGGAGGGGGCGCGCGCGCTCCGCAAGTTTTTGCGCAACTGGCGGTGTCTGCGCGTAAGTCTCCCAATCAGGCGCGTCGCCGATGGCTTTCGCGACCTGCCCTACGGCATTTGTCTCCAGTTCCTCCGGCCACCGCCCGAGCACGGCGTCGGAGTCGGCGCCCGCGATGTCCTCACCAACTCTGGTGTCGTTGACGAGCCACGCGTCGCAGACGGCAACCTTGGGCACGGCCCGAGCCGTGGCGCCGTCGACACGGGACTTGTAACTCGTCACCGTGACTCCTCGCCGTTCTTCGCGGCGATTTCGGACTCCAGCAACTCGACGCATCGCTCCGGCAGGTTCTTGTTGTCGAGCTTGTCCCAGGCGTCCTGTAGCTTGTCGCAGAGATCTTGCAGGCTGGTTGCGCGCACATCGTGGCGATCCTTGAGCTTGCGCAAGACCTTGGTGACCAAAAGATGGTCCATGGCCTCGCCAACCGAGCCGCCGCTCGCCACCACCACAGGCAGATACCGGCTGAGCTGGTGTTCGAGTCGGTTGCCCCAGCCTACGCCAAAGCGCCCTTGCAGGTCGCCCACGAACGGCGCCCTTCGCAGCCAGTTGTCGGCTTCTTTGGCCGCCTTGGCGTGTTCCTTGACAGCTTGCTCAAACGCCGCCTCTAAATCCCGGTAGGACAGCGGGTTGCGCTGGCCGCGCGTTTCCACCTTGAACTGCGCAGCGTCAGTCTTGCGCGGCATCTCCATCACGTGCGCCCGGTCGTAGGTCTTGGGGGCGAACTCGGTAGTGCTCTCGTCGTGGTTGGCCGTTCCAACGAACCAGACGTTGGGCGGGATGGGCAGGTGCTTGCCCTCGCGCAGCAGTCTTGGGGCTTGCGGGATCGGATCGTTGACCAGCGTCAGGCGTCTCTGGTCGATCGGCTGCTCCAGGGCGGACAGGAAATCAGCGAAGAACTGCTCGGGCCGCGACAGGTTGATCTCGTCGAGAACCACGATGAAAAGGCGGTCGCGGTAGGCTGGCGTACCCGCTTTGTACAGCGCTTGCAGAAAGTTGGTCGCGTAATAGTGGCGGTGGAACGCGTTGAAGTACCCAATCAGGTCCTGGCGGTCGCGCCAGCCAGCCTGGACTTCGACAATCTCAATGCCGCCGTCCACAGCATTGGCAAACGCGAGCGGCAGGCTGGTCTTGCCGGTGCCAGAGATGCCCTGCAACAGCATCAGTCGGGTCATGGCGAGACCGCCAACGAAAGCGCGAACGTCGCGGTCGGTGTAGTAGAGCGTGCGATCGGGGACGCCCTGTGCAATGCGATGGCGCAGGTCCGCTGCAAAGTCCTGCAGCGTGAGCCTGCCCTTTCCGAATGGGGCCGTCGTGCGAATTTCTGCTTGCAATTCCTCCTCTTCATCCAAGCTGGTCAGCGCCGTCATCGGGTTGCGGTGGTCCTCCTGTCGCGTGAGTTCATTGACTCGCGCGCGCAGGTCGTCCACTGCGCCATCGAGGAATTGTTTGTGGACCTCCAGCGCCTCTTTCTGCCCCCGCAGCGTCTCGAGCTCAATGGCCGCGAGTCGCCGGGTCGCGAGCTCGCCTTGGCCACGCGCCAAGTCGCCGTGCAGCGCGGCCCGTTCTTCCAACCACGCCGACCGTTCGCGCTCCAATTCGCTGAGACGTTCGCCGGCGCGCGCGTCGGGCCGCTCGCGAAGTTGCTGGCTCAACTTGTCGCGCTCGCGCTCGGCCGCCGTCAGCGCGGCCAGGATCTCCTTGGGGCTCCGGTTGCCAAAGCGTCGGTCCAGTTCGCGCCTGGCTTCCATTTCTTGGAAGTAGTTGTCCCGCGAGGTCCGGGCGTCCGCCAACTGCGCCTGCAGCGCCGCTGCTTCGTGTCGGAGGACCTCTGTGCGCTCGGCGACCAGCCGCTCCACCTTGCGTTCGAGACCGGCGCGGTCTTCGGCCAGCATCTCTTGGTCTGCCCGCAGGTCGAGAGAGGCGGCATGCAGCGCCCGGTCGCGATCGCCTAGTGCCTGCTGCCGTGCCTCAAGCTCGGATTCGCGGCCATCGAGTGCGGCGGTGCGGCGGGCGAGTGCCTCCTGCCAACCAGCCTCGGCCTTTTCGCGCTCCAAGCTGAGCTGGGTTCGCAGTGCCGCCAGCTTCTCTTCACGCTCCCGCGCCATCGATTCGTCGAAGCTGCGACGCGCTTCAGCCTCAGCTTGCGCGTGCGTAGCGTCGTCCTTTGCCCACTTTTCGGCGCGCTCCTTTGCATGGGCGCGGACAGCCTCCTCGGCGCTCGCTGTCGCGGTCGCGATTTCGGCACTAAGGCGGTCTCGCAAGTCGCGCAGCCGCTTCACCTCATCCTCGACTGGCTTGAGAATGCGCGTTTTCTCGGCAACGAATCCCTGTTCAGCGTTGAACTCACGCTCGGCGAACCGCGCCGCTTGCGCGCTGAGTTCGGCGTCTTTGGCTCTGCACGCCGCGTCTCGTTGCGCGAGCGCCGTGGCTTTCTTGGCCAGGTCCTCCATGCCGGTGAGCAACTCAAGTTCGGCTTGCTCGCCTTCGCGCTTCTTGTTGGCAAGTTCAGCCTCGGCATCTTTCCGCCTTTGTAGCAGCGCTGCGTCTTGGTCCCGACGCTGGTCGGCCAGGCGCTTTTCTTCGACCCTGCCCTGCGCTTCCAGTTCGCAGGCGCGGTCGAAATGGGCGCGGGCGGTGTTGAGCAGTTCCTCGACCCGCCTGAGGCACTGTTCTAGGGTCGGCCCCATCGGTTCGACGACACCAGCGGCGGCTGAGTGCCCGTGCCTGGTGTTCAATGCCTCCAATTGGGACGACGCGGTACCAAGGCGCCTGGCTTGGTCTGGCGTGGGCTCGGCGCGCGCAGTGGGCGTCGCTGCGACTGGTGGTCGATTCTGATTTTGGGTGTGGTTTGGCGTGGAGTTTCGATTCTGGTTGTGGTTCTTGTTCTTTCCCATGGGTGGCGATCCTCGTTCACTGCAACAGGAGCAGGGCTTCGATGGCCGTGTAGGCGGTGTCGACGTGTCGCTGAACTTTCTGGGGCCAAGAAGCCGCACCGTCGTGAGCCGCCCGGTCGCGGGCCGTGGCCAGTTCGTCCAGGCGGTGCAACAACTCGGGCGTCGTGCGCCCAGCCCGCCGCAGTGGGTGCTCCTCGTCCCGATCCGCGCACAGCAAGCCGAGCACCAGCCATGGACGCAGGCTGCCGCCGCCGCCCTGTTCGGCGTTCTGGACCTTGCCGCGTCGCACCGATGAAAGCGTGACCGGCAAGGGCGCGCGGAAACCGAGGTCGGCAGCCACAGCATCCAGCAAGCCGCGATTGAAGTCCTTGTCAGACTGCGCGAGTTGGCTGAACAGCGCCTCGCGGGCATTTCGGTGCTGCCGGTACACCATATAGAGCGCCCGCTCGACAGCGCGCTGCGCTTTGACGAGCACGTCGTCCCACTTGTCGGGCGGAGCGTCCTGACTCTGCGCTTCGAGCAGCGCCCGCTGCATAGCGACAAGGCGCTGGCGCACGTCGTCGTACTGGCGGATGGTCAGGGTCAGGCGCTCTTCGACCTTCCAAGTCGCCTCAGCTTGCAGGTCTGCCAAGGTCGGCGCTGTGGAGTCCGCCGCAAGCAGCGGCGCCAACCACGAACGCAGGCCGTTGTGGGTGTCGAGGCGCTCCTCCAAGCGGGCGCGCAGCTCGATCGCCTCACCGTGACCGAATGGATCGTCGACCATCCAGTCGCCTGACTCATGGCGGCGCACGCGCAGGGCCAGAAGGTAAGGTGCCGGCTGGTCATCGACAAAAGACACCCGCTGCAGTCGTGGCACGTCGCGCTCGTCATCGATGTCGTCGACGTCGCGCTGCCGTCGGTGTCGCCGTGCAGCGCGGAGCACTTCGGTGGCGCTCGGGCGGGTGCTGATCAGGGTGTCGCGACCGCTGGGCAGCACACAAAATACCCAGTCCCGCCACGGGTCGCCGGCGCTGCCACTCAACATGACCGGCCAGCCGTCCTCGTTGGCCTCCACGTCGGCCACAGGCAGATCGCCGCTCAGGAATCGCGGCCACAGCTTGCCGGTAAAGCCGTCGGAAATGATATGTCCGACTTGGGCCTCGTCCGGTGGGTCGTCCTCTATGTCGTCGAGCATCCTGAGGCCACGCTGCGTGAGGTCGCCAGCATGGCCAAGCAGCGACATGGTCTGCAGTTCCGTCACGACGAGCGCTGCCAGGTCAGGTGCAATCAGCAGGCGGTCGGCCAATTCTACGATGGCCGTGACTTTGGCGCGGGCGAGGCCAAGTACGGCCCGTTGGAACAAATTGATCTTGCGCTCTCTGGGGACCGGTGCGACGACGCGCCACGTGAATATGGGCCACAGCACCCAGCGGGCGTTCGGGTCTTTGCCGGCCTTGAAGCGAAGAACCGCAGTGTCCCTATCAAATGGAGAGCCGAGGCTATCGCGCGACGCCATGCTCACCTCCGCACAGGTCGCTGAACGCGCGCAGTGCGCGCAGGGGCTTGCGGGCCTCCTCGGCCTGGACAAACGCGAGGTCCCCGACCGCGATCAGCAATCGTTGCTGACGGCTCATCGCGACACACAGCCGGTTTTCCAGCATCAGGTGGCCGTACTTGCGGCGCTGCTCCTCATCGGTTCGCCCGGCCAGGTCATTGCTGCGCGTGACGGACAGCAACACCACGTCAAACTCCTTGCCCTGAAATGCGTCGACTGTGCCCACCCGAAGTCGCTCGACTTTCTTGCCTTCGCGGTTGTAAGTGGTGGACCACGCCTCCGCGATCCGCCAACCGCGCTCATTGTTGGCGCGTTCGGTAAGGCCCTCTTTGACCATCGCTTCGCCGATTTCGTTGACCTGGTCACTGTAGAACGAGATGACCCCAAACGTGAGCCGCGGGTCGTGGTCGATGAGGCGGCGGACTTCCTTTGCGATAGCGCGCGCTTCGGCCGGACGGCGCTTGCTGATGCCCCGTACCTCGTTGCCGCTTTCACAGGGCACATCCAGCCACGCGGCCACACGGGCCGTGCCGTTCTGGACGTATCCCGGCAGGTCGTGGCTGAATTGATCCGCAGACAAGGGGCTTTCGATTTCGCCGTCGTCGTGAATTTCATAGAACGCGCGGCTGACAAACCCACCCAACACTGGGTGCATCCGGTATTGCGCGTTCAGCGTGACCGTGCGCCGGATACCGTCCCTCTGCTCCAGGGCGCGCAACAGCACCCACATACGCTCAAAAAGGCTTGCCTTGACCGCGTCGAGGGTTTGCTTGTCGACCGAACCCTGGTCTACGCCCTCGCTGAGTTGCCGCTCCACATCGGGTTCGAGCAGGTGGGGCAGTTGCCGATGGTCGCCGACGAGCACCACCCGCCGGCTGGCCATGCTCAACGGGATGAACAGGTCCAGCGGATGGGCACGGGCGGCCTCGTCCACGATCACCGATTCAAAGGTCGTCTGCCCTTCGTCGATGCTGCGCACGCGGCGCATTTCGTTGCCGGCGGCTTGCTGCAGGGTCGCTGCGAGTACGACAGTGTAGTGCTCCAGCGCCTTGTGCACGCCCTCCGGGTCGGACTCCAGGTCATTCAAGTACGCCGCAAGTGCCGCCTCTTCACCTGCCCGGGTAGTAGCCAGGCGCAGTTCCACGCCATCAACAATTTCCAGCAAGAGATGTTGGGTGGCCTCGGCCAGACCGGGTTCGGCAGCGCAGGGCTGCTGCGCCAAGCGATCGATGAGCGCGTTTCGCAGCAGACGCCCCTCATCTAGTCTGGGCGGTAAGCTCTGCTGATCGGTGGCGGCGCAGCGCTCCAGGAAGGCACGCTCCTCGTCGGTCAGGATTGCTGCGAGGCGCTGCAACGCAATCCGCGCCTTGACCGGCCCGTCGTCCGAGAACGCTCCATGCTCCACCCGGATACCCCGTGCCGCGTTGAGCAGCTTCTCGGCCTCCTCGGGGTCACCAGTGCCGGTAGGGCGTTCCAGACCGGTCGCGCGCTCGAGCGCCTTGTCGCGCAGCTTCGGCGGCAGCAGACCATCCAGCACGCGCACCAGTTCGCGGATGTAGTCAGACTGTATGCTTGGTAGCGATCGAGTTCGGATACAGGCAAGCGCGATGTTCCTGGCCTTGGACAGGCGCTCGGCCTCTGGCACCCCCCGCGTCGTCGCCCGCAGCTGTTCAGCGACTTCTTCCACGAAGACCAGGGTCTGGTCGACAGCCGCATCCACACCCCTGCGCCGTTTGCCGACTTTTTGACCTGGGACGCCAAAGATCTTGGTCCGCTTGACCAGGTTCTCCACAGCGTCGTGCTGCGCCGAGGTCGCCAGGATGCGGTGGGAAGGCTCTGAACCCTCCTCCACCAAGACAGCGATACATGCCTGGATGGCCTCAATAACCTTGGTCTTGCCGGTTCCGGGTGGTCCCTGGATGAGGCACACGTCGGGGGTATTCAGTGCGATTTCGATCGCTTCGAGTTGGCGCTGGGTAGGGCCGGACCTTTGGAGCGCGAACTCGACTGTGACCGGTCGCGCGGCCCGCAGAACCTCGACTTTGGCTCGCTGCGGGTTCCCAGCCAACGCGGCACGCAAGGCGCCTGGCCCAGCGACTTGTACCCCATTGACGCGGACAAGGACATCGCCGCCAAGCAGTTGACCAAATGCGGCAGACTTGGCGGGGGGCGCTCGAAGCATCAGTTGTTGCTCGTTGCCAACCACTTGGATGTCAAACTGAAGTCCCAGCTCGGCGCTGAACACCTCACGGATTACCGCCTTCAGCTTCGGCCCGTCGACGCCAATCCGGCCACGTCGTGCCGCGGGCGCGGGGCGACCTTCCATCAACAGCCCGAGTTGCGGCAGGGGGCAATTGCCTGTCCGCAGCGCTTCCTCGGCGCGCTCACGCCGCCTAAGGCGCGCCTCGTCGCCGGCAGTCGATAGGTACAGAAATCCGGAAATGGGGGGCTTGGGCTGCTCGTCGTCTTCGTCAGGTGCCCGGAGGTCGATAATGCAGTTGCGGTCGTTGGCCTCGATGATTTGCGCCGTCAGGCGCTGGACCTTGGGCCCCGAATTCTTGCCGGCGCTGGCGGTCCCAGCCGCGCTGTTCTGGTCGAGCTCGGGCGCGTGCTCGCCGGCCTCCAACTCGAATCGATCCCATTCTCCGAGCAGCGCAAGGCGCGCGCTCAGGTCGTCGAGTCGTTGCAGGTGGAAGCACCAACCTCCGTCTCGCCTACGCTCGCAGCGCCCGTACGCCAGGGCGCCAAATGTCCGCGCCCGCCGCAGAACGCTTTGGCGTTCTATTTCGTGGTACTCCTGCCAGATACGCAGATAGCTATCGCGGCCAGCAACTGCCTCCGAGAGCGTCGTTCGCACCGCGCTGTGCAGTTCAGCCGCCACGGTCGCGTCGACAACGGAGATTTGCGCGCTGAGCAGCATCAGGCGGGCTTGATTGCTTTTTCCGCCGCGCACGACGCGCTCAATCCGCAACTTGTCGTCGATGCGCCGAATGTCCGCGGCAACCTTGAGGCCGTAGATGCGGAAGGCGTCGAGCCGGCCTTGCCCGTCTCCCGAGATGAGCACGCGTACAAATTCCCTTGGATCTCCTGGGGCAGCCGGCATCAACAGGCGATCCTCCAGCCAGCCAGCCACGTCCGCCCCCGTACCGCCGACCTTGTGCCCGCGCCGAACGTCGTCCATGACCTTGTCGTCAAGCCCGATCTGCATTGCCTCTGCGATTCGCAGTTCCTGAGTGAAACGCCGGGCCTCGATCACCAGCGCGTCGGGCACAACATGGACCAGGTACGCAACGAGCGGCAGGCCGCTCGATACCACATCGGTCAACTGAGTCGTGTCCTGCGGCGTGACGCCTCGCACCGACCAAACGGAGGTCCCCCACCGCAGCAATGTCTGGTCACCGGATCGGACCAGCGCGACCTCGTCCTCTCGTGATGGCACTGGCCGAAAGGGCTCACCCGTCGACTTCACCCGCAGCGTCACGGCGACGCCACCGCTGATTTCGGCAACCCTCAATCCGTCCTCCCGATGACAGCGACGCGCTGCGGCTGGTCCGGCGTCTCAAAGAGCACGATCCAGCCATTCGCTGGGATGATGCGCGCACGGTCAGCAACTTCATGCCGCTCTTGGTTGCCCCCGCCAACCGGGGCGACCCATACACTGCGGCCTGCCAGAGCGCGCACAGAGACGCCGCGATCGACGGCCACAATTTCGACATGGGCAGTGCGGGCGGAGAGGCCAGTTAGCCCCTGCGTCACGCGCCGAGTGAGGACCAGCCCCTCAGTCGTCAGGGGGAGTTGCCCGAGCCGCGTCGCACCCTCGACGAGCCCCTTTTCGGGTTGCCAGCGTGCGATGTGCACGGGGAGTACGGCCTGGCGCGGCTCGTCACACCAGGGGCACGCCGTCTCGGTCACAAAGAAGGTACCCCCGCACCCCGCGCATCCGACGGTCTGATCCGCTGCCGCGTGCAGCCGGTCAACCCATTGTGCGATGCCGGGGCGCTGCTTGCGGTCGGTGAGCCCCCCTTCGAAGGTACGGCGCGCGAGGTCGGTCAGGCGCCCGGCCAGTACCACATCTGGCGGCAGTCCAGTTGAGCATCGGTTGCGGGCGTCGGTCTTGTGGCCGACCCAGGGAAGGCGTCCGGCGAACGCGGCGTCCTCCAACTCAGGCTCTCCGGCGTTGACGAGGTCGCCAACAAAGGGATGGGTGAGCGTGAGCGTGTGCCAGGCGAGGACCGCAAATGCCCAGGCATCCGACAGAGAGGTGCAACCCTGTGAGCCTGCAACAACTTCGGGCGCGCCGTAGCCCGGGGTGTACAACGTGAGCTTGGGGTCGGACTCGTGCCTCAAATTGTCCAGGTCGATCAGCCAGGCTTCGTTCACATGGCTCGGCTCGGAAACAAAGACGTTGTTGTGCGAGACGTCGCAATAGACGACACCCCGAGCGTGCAGGCCCAGCAATGCCTCGCCAACGTGCGCCAGCAAGCGAAGTCGCCTTCGGAGGCCGCCGGTGTCGATGTGCCAACGCAGGACGTCTGCTTTCGGGGCATCCAACAGCCCCTTGATCGGCATCATGTCGCCAAGGAACTCAGCCACGTACCCGACATGCGGCGGCTTGAGCACGGCAATGGGACGCGCAACGTGCAGCCCAGCGAGATCCAGGCGACGCACAAAGGCAAATTGGCGACGTAACGCCTCGGCGTCGCCGCCTCGGTTGAGCAGCTTGACGATGCGACGGCCGCCTGCGGCCAGCCAGACCTCGCCCTGGCCGCCGGCGCCGATTTTCTTGGCGAGCGCATGCACCGCGCCGGACTCGTCGATGACTTGCTGGATGGCGCTCATGGCTTCCACATGACCAGGAGCGTCTTGTCGTCCCGGTGGTGAGGGACGGGCCAGGCGCGCAGTTCTTTGGCGAGGGCGAATCCTGGCCGCCGAAGAGGGCCGAGTTCGCTTACCACCCAGGCCGCAAGGTCGCCAATGCGGTCCAGTGCAATATCCTCAGCGACGCCGTCGGTAGCTAGCAAAAGCACCTCGCCCGCTGCAAGTGGCTCTATCGCCGACCACGACCAATCGGTGAGGGCGTGGGGCGCACCAAGAGCGTAAGTGAGCCCAAAGGCCAAGCTGCGGGCTGGGTGGACCGCGACTTCGCCATCGTTCCTCCGCCGTACGGCGATGCCATCGCCAAGTTGGATCAAGACCGCCCTGCCGTGACCGTCTTCAGCATACGACAAGCACGTGGTTGCCGCACCGTCAGTGGGCACTCGGCCAAGGCGAAGCCGCCATGCGACCTCGACGAGGCGGATCAAGTCCTCGACCGCACCCACAGGCGAACGGCGCCACAGCCGCCAGGCGTCGCGTACGGCCAAAGTTGCTGCACGCGAGCCCTGCCCGGCGTGAGGGCAACTCCCAACGCCGTCACACACTACCGCCAGCGACGCGCGGTCCTCAGCGACGGCAAGCCAGGCATCCTGGCCCGGCAGGCCGTGCCGCACATGCGCCGGGCCGCGCACGCTGCTGGCAACCACCCGCACCATTAGAGGTCCCAACCGTTGTTCGGCAGGTTCGTCGGCGCGCTGTTTGGCGTTGCGCTGCGGGAGCGCGCCGACACGCTCATGGTGACGAGTTGGAAGAACTGGCGAATCTGGCGGGCCTCGTCAGCGCGATACACACGGGCCGCAGGGTCGGCGAGGAACGCCTGCAGCACGCCGTGGTCGGCGTCCGCACCGATGGCGAGCGCCATGCGGAAGGCCTTTCCACCCCGCTCGCTGCCCAGCAGGGCCACAAGCGGTTGCTGCCAGTCGTCCGTGGGCTGGCCATCGGAGACCAGCACGAGCGTAGGGCGGTACGCCCGCCCAGGCAGCGCATCGCGGTCTTCCACCATGCGGCGGGCAAGCTCAAAGGCCGCGCCCATGGGTGTCCCGCCGCTCGCCCCGAGGTCCGACCACGCGGCGCCATTCGCCGTACGAAGTGGCAGGTGGACTGCAGCCTGGCCGCCGAAGGTGATGACCGCCACGTGGACCTCAGCCCGCAAGTCGGACTCGTCTTGAAACGCGTCAATCATCTCGCGCACAGCGTGGTTGAGTGCCTGGATTTTGCCGTCCACGCCCATGCTGCCGGACACGTCCGCAAGGACGACGACGGGCAGAGGGCGCGCGGACTGGATGATGAACTCTTTGAGGTTGCTCATACACTGCTCCTGGCGTTGGCCTCCGCCTTATGGCGGTTGCCCCGTGGACGCTTGTCGGCGGCGCTATCTGACACCACTGCGGTGGCCCTCCGAAAATTGCGGCTTGCCGTTCCGCGTGGGTCTGCGGCAAGCGGTTGGCGGCGGTCGCGCCAGTCGTCATCACCAATCGCTCGCGCCGATGCGGTTTCGACGGTCGAGGTAAACTTAGTCAACTTCGGCCCCGCAACCGGCGAAATCAGGTGTTGACCGCCGACGATAAGCCTTCGGCTTTGCCCAAGATCACTGCACCAAGCTCCGTGACGTCGCCCCTTACCTCATCGACATCCGCCGCAGACAACAGCACGACCCCACCAACCACCTGTCCGTACGCGCACTTCTGACCTTTTGGCCCATGTTGAAGCTCATTGCGCAGGGCACCAATCTTGCGAAGCAACTTGGCCAATGCGCGCAGATCGGCGACTGGCCCCCGGCCGTTCAACCACACCAGTATCGAATCTTGTAGCGGCCGATAGCCAGCGTGCGTCAGGAACACCGCCGTCTGGGTCAACAAGACCTGCGGCATGACCTCGGACTGCCCCTCTAAAAAGTCCACAACACCACGCACCACCGCCGCAACCTCTTGCCCAACCCCGTCGGCAGCGCGCAGGCATTCAATCACACGCGAGTGGCTTGCCGATTGACGTGCCGCGCTTGCCCATGGCGACCAAAGCTCTTCGCGCACCAGGGTACGCGCAAAATCCGCCCATTGCTGCGCAACGACTTTGAAATGGTCGTCGGCTTGACCGGTTGGCGGCAACACGGCCGTCCGAATCGCGCGTTGCAACTCTGCAACCGCAATCTCGCAGGGCCTGGTCCGCCACCGGGCGATGATGGTTTGCGACTGCAGTCGAACCGCCTCCTCCACCGTCGTCAGGCGGGTCTTGGGCTGACGCTGCTGAACAAGCCAGTCTTCCAGTACAGCCACAAACCGGTCCAGTGTCGGCCGGGCTTTGGGTTCGCGCCGTTCGGCATTTTCCAGACAGTCCAGCAGCGCACGGTGGTGCTCGGCCGCATCGACCCGCGTGGGCGCATCTTTGGATTCGGCCAGCCATTGCGTAACCGTGCGTGCGAGGGCAAACACGTCTGATGCTGCGGTGATGCGGCCACTCTCGCAGACTTCGGGTGCCGCAAATGCATCTGTGCGGGACACCGCGATGGCCGAATCGTCGGTCGTCAGCTTGATGGCCCCGCCGTAGTCGATGAGCACCGCGTTGCCGGCCTCGGCCCACAAGATATTGGCCGGCTTGACGTCACCGTGGACGAACCGCAAGCGGTGGAGCACTTGCAGAGTCCGGCCGACCGACACGCCTGCTTCGACCGCGGTGGCAGCGGCCGGCCAAGCGCGCTGTTTCGGGCGATCGAAAAGACGCGGCGTCAAGAACGCAATGCGCTTCTTGTCGCCGTCCTGCCAAAAACCGGCCTGAATCACTTGTTGCAAGCCGAGGTACACCCCGACCTCACCGGTCTGCCGGGCCAGGTCCAACAGCAGGTCGACTTCACGTCGTACCGAAGCGGCCTGGCGCGGCAATTGAATGGCGACCACCACGTCGTCGCGATCGACCAGGGTAAAGACTTCTTTGGTCGCGCCGCGGCTCAAGCGCTGCCCGCATTGTAGCTTGCCAATTGGCCGTCGCGTCCAATGGTCTGCGTCGGTGACGGCTTGGGTCAACCGCCGGACCAACTCGTCCCAAGGAAATTCCGTGTGTTCTCCTCGTCTCGTCGCCAAAAAGCGCTGTAGCGGTTCGGTGGACCTCAGTTGGGTGCCCGCAATTGCCACCGCAAGTGGCACCGGGTCGGCGCAGTCCGCGGCGTCGGCCAATGCGACGCGTCGACCGTCCGCTAGCCACATCAGCAAGCCCGCTAACGCTGCGTGGTACAGTGACCGATGGTTGCCCGATTTCAGACCTTTGTCCCTCGCTGTCCGGTCCAGTTCAAGCGCAGCCGCGCGCACAGCCTGGCGGGCCGCTTCAAGGTCCTTTTCGTGCCCAGCCCGCTCGATTTTGGCCAAAAGCTTGCGAATCGGCGGATCTTCTTCTGCCAGCCACATCAGCAGGCTGGCGGCACCCAGCGCAGCGCCGAGCAACGGGAACGCCGTCCGCAATAGCGTCGACCCGACCAACCGAGCAGCTCCAAACGCCGCCGCTAGCGCCGCGCCACTGCCATCCGGCGCCGGTTCGACCTGTGCCGCCACGACGTCACGGCTCATTTGCGCGATTTGCCCAGCCGTCGAAGCAAGAGGAACCCCCGCATGTAGGGTCTGCAACCAGGCCAGGCGGTCATCAATATCGGCGCTTCGCCAGTTGGAGCGCTGCCATGCCAACACGATCTCAGCGAACTTGGCCATGCGTGCGACGGCCTCGGACTGCGTTTCCGCGGCGCCGGGCGGCGGCCCCTCGATGTCGGCCGCAAACAACTTGCCCCACGCATCTACGGCTGCTTCTCCGCCGACCAAGTTGCGCGCACGTGCGGCGTCCTCAACCAGAAGCCACATCGCAGTGTCCCACGGCTGCAATGGGATCAGAATGTGGCAGACGTTCTCTTCCAACGGCCGCTCGGCGGCCTTGCGGAATAGCAGCGGCATCATGACCGAAGTCGTTCCCGACCGTGGCAGCAAGCACAGCTCGTCGCCAACGGCGATCGGGTCGCGCCAGCCGTCTTTGACGTCGGTGACGCGATGTTTGTCGCAACGTAAGCAAACGCCCTCGCCATTTTCCGCGGCCCGCAAGGTTGCGCCAAATCGGCGGGTGGCTTCCTCTGCGGGCGCGTCGATGAAGTGCTTGGCGCAGTAAAACTCGCCACAACGAAAGCACGCATGCTTCCACGTAAAGAAGCCGAATTCCGCGCCACACTCAGCGCAACCTTTGTCCGCCGCCATCTCCCACGCTCCTTGGCAAAGCTGTCGTCCCAGAAGCACCGCGGCCAACCATCGCCCGGCCCAAGGGCGGCGTCAAGCGACGCAACAACGCGCCGCGCGGCAGATTTCGGCGGCCCTGGTCGGCGCAAGCCTGGCGCCAACGGCGCTCGTGTCAACCCTCCACCGGCCGCACATGCACCCGTGTTGCCTCATCATCGGCAAACGTAATCACCCGAAAGTGCGGATTGATCTCTGCAATCTTGAGCAACCACTCGCGACAAACCCCGCACGGCTCCAGCGGATTGTCGAAGCGCTTGTCACCCAACTGTCCGCCGTAGACGGCCACGCAGGCGACATCCTGGCGGCGCATTGCCGGGTACGCTGCCAGCGCAGAACTGATGGCGTTGCGCTCGGCACACAGCGACCCGGTTGGCAGCGATACCTCCATGTTGCAACCGCGAAACGCTCGCATTGACCCGTCCGCGATACGGCACACGACGACCGCCAGCACCGGCTTACTGCTCTTTGCCAGCCAGAAACTGCCGAGTTCATGGTGCGGCGACCTGATCGCCTCGACGTAGGCGGCCTTCCAGCGCTGAAGCTCGTCGATGGCCATTGCGAACTCCTGGCTGGCGACACTGGCCGCATCGCGCGCTGGAGCGGCGTCGACCCAGGTCTCTTCGTGCACCTCTGCCGTGAACACTTCGCCCGTAATCGGCCGAACGCGGCACTTTGGGATCGCCACTAACGCAGGCTTGAGGTGTCGCAGAGCATTGGTCAGCACCCAAATCGCCGCAGAGGTGCCGGTGTTGTGCGATAGGTACACGGCGAGTCTGCTTTTGGCGTCTTGGCGTTGCAATTCGACCAATTGCCGATCGAACCAAGGCACGAGGCTCTCGCTGACATACCCCTCCATCGGCCCAACCCGGAACGGATCACCGACCGGCGGCGCCAGAGCGACGACCGATAGGCCAGGCGACAACAGCGGGGCTGCGCGCTCAAGCAGGTGCGCCACTTCAACGACGCTGTCCGAATGAGGTGGCAGCGATGGCGACCACGTCAGCACGAGCGTGCGGACGCAGTCGCCCTGAGTCCTACTATCAAACGCGGCAAGCGCTGCCTGCAGCAAGGGAAACCGCACAGCGGTGGCTGAGACCGCGTCGGTCGGCTCCAGTTCCTCCATGCTTCCTGGAGGTTCCCGAAAGTCGGCGACGCTACACGGCAACGCAGCGGGCAACGGCAGGGTCGCAGTTTGGCGCTCAAGCTGGGCCCATGTGGACGGTTGGTCGCGACTCGCCAGGAGTTCCGCGATCTGCCGGGTACGCCGCAGCATGGCGCGGCCTTTGAGGGCCACGGTCCAGTTGCGACCGCTCCCATTGTTCGCGATGAGGTACAGGTCGTGGTGGCCGATGTGGTGGACCAGCACGGCGTGGCGTGGCTGGGCCTCGGTTTGGGTGGTCATCGATGGTCCTCCGTTGGCCGCCTCGCGGGCCAGCGAGCCTAAGCGCCGTCGCGTCCTGCTGGCAAGCGTTACCTGTTGCCGACGCCTGCGGCTGCCGAGGGGCGGGCATACCTGACCTGCCCTGCCTTGACCCAAGCTGTCAGATAAACCGCCGCTCAACCGTCCACAGCCCCGGCCCTTGCGGCCACCCGGAGTCCCTATGCCTCGCGACCGCGCCCCGCTCGCCTACCTGCTGCACTGGTCCCGCGCCACCGAGTCCCTGCACGCTGGCGATTCGGCGGCCCGCTTGATGCGCGCCACGGCCTGCCCGGCGGCTCTCGACGATGCGATCCGCCACTACCG
The DNA here is from genome assembly GCA_005792545.1 of Pseudomonadota bacterium. Taxonomy (GTDB): domain Bacteria; phylum Myxococcota_A; class UBA9042; order UBA9042; family UBA9042; genus SXRM01. Next base: position 13,007 of record SXRM01000157.1, on the reverse strand, counting down.
CGAAGGCAGAGCGCGATGGCTGGCTGGCTTGCGCGGCGGCACGGTAGAATTGCTGGCTGACCACAGCGAAGCCTGGACTACGATGGTTCCACTGCTCACCGCGGCGATAGCGATGGAGCGCAACCTGCACGCCGGGGCCTTCGAGCACTCGCCGGCGCTGACACTGCTGTGCGAAGAGCACGCGGAGTTGCTGGTCCTGCTTGAGGACAGTCTGCGCAACGTACCGCCCATGCTCCGGCGACGTCCGCTCCCGACGGTTTACGGGTCCCGAGGCGAGACAACCGCCTGGCGGGCCGCGATGGATGCGGTGGTCGAGGCTCGGGCCGAACTGGACCTGGACCGGCTCGGTGGCGACGGCGGGTGGGCGCAGGCGGCGACCAGCCCTGATTGCCGCCCCAGCCGACGCCGGCAAAAATCCCGAGTCGCCAAGATCCCTTGCAAGCGTCGGCCCTTGAGCGGCGCCGATGCACAAATTCGCATGTAGAAAAAAGTGGCCTGCCGGGCCACTTCGCGCAGAATTCACGGTGTAACCAAGCGGACGTACGGGCTGGCAGGCCCGGCGCTCCGCAGCACCGGCAGGCGGCCTGAGCATGGGGCAAAGTTCGCCGACCGGCAACCGTGAACATGGAAGTCTACATGAAGGAAGCAATTTCCCGTTTGAACAAGCGCCTGGCTGGGCTGCTTGCGACGCGGCTCGACCAACTCAACTTCGAGGGCCTGCGCGACCCGCGCAAGGGCAAGACAATGTGGCCAATTCGCAAGTTGCTGACCACCGTCGCGGTAGGGATGGCCGCCGGTTGCAAGTCGCTGGCAGAGACGGAGACCCTGTCGTCGAAGTTCAGCCGTTCGACGCGGCGACGCCTGGGCATCCTGCGGCGCGTGCCTGACACGACCATGCGAGACCTGCTCCTGGCCCTGGAGCCGTCCGAAATCCGCAAACTTCTTCGCCAGTTGATCAAGACTGCGCTGCGGAGCAAGCAGATTGTCCACCACTTCCCGCTCCGCGTTGCCTCGCTCGACGGCAAAGGTACGTCAAGCTGGCTGCTGGACGGCAATGCGTATCCCGAGAACTACGGGCAAATCAACAGCAAGACTGGCCGCGCGACCGTGCGCACCATCACCGCGTGCCTGCCGTTTGCGTCCGGCGTGCCCTGCATCGACGCGCACCCGATTCCCGCTGAAACCAATGAATGCGGGGTCTTTCAGGGCGCGGTCGACGGTTTGCTCACCGCCTACGGCCGGTCCTTGTTCGACGTCGTCTTGTACGACAGCGGCGCTGCGAGCCTGGAGAACGCCAACTACCTCAGGGCGAACGAATTGGACTACGTCTTCTGCCTGACCGACGGCCAACCGACCCTGCGCGCCGAGGCCGAGCGGTTGCTTGGGCGTGCGCCGACCGAGACGCGCCTGGCACAGACGGTAGACAGGGACGGCAGTGAAAGGGTCACGCGCTCGATCTGGCTGACGGACAACATGAAAAGTTGGCTCGACTGGACGCACTTGCAGACCGTCGTCCGGATCGAATGCGTTCGCGAGGATGCCCTGCTCGGCACGCGGACGGTAGAAAACCGCTACTACATCAGCAGCTTGAAGCCACAGTCACTGACAGCCCAGCAGTGGCTGGATTTGATTCGTCGGCGGTGGGCGGTCGAGAACGAGTGCCACAACACCTTCGACCGCATTTTTGAAGAGGACAAGCGGCCTTGGGTGCTACAGCCCCGCGCAATGGTGGTCGTGCAACTGCTGCGCCGCCTGGTCTACACCATGCTCAGCGTGTTTCGCAGCGTGACGCAACGCTCGGACGAGAAACGGCAAACGCCGTGGAAGTCGCTGCTCGGCGACATCGCGGACATGCTCAAGAACTTGGTCGAGGAGGCGATGGCCGGCGTGCGCCGTCGGACCGTCGCCACAAGCTGATGTGCGCCGGGCTGCCACCCGACTGCACGTCCGCTTGGTGAAGTGAAATAAAATTGGCCTGTTTCTGGACTCGGCCCGTCAGCGCCAGCGACGTGCATTGCCGAAGGTCTACTCGCAAACAGGTCAATGGTCCGTGCCGGGGCCACAAACCACCGCGCAGAAGCTTGCGCCGGTTGCTGGCGATCAGTGCTGAGGCGGCGACGGCGTAGATTGACGCCAGGGCAGTGCCGGCCTACGCTGCCGGCCATGCCCCTTGCGCTCTACATCGACGAGACCGGCGACTTCAGCGATGCACGTGCCCGCGATGTCGCGGTCTGCGGACTATTCGGCGACGAGCGGTTGCATGCGCATGTCGCCCCACGCTTGCGCGCTGCGGCCGCTGAGTTTGCGCCGGAAGTGCCGTGGCCGTGGCACGCCGCGCACCTGAACCGGGGCGTGATGTGGGCTCTATGGCATGCCGCAGAGCCGCGCTCGGACGCCCCAGCGGCGTTTTGGCGCGAACCCGCGGACCAGCTGGCAGAGAAGGTGCGACCGCACGCTCAACAGGCTTGGCGTCAGTCCTTTGAGGCATTGCGCGTCGGTCGCCGTCCCAAGCTGGAGTGGGTCCAGGAGATCGAGCGCGCGGCCTGGATACACGACCCGGAAGGACTTGAGCCGCTTGAGGTGCGACAGAGTCAGGTTCTGTCGTTCCTGACAGCCTGGTTGGCGCAGTTTGCTGTGCACGCTCGGTCGGTTGCCGCGGTCATTGCGGCCGAAAGTGCCATACTCGATGGCGCGCAACGAGACCGCTACCTTGCTTTGCTTCCCGTCACCGTCGGCCGGGCAGTGGACCTGGCGCTGACCGAGCCGGTTCAAGGGCTGGAATCCACCGAGCTTCACCTGCACGTGCTTGACCGAGACGTTATTGACAACTCGATCGGCAAGACCGGGCTCCACTTACGGCATCTACACGCCGCCGCGACCCTGGCGACCGGCAGTCCGCAGCGCGAACGCAGGCGCGCGGGTCAACTCGTAAGGGTCATTCCCGTCGAAGTCACCACGTTCTCAGACGATGCACACGCAAGCTTTGTGCTCGCCGATCGCCTGGCGAACGCGGCTGGCCGGGTCTTGCGCAATGGCGCGACCGCCGACTATGTCTCTCTGGCAGCCGCTCTAACCCAGGAAACCGGCCTTACCTTCTGGCCCGAAGTTGAGCGCTCATGCGTCGCCGCCGGCGGTCCGGCGCAGGCATACATCGACCATCACCGCGACCAGGGTCTGCACCCGCGCCCAGGAGCACCGGACCTCAAATCATGCCGCCCATGGGCCGCAAGCCAGGCCCGCGCCTGGGCCGCGGAGCTCGCATGAGGTTGCACCACGCCATGCATGTGCTGACTCGCCGCCTGCGCGGCGACATCGCGGACGAGGCAACCCTGCAACTGGCCGAGGCGACAATCCGCGAGGCATTATTGCCCTTTGTGCGCCGTGGCAACCCGATTCGGGAGATGTCGAGCGACGACATCGTCAATGCCTCCATCAGAAGACTGCTAGCAGTCGCACCTGATTGCGCGGCTGAGGCGTTGCCCGACGGTCCCCAGGCCAAGATTGCCGACAGCCAATGCGGCGAATACCTGCGGCTGACCGTCCGCAGCGTCAAGGCAGACCAGATTCGCAAGCTGCAGAGCCGGGACAACGAGAAAGCAGCGCCAGATGGTGATTTGGAGGCCGTATCGCCCGCGGGACCGGCCGCTCCACCGCTAGATGAAGACTTCTTGCGTGACATTGCGCGCAACGTGATTGACAGCATCATCCCACGGCTGGCCAAAGCGGCTGGTCCGGAACACGCTGATCGCATGACCCAAGAGGGTCGACTGGCCATTGCCGAGATGATTGGCCTGCAAACCGGCCACACCAGCGTAGCCGCCATTGTCGACCTCGATCGCTCTGACCCGGGTTTCAAAGCTGCCCGGGATTCGATGTACCAGCGGCACTGTCGCCTGCGTGGGCGCATCAGCGCCACCGCCCATCGCATGGCGACTATGCTGCGCAGTCCGCTGCGTCCAGAGTACATGCTGACGCCGGACGAGGTCGCCGACATCGACCGCTGGCTGCTGCTGCTCAAAAGGCGGCGGTGATGACTGCAGCGCAAGCCTGTCAGATTATCCGGGGTATCAACGTCTACACCCGTTGCCACGCAGCTCGTTTTGGCTGCGAGGGATCCTATGCCTAGTCCAAACGACATCAAGCAGCTGTCAGCCGCCGATCCGGACGAATGGCTGGCCGTGGCGAGCACCGTGTTGCCGGCACCGGCAGTGGACGCGCGCCAAGAGGGTTTTGTCGGCGCTTCGCGCCTCGCATTGCCGATGCTGGTTGCACTCTTGCCGGCCAATTCGGCCGACGCGCGCCAAACCGGCCACCTGCATCGCGCCGCAGCCGGGGATGTGCGCACCGCTGGCTGGGAGGTGTTCCGCGCGGCGGATAACCCGCAGCTGTTGCATATCTCGCGAAAACGGGCCGCGCCGTGTCGGGTCGCTGCGCCGATGCCAGATGCGCCTGTGCAAGCCTGTGGCGACGCCATCGTCGCGGATGTTGCCGGGCTGCCGGCGGCTCTGGATGTCGAGGCTGCGGACGACAACAACGGACTGTTTCGATTGCGGGTGGTGCCGCAGTTGGACGGTTCCGTAGCGCTGCAGTGTTTCCACAAGTCCGTGACCGTCGCTTTTTCATTGCCGACCCTGAGCGCCCCGCTGGCCCAGTGGTCGCTTGGGGATGCTTGGCTGGCGGCGGAGACGAACCGTCTGGCAGCGACGGGCGACCCCGTGGACCTGTTGGCAGCTGCAGGCCACACCCTGCGCCTCGCCAGCGACGACCGCATTCCGTCCAGTGCAGAGTTGACCGCGCAGCTGTCGACGATTCCACCGCAAGTCGCCTGGGCGTCGGGGCTGTCCGTCAAGGACGTCGCTACCACCGTCACGCTCCTGTGCGTACGTGCGGAGCGGCTGCGCGAGAAGCTTGCTCGCCTGCTCGACAGCGAAGATCTGCCCGCGGCTGCGTTTGCCAAGGCGCTGACAGTGTGCCTGCGGCAGCGCGACGACCTCGAGAGTGCGCGGGCGATGCTTGCCCCGACAGCAGTGCGCGGCCGCGCCGACCTTGCGCTGCGAGACTTGGACGACCTGGCTCGACCCGTGTGCGCCCATTTCGACGCTTCTTGCGTGGTGCCCGACGAGCAGCTTGCGCGCGCAGCATCGGTGCAAGCCGACGCGTGGTGGGCCAAGGTCGGCGACAGCGACGACGACCTCGACTGAGCGATGGCCGTCAGCACGGTCAAGTCGAGGCGGAGGTGCAAATGGACGCGCAAAGTGCCGTTGGGCGCATCATCCTGCTCAGTGCCAGCGAAACCAGTGGCGCAGCCTGGCTGTGCGCGCTCGATAACCCGGCCGGACTGCGGTGGACTCCGCTCGGCGACCGGGCCAGCAAGGCTTGGCCCACCGCATGCAAGGCAGCCAATCGCATAGCGCCCCTGCAGTTCCGCCCGATCGGCGACCCTGAGACGCCGGCTGGCCTGGTCTATCAGGACCACCAGAGCGGAGAAGTGCCTGGGTCGGTAGACGGTGCTTCGTTTGGCCTGGGCTTCGCGCTCGCGCAGCTGTCGCTGTCGTGGGGGCTGCCCGTTCCGGCCGGTTGGTCGTGCAGTGCAACGGTCGATGCGGACGGCAATTTGGGCAAGGTCGAGCGCCTGCCGGCCAAGCTGCGTGCGGCCGAGTTGGTGGCAGTCGAGCGCGTACTGGTCGCCTCGGTGCAGCCAGATTGCCCGGTAGGGCAGGTTCGCTGCGTGCCGGTGGCCACCCTTGCGGATGCGGTCGGGTTGCTGTGGCCGGACATGGATAATTGGTTTGCCGCGACCTGGGGCTCGCCGCAGGCCTTGTCGCGCCTGGCCCGCCATCTCCGCGACCTACACCGCGCCGGCCACGCCGTCGTCAGCAACTGGCACGCGGTCGCCGCGACGGCTGCGCGGGGCATCGACCTGGCCGGTGCCGACCACCCCGATCGGTCTTCCCTTGGCCGCAGCCGCGAGATCGCACGCCGCCACGCCGCCAATGCCGGTGAACTGCAGTTGCCCAGCGACGAGGCCATCGCCGCGCTGTGCGAGCCGGATCGCACCGACCTGATTGCCGATACGGTCCAACAGGCGGCAGACACCGGTCGCGTTCTTCCTGATGTCGCCATGCGGTGGGCGCTGGCGCGGCGGAGCCGGTCTGGCAGGGATGCGTTCCCAAGCGACCTCAAGGTCTTGGGGGCGTTGGCGCGCGCCGCATGGGTTTTGCACCAAGCCGAGCCTGCGCTGGCCTGGGCCGAAGAAGCGGTGAACGGCTGGTTGGCGCGCGAGAACGAGCGGGAGGCGTCGCGACCGCTTGCGGTGTGGCTCAAGGTCTCGGCGCTGAAGGGGGACGGCACAAGCTTCAGTCGCGCGTTTGCGCTGGCTGTGGAGCGGGTGCAGCCGTTCTGCCCGCAGAAATTCTGGCTGGACGAGGCTTTGGGCGTAGGGTTCAAGCACCTGGGCCGGTATGACAAAGCGTGTGAGCACCTGCGGGCGGTGGTTGAGAGCGGCGACGACGTGTTTCGCCACGTGCGAGGGTCGGCCTGCCGGCATTTGCTCGGGATGCCGGGCGTCGAGGCCGAGCTGTCTGAGGTCGCAAAGAGCTGGCTCGATGGCGACCGCCTGGGCTCGGAAGCGCCGAAATACCGAGCGCTCGCTGCGCTGGACCGCGCGCTTGCGAGTAACGACAAGGCTGGCGCGCAGCAGTCGCTGGAAGCGGTGCTGGCGACAGAGGCGTATCCGATGACGACGGTTGTGGTCGCGTTCGCCGAATGGGGCGAAGGGGAGCGCCTGGGCGCGATTGCCAGGTGGTATCCGTACTGAGAGGGCGTTGACATAAGATCAACATCCGCCTCTTTCACACAGTCTCCGTCAATTTCGCAAGAGGCATACGCCCTTGGACGAGCCAAATCTAGGCAGTCGACACGGCGGGTAGCCGGTCGTGGTCCCGGTTCATGCGCCGGGGCCGCTCGGACCAGGCGTTGTTCCGTTCGACAATCCACCGTTTGGGCAGTATCGGGAACGGCTTGCCCGCGGTGGCGGCCTCGGGAAACAGCGGCAGGTCGCCGCCGCATACCCATTGCCGATTGCCGAACTGTGGCCGCTTGACGACTTCAAGCTCGATGCCGTGTTGAGCGGCAGCGCTGGCGGTCTTGGCCCCGGTGTAACCCGCATCCACATAGGTCTTCTTCAGGCTTGGGTATTTCGCCTTGGCTGCGGCGAGCGCTGGAGCCGCGACATCGCGGTCCTGCACGTTGGCTGTGGTTATCCAGACCGTCAACAGCAGCCCGAGCGTGTCAACGACCAAATGCCGCTTACGACCCGTCACCTTCTTGCCGCCATCGTAGCCTTTGGGTCCCCCCTGCGGCGACGTCTTGACCGATTGCGAATCCAGAATGGCCGCTGTCGGTTCAACAGGGCGGTCGGCGCGTTGCCGCATCATCTCGCGCAGCCGGTCGTACATGGTCTCCATGATGCCGTCACGGACCCAACGCCGAAACGTCGCGTAAACATTAGACCACTCTGGAAACTCCACCGGCAGCATGCGCCACGCAACGCCACCCCGAACAGCGTACAGCACCGCATCCAGCATCAGCCGCCGACTGACCTGCGGTCGCCTACCACTGCCGTGGTTTTCAAACAGGTCGGCCACCAGTTCCCACTCCGCATCGGTTACGTTGCTCAGGTAGCTGCCGTGCCCCGTCAGTTCGCGGTGCCGATCTGCGTATCCATAGCGCTTTGCTGGCTTGGGCGCGGTGTCGTTGCTGTTTGGCGCTGCCTGTTCCCTCTTGACCTTCTGCCTCGACACCCCTTGTTGCTTCAACGCTTTCGCTAGCGTCAGGGTGCCGGCCGAAATGCCGAGTTCGGCCTTGGCCAAGGCGGACAGTTCCACCAACGTAAGGCCAGGATGGGTGGCGACCAGCGCAACGAGCCGACCTTGCATGGTGGCATCGAATTTTGGCCTGCGCCCGCCGCCAGGTGCGCGCTTCTTCTTGATGCGCGACGAACCGACCGGCGCAGACCCCGCAATTTTCGTCTCCCCAACAGCGCTCATCTCAGAACCCCCCATTTTCAGGAGTATTTTACCTGAGGCCTGTTCAAATAACAACACCCTCTTACAGTGCCCTACCAAACTAGAAATTCGCCAACTTTGTACCGTGTGAGGCCGACGCGTAATTTCACCAGATCTCTGAAATCAGTTAATAACTTCCAGCCAGTTGATCAAGACCGTGACCTTTGATACGGCACGCCGAGCAAGCGATTCGTGCCGTATTCGGTACTTCGGATTGGCTGGCGTCGCTGTGCTCGTCTTCGGGCACATTTGGCTCACCGTCTTTGCAGCCCAGTGCCAAGGTCTGCGCGGGCATTTGGCGAACGGCGCCCATTGAGATGAACGGGGACTACGGCGGCGGCCGGGCGTCTGCCTTCGACGAGGGCACGCAGTTGGCGTCCATCGGCGACCATGCCAGCGATGGCCTGGGCGAACTCGTGTTCATGCCTCAGGTAGCGCGGTTTAGGGCTGCAAGACTAACGACTGTCACTTTGTTGGCACCAAGGTCAAGGGTGCTTGAGCGATGCAAGCTACACCTGGCCGGTTCAACTGGCGCGGCAGCCAAGCGGCCGATGTCGGCGGTACGTGTCAGCGCGATGTCGTGGATGTCAGAGGCGGCCGCACCACTTTGTGCGTTCGCTAGGCAGGCAGCCGTTCGTCGGCTGCCAAGCGCCACACAATAGGGACCACCTCGCGCCACAATTAGGGACCACCTGCCCCCCGCGGTGCGGCTGGCGCATGTGGGCGAAGGTCTGTCGCGGTCAGCCCGGATGACAAGCTGCCGCCCGCCGACTACTTGGCGCACGGCACGTCACTCGCGGCCAAAGTTGGAATGTCATAATCTTGCGTAGGAATTTTCTGCGTCATCCAAACGGCGACAGCCGGGTCGGCCACATCCGCGGAGCCCTACGTGCTCAGCACTGCCTCGGCGGCTCATTCCAAATCCGGCCACCACTCATCGTCCGCCGATGCCGTGCGATCAGCAGTCTTGCCCTCCTGCGCCATAGCGGCTTTCCAGGCCGGCGGCGGCGCCTTCGTGAGGGCTTGGACCACCGCGTCGGCAATCCCGCCCAGCGATTCATAGCACCGCGGGCAGTTAACCGTACTCTGTCCTTGCAAGTACGTGACCTGGATCCCACAGCGGGCACAAGTGTACGTGTCATGGGCCTCGGCCAGCGACCGGGCGATCACGCCGATGCGATCAAGGTCGTCGACCCGTGCAAGCAACGCGCGCAACGCCCGGATCTCGTCCGCAGTCAAAGACGCCGCCGGCGACTTCCGCAACGCCTTGCCCTGGTCGAGGTGCTTGACGTAGCGCGACACCGTGTGGCGGCTGACGCGCACTTGCTTTGCGATGTCTTGAACGCGAAGCCCTTGTTCACGGAGCGCCGCGATCTGGCGCTGTTGAAATGGTGGAATGGATGCTGGCATGTGACATTGCTCCCTGTTGCGCCTGCGGCTTGATCCGCATTGCGCCCATGGTTGTTCCTCGTTGCGGCCAGGGGTTGAACCCATTGCTCCGGGTAGCTCCCAGAGGCCGCGTACCGGTTCGACGGCACAATGGGGTGCTACCCAGCAGCAGTCCTGCTATCCGCCGATACTAACTCTGCTGCAATTGCATGATCTTGTAGAAAGTGCAGCAGCTCGCTACGGCTGAATCGCACGCAGCGAGGGCCGATGCGATAGTGCGGAATGCGGCGCTGGTGGACCCAGGCGTACAGCGTGCCAACGGCAATCCCCAACAATGCCGCCGCTTCGGCGTATGCGATGGTGTCCGCGTGCGTGTGCTCGGGTGAATTGAGTTTCGGATCGACAAGGATCATGACGTGCTCCGGCGGCCACTACGACCGCACTGGGGCACAAACTGAGGCCAATAAGCGGAAGAGTCCTCCGACAGACACACGAGAAAGGCTGTCGAAACTAGGAATATCAGCTTGTTGCTGATGCTTTGGTCTGCTTCTGGGCAAGGTCGGCTAGAAACCATCGACAGGCCGCCAGACCTTTCCCTTGATGGCAACTTCTTGTTATTTCGAGAATAATCGCGCAAGCGCAAGCGGCCTTCAGGACTTGATCACGACCGCTGCTGGACGCGATCCCGCCAAGCTGTGGCGCGATGACCTCGGCTGCTGCCTGAAGCCACTGCTGTGGGTTGTCGCACGGTGAATGCATCATGTGAAGCGCAGCCCGTTCAATCGTGGCGGCAAATTCGGCGTCCGAGTCAAGCGTATTGAGGACGTCGGGCCAATCCAGTTCGCCCCGAAAAAACAAGTTCCAGGTCGGCCGAAGCGCAGCCGGACTCTGCAACGCAAGTCGTATTCGCAGATCGCACCCGTCTACGCCACCGTCCAGTGGCGGCTCGCGGTCAGCAGGCCGCCGTGGCTCGCCCCCAACCCAGTATTCGTCCATTGCCTGTCGGAGTTGGGCGGGATCGAAGTGCCCCGGCGGCCGCAGCGGCGTTCCAGTCGCGCTGCCGTGCCAGACCTGCCAGGGCGTCCTCATGTCCGGCTGGGCCTCGAAGAGCTCATCGGCCAGGTCCAGCCCCGCATCGCAAACTTCGGCGATCAACCTGGCTACCGCCCACGCTCGCACTTGCGCCACGCTCGCCTTTGCGGATTTCGCCGATCGCGCGAAACGCGCACCAAAGTAAGCCCCAAGGTCTACGTCGACGCGCGTAGGGATCAGGCGATCGGCGTGCCTGCGTGCCAAAATGCGACCGTACCGTGCCTCGGCCGCTGTGTCGCCGCGCGGACCGCCTGCTTCTAACTTGACCGCGCGGCCCAGGATCTGATCGACAATCCCGTTCGCCACGGCCACTGGCGTCCAGGCATCATCGAACTTCTTGGGCGTTCGCTGCACCAAGGCCGCCTTTGCCAACGCTGTCGCTTGTTCGGGCGCAACACCATCGTTGAATTGAATTGCCAGCGGGCCCGCGTACCCGTTCAGACGCAAATCTGCAAATCCAGCTGCGATTGCATGGGCCAAGCGCCCCACTGCGGCTGGGGTGCTCGCTGCTGGCCGCCAGACGACGCCTACGGTTGAGAGTCCACCCGGCACCACCGTGGCAACTTGCCCGGCCTTCGCAGCGCGTTCCGTCAGTTCGTGGCCGCCCGGGACAGGCCTGTGGGCGGCGCCGAGCGCCATGGCCAAATCGTCGCGAAAGCAGATCAGCAATCGGTCATCTGCGTCTTCACGCTGGACAGTTGCGGCCTCTGCCAGCAGGGCGACTACCTGCTCAAGCCGCTCGCGTTGCTTGCTATCGATGCCTCGGGCCTCGCTGTCGCGGTCAAGCCAGCACGAGGCCATGGAAACCAGCGTGCGAATGGCGGCAACCAGCGTTTCTCGTGATGGCCCCTCACCCTCAGTCCACGGTTTCGCCCCACTGTCTTTCGCCATTTGAACCTAGCATGCGTGCCGTTTCGCGTCGCACGAGCAAGCATGGTCGCGCTGGCCACATTGCGTTGCAAGGAGCCGGAATTGACGAACCGGCGCTCGCCCTTGGCCAGTTGGGGCGGCCTGGCCTGTGCGCTGCGACCTCGAAGCTCACTGCCCAGCGCTCACCGCGGTCACGGCAACGCCACCAAAAACGCCGCAGGCGGCAAGATTGGGATCCCGCGCCACGGATTCATACCGGTCAAATGCGGGTCGCTGGCCACCAGGCAAACAGCGCCACATCCAAGCGCCAACGCAAGGAACTTGTTGTCCTTGGGGTCTGGGCAGTCGTGCACAACTTCGCCGACCACAACGATCTGGACGCGCGTTGCAAACTGCGCGGCAAACTCCAGCCGCTGTTCGCGCGACAGGTAATTGTCAAGCTTGTCGCGCGCCAGCACCGCATTCAGTTCGGCCAGCGTCTCGATCGAAGCACACACCGTGTCGTGCAAAAGCGCCCGGTGCAAGGCCATCGCCGGCGTCGAACCCGGCCGCAACGCGGCGTTGACCAACACCCCGGTATCGAAAATGACGCGGCTACCGGAGTTCATGGACCAGCGCGTTGACGTCCGCGTCGGTCAGGCGCTGCGCAGCCTCAGCGTTGGCCCCGGGCGCAATCGAGCGGCAGTACTCGGCGTACCACTGAGCCGCCTCGGCGCGCCGCTGCGCCAGTAGCTGCGGATCTTCGGCCTGGAGCGCTCCGACCAGATAGGCGACCGGCCTGCCGTGACGGGTGATGGCGACCGGTTCACGTTGGGCGCGGTCGAGCACCTCGCCAAATCGGTTCTGGGCTTCGGCGGAAGTCACGGTGTGCATGGCGCGGGTCCAGGTTGGCGAAAACCGCCAATACGGCTAATTTAGCAAATTAGCCCCCGCGTGGCTAGGGCGACGCAATTTGCGGCGGCGAAAGAGCCTGCCATTGATTGCCACCGCCGTTGCCAAAGACCCGCGGCAACTGGCAAGCTTGGGTGCGGTCCGCAAGGAGCGGCCCGTGCGAAAATCACGCTTTATCAAGCAACACAAGCAAGGCAAGGTAGTCAAAGGCATCTACGGAACCGAAGGTTGCAGGTTCGAACCCTGCTGAGCCCGCTCAGGAATTTGAAATCGAAGGGTGTTTCGTTGCCATGGCGTTGCCATTGGTGCGTCGACACCCCCCTGTTTTGCGGGTTTCCGGCGCATTTTTTCGGCATGAACCCTCCGACGGGTTTGCCGCGATTCGTGTTGGAAGACGGTCCGTGGACAGCCGCTACCTTGCCGCCCGGAGGCAGGCATGGCGCGCTGCGCGGCACCCATTCAACTTCCCAGCGGCAGCTGGCAGATTCGCTGGGTCGACGCCACGGGGCGGCGGCGGTCGGCGACGTACGCCACGTTCAATGAGGCGCGGCAGGAACTGGCGCGGCGGCAGGTCGAAGCAGTCGAAGTTCGGCGCGGTGAGCGGGCGCCGCCTCCGCCGCGCAAGACCTTTGCAGAACTCGCGGACCACTGGCTGGCGACCAAGGGTGCGGAGAAGCGGTCGCCCAAGGACGATGCGTC
>SXRM01000156.1 GCA_005792545.1 Pseudomonadota bacterium | reverse complement strand
GTGCGCGTGGTGACTTCGAACAGGAGCGAAGGGTGGTAATAGCGGATGGCCATGGTCAAGTCCGGCGCGACGAAATGTGCGCTCGAACAGGTGATCGGTTGGGCGCCGGAAAAACCGCGCGGCGGGCCGAAAAAACCTCGCATTGGGCCCGTCCCCGACCCGGTGCCACCTAAATTACCTTACCATTTCATCTGTCTGAACAAAGGTGGGGTCCGTGATCGCCCGCTTGACGCTGACGCAATGCCGCCAGACCATCGCGTACGGGTTCGAACGAACCCAACCGCACGGAGGCGTCCAAAATGGCAAACGACATCATCAGCTACCACGCCACTCTCGCCACCAGCGACCGCGAAATCTGCGAGCGCCTGCAGGCAACAATCACGTCAGGCCTCCCGGAAGCAACCAGCAAGATCTGGCATGGCCATCCCGTGTGGTTTCTCGACGGCAATCCGGTAGTGGGCTACGACCGACTCAAGGCAAGCGTGCGGTTACTGTTCTGGAGCGGCCAGTCGTTCGACGAACCGGGCTTGCGGTCGGAAGGCACGTTCAAGGCGGCCGAGGCCAGGTACACCGCCGCGGACCAGATCGACGAGCAGGACCTGCGGCGCTGGCTCGCCAAAGCGCGCGACATCCAGTGGGACTACAAGAACATCGTCAAGCGCCGCGGCGTCCTGGAGCGTCTGAAATAGACCAGGTCATCGCCGGCAACCCAAAGCGGACGCCCGCCGGATTCACAGCGTCATGCGCATCGCCGCCACCAGCATCCCAGGGACCCGGCAGCCGCCGGGCTGGCGCATGCCATAGCTGCCCGTCTCCGGCACGAACACCGCCGCCGCGCTCAGGTCAGTCAGCGCGTCGCCAAAAAGCGAGAACAGACTGTCGTCCCAACGCATCGTCTCGATGGGCGCCACGAGCTCGCCGTCCCGCACCTCAAAGCACGCGTAGCGGGTCATGCCGGTGATGCGGCCGGCGGGCTGGTCGCTCCAGTTCAGGTAGTGCAGGTTCGATAGCCACAAGCCGTTGCCTAGCAGGCCTAGCACTGCGCGGTCATCCAGGCTGCCGGGGGCCACTTCGGCCGCGCGCAACGATTCCTGCGCGTTGGCGCCCGTACAGGGCAAGCCGTACTCGCGGGCCGAGCGCGCATTGACCAGCGTCCCCACCAGCCGACCTTGCGCAATCAAGTCGTGGCGTGCAGGGGCCAGCTCACCACGGTCGTCAAAGCGCGGCACATGCCCGCCGTCGAATGCCTCGGCCAGCGAGAACCGCGCCGACAGCGCCCGGTCGCCCTCGCGCAAGCCGCGCAACGGACTGACACCCTGCCGCAGCGACGCCTCGCCGACCGCGTCCCACGAAAACATCGCCACCAGATCCGCCACCGCCGCCGGTGCCAGCCACGCCCGATGGTCGCCGCGCCCGATGCGCACAGCGGGCCGCCGCAGCGCCTGCAGCTGAGACCGACCATCGGCCAGCCGCGCCTGCCACGCCGCCGCATCCCACCGCGCCCCCGCCAACGTGCCCTTGAGCGCCCGCTGGCCGTCGGTGTACAGCGAATAGTCCAGCGTATACGAGGTGGTGGAAAACCAGTGGCGCGCCCCAGCCGAAGTCGCGACAGCGCGCATCATCGTGCCGGCCGCATACAGCCCAGCGAGATCCAGGTCGCTCGCCGGTCCCAGCAGCGCCTCGACCGCCTCGTCCGGGCGCAGCAACTGCCCGGGCGTCTCCGCAACGCTCGTCTGCGCGCCCGCCGGAAGCTCCGCAAACGGGTCCACAGGCAACTGCGGCACCTCGGCACGCAACGCTCGCAAGGTCGCAGTGCACCGATCGCGGTCCGTCGCCGCTTCGCCGCACAGCGTCTGCGTCCGAGTCGCACGGCGCACACCATCGGCGCCGCGCAAGTACAACGTCACCCGCAGGTCGGCGTCGTCGACGATGCCGGACTGCCGCACTCTGGCGCCGCTACAGCGCACGAACTGGCTCGACTCGGCGGCGAGCTCCACGGTCAAGAACTCGCCCGGCGCAGCCGCCGACAGAAGCGCGTCTGCCACCGCGTCCCAAGCACCGCGATCCAGCCTCACGACGCACCTCCGAACACCTCAACGCCGCGAAACAGGCAGGCTGGCGAGGCATGGCCGACCCGAATCAGCTGGTTGGGCTCGCCCTTGCCGCAGTACGGCGTGCCATAGGCTTGAAACGTCGAGCGGTCGCCCACCCGCGCCAGGCCGCGCCAGAACGGCACGGTGACGCCACGATAGTTCGGGTTGCGCACGACCTCGCCAACTTTGCCGTTGCGGATCCGACGCCCCAACTCACAACCGAACTGAAACTTATTCCGAAAGTCGTCGATCGACCACGAGCGGTTGGACTCCATCCACACACCGTCCTCGACGGCGGCCACCAGCTCTTGCCACGAGGCGTCGCCGGGCTCCAGGTTGAGGTTGGCCATGCGGTCGATGGGCGGCCGATTCCACGAACTCGCGCGCTGCGTCGCCACACCGGCAATGCCGCTGCGCGCCTGGCTCTCGAGTCCGCCAAGGCCTCGAACCAGCAGCCCTTTATCGATCAGCACCTCGCGGCCAGCCGGCGCGCCAGTATCGTCGCAGCGGTAGCCCGCAAACTCGCCTGGCAGCGTCGGATCCCAGGTCACCGTCATCGCCGCCGAGCCGTACTGCAACGTGCCAAAGTCCGCGCGTTGCACGAACGACCAGCCGGCATAGTTGCGCTCATCGCCCAAGATGCGGTCCAACTCCAGCGGATGCCCAATCGATTCGTGGATCTGCAGCATCATCTGGTCGGGGGCAAGCAACAGGTCGAGCGTGCCGGTCGGACACTCCGGCGCGTGCACCAACTGCACGGCCTCGTCGGCCACGCGGTCCACGCGCGACCACAGGTCTTCGGCAAACAGGTGCTCCCAGCCGCCCTGATAGCTACGCCCGCGCAGCCCGCCGTCGGTGCGCCGCTGCACGACATCGCCGTGCTTGGCCGTGGTCTGGAAATCGGTGGTCACCAGCGAAAACCGCTGCCAGGCATCGGCGCCCGACGACGACACCAGGCCCGTCTCCACGTCTACCGAACGCGCAAACGACTCGGTCCGCACGACTTTGTCCGAGGTCTTCATGCGCTCGCAGATGCGGACCAGCAGCCCCGACAGCTCAGCCACCGGCACGCTGTCGAACGGTCGCTTTGCGGCAGCGACGTAATCCAGGTGGGTGGCCGGCCGCTGCGCTGGCGAAAAGCGAAACAGCGGGCGCTTGCTCGCTTGCACGGCCTGCGCGTGCGCCTGTTGCGCGGCAGCGACCAGACCGGCGACGTCCAGGCGCGGCGTCGCGGCGTAGGCGACCTGCCCATTGACCATGACCTCGGCGAGCACGCCCTGGCTGGCCCAGGTCTCGTTGGCGACCGGTTTCGCATCGCGGTAGGCGCGCTCGGTCGTGGTTTCGCGCACATGGCGAAAACCGACCCAATCGGCGGCGAGGTCAAGAGCGTTCAATGCGGTGTGCAACGTCTGGCGCCTGGGCCCGAAGGTAACGGTGTTTTCGGCGGTTGGGTAGGGGTGCCGCGCAAAGCAGTGCCTTGCACGACAACGGCGCCGCTTTCCAGGGTTGACGCGGCACCGCGAAAACGCCAACGTGCGCGCGACGGACGTACGCTGAGGTCGAGTCATGAAGCTGCAGTTGCTCTGTTCCGCGGCCGTTTGTGCGGCCGTCCTTTCGCTGACGTCGTGCGAGGTTGCGTCGCCGCCCGCAGTCGCAGGCGCTACGACACAAGACGCGGCCGCCGAGGTTGCCGTAGCCGACGCGACGCAGGAAACGGCCACAGGCGGAGCGGCGGCCGACGTGCCTACCGCTGCGACGGAATTACCGAGTTCCAGCGCGGACGCGCCGGGCCAGCCAAGTGACGTAGCGGCCGACACTGCGGCTTCGCCTGACGACGCGGACGCAGCTGCAGCACCCGACATCGCCCCGACCGATGCTGCCGCAGACACAGACACCAAGCCTGCACCGCCGCCGGTTCTGCTGCCGCCGGAAATGGCGATCCCTGGCACCCAGTACAATGGCAGCGTCGCCTACTTGCGCAAGGCTGCTCCGGGGCTGGCCTGGGCTGAGGAATTCGTCGAGATTTCAGCGCCAATTACCCCCAAGACCCAGGTCATCTACCCCAAGCAGGGCGACAAGTTTCCCAAAGACCTCGCCGGCATGCAGACCCTGGCCCACGAAGCGGCGCTGACCTACGACTACTTGCTGACTGTCTGCGCCAAAGACTACCCCGGCATTACGCTATTGCCGCCGGAGGCGCCCAAGGTCCTGCCGGCCGACAAGCTCAGCATGAACTTTGAGCTGACCGCGCAGTGCTCCTACGAGAAGTGGACGGCCAAGCCCTACTGGATCCCGATGTTGGTCGACAAGGTCGACATCTGCGCGGCGGAGCTGGGCCTGGACTGGGCGCTGCTCGCGGAAGCGGACGTCGCCAGCTTGACGGCAGAGCAGGTGGCGGTCCTCAAAAAGGGGCTTACCCCGAGCGGCAAGGCCTCCTTTGGCAACTTCTACTTCTCGACCAAGGTGTTCGTGCGCGCGGCCAAGGGACTGCTGATGACGGGCGCGCTCGAAGTTGGCGCTGCGCTCAAGAGCATCGAAGACAGCATGCCGTGCAAGCAGTGTTTTCCGGACCCGTGGACCTACCACCTTGAGGGCGGGACGACGCTGCGGTGCATTCGGGTACGCGGGGTCAAAGAGCAAAAGTAACGAACAGTCTCACGAGTCCGCCCATGCCAACCTCCCATCGTGCAATTGTGCTTGCGGTCGTTGGCGTAGCTGCCGCGTGCTCGACTGAAGCGCCACCGGCATCCGATCCGCGGGCCACACCCACAGTCGCCCTGTTGGCGCCCCTCGGCACCGCCGCAATCCAGTGGCAGGCCCCCAAAGACGGCGCCATCGTATCCGTCGCCAAAGGCCAAAAGGCCAAGGTTGTCGCCACCTACACAGCCAGCGGCGTTGGCAACGCGGAAGTTCATTGCTACGCGGACAATCAGTGGACGAGCAACGGGGTTGGCAGCGCCTGTTCGTTTGACCTCGGGCCCGGCGGCCATGTCCTCGCCGCGGTGCTCGCCCCAACGCCAAAGCTCGAGTTCGGGGGCAAGGCAGCTACCGCAGTGCTCTGGCTCTCCGTTTCGCCACCGTGTGCGGCGACCGCCGACTGCGCGGACGCCAACCCGTGCAGCAGCGAGGCTTGCGTCGCCGGCCAATGCGCGTACAAGGCCGTTGCCGACTGTTGCAGCGCCGACCAGCAGTGCGCCGTCGCCGACCCGTGCCGCAAGGGCTACTGCATCGACAACGTCTGCCGCAGCGCCAACGACCCGGCCAAGCCCAAGTGTTGTTCAGCACTTGGCAATCTGGACTGCGACGACGGCAATCCGTGCACGACCAACAAATGCGAGCAAGTCGGCGCCGACGGCGCGGGCGTATGTTCGAGTGGCCTCGCGTTCGACCAACCGGCCGGGTGCTGCCTCTACGGCGCAATCAATGCCAACCTGTCGTGCGACGACAAGTTGCCTTGCACCGCAGACTATTGTGACGCCTACCAATGCAAACACCTCCAGGTGGTGGGCTGCTGCCAGGACCCGATCGACTGCGACGACGGCCAGGCGTGCACGCTCGACCTGTGTGTGCCGTTCGAAGGTGGCTTTGTCGGCATGTGCAGCTACACCAAGACCAGTTGCTGCGACGCTTTCGATTGCAACGACGGCAAGGGCTGCACGCTCGACGCCTGCACCTTGGCTGGCGCATGCACGCACACTGCGCTCGGCCCCGACTGCTGTGACAGCAATAGCGAGTGCGACGACGGCCAGCCTTGCACGCTCGCGGCGTGCGTCAACCATGCGTGCGTCGCCGCGTTCATCGCTGACGGCAAGGGTTGTTGCCAGAACAACGGCGACTGCGACGATGGCAAGGTCTGCACGACCGATACGTGCGCAGTGTCAGGCGGTTGCAAACACACGGCCATCGCCGATTGTTGCACCGACGACGCCGAAGCCAACGCCAATTGCGACGACGGCAATCCGTGCACCATTGCGTACTGCATTGGCCTATCCTGCCACCAGTTCAAGGCCAAGACTGGCTGTTGTCAGAGCGACGCAGACTGCAACGACACGTCCGCATGCACGGTCGACAAGTGCCAGAGCATGGCCGGAGGCAAGGGAACCTGCAGCTACAAGGACTTCCCCGGCAGCTGCCCAAAGACCGCATGCATGCCCGATAACAAATCCAGCTGGACCTACGACAAAAACGACTGCAGCCAGGAAATGTGTGCGCTGGTGGACGGCAACTGGACGATTGTCAAACAGTGGATGATTCCGAACTGCTGCGTTGACAACGCAGACTGCGAGGACGGCGACCCGGCGACGCTCGATGTGTGTTTGGCGCAGGAGTGCGTGTTTTTTCCGTGGGTCGGCACCCGCTAGTTCATCAGGTCGACAACTTCCGCCGCACCGCGGCCGCGCCCCCGGACCCAGATATGGAAGCCAAGCGCATTGACCAATCCGCCGACACTGGCCTTGAGGTGGGCTGCGGTCCGCTTGGCCACGCCGAACGGGCCACACCTGAACACGCGCGCTACGCCGGCCCCACAGGCACACCGCCCCCCTCTTGGTCGGTGTCACCACCCGCTTTGCGTCCTCCGCGCAAATACCCCAACTTCTGCAGCACCTGCCCATTCTTGACCTTGGCCTGCACAATCGTCGACCACTCGATGTACCACGCCCACAGTTCGCTTTCGGCGGCCTGCCGGTCGGCGCGGTCCTGCTCCGGGTCCTCGGCCGGCACCGGTGCCAACGTCGCCAACTTGGCCAGCAGCGCATTGCCTTGGGCCACGGCCTCGGCGCCAAACCCGCGCTTGGCCAGCAGATCCTTGGCGGCCTGCGCTTCCGCGCCCTGCATCTGCGCCACCCGGTCGAGCAGCGTGCGCACCGTCACTGCCGCGCCGATGCCATTGGCCTGGGTGAGGTTCAGGAACACCATTGCGTGCAGCGCAGGGTAGCGGCGCTCGAGCGTCGCGGCCACGACCGGGAACCACTCGTCTTCGAAGGCGTCGATGGCCGCGACCAGCTTGGGGTCTTCGGCCTGTGGCCCGGCCGATACGTCCATGCGGTCGCCGGCCGCGCGGCGCAGCAGGCCCCAGCCGGCGTCGAGTTCATCCTGGTCAAAGCCCAGTACCGACATGGCCTTGCGAGATCGCGGGCTGGCCGCGCCGATGAGGAAGGTCAGGACGCGGTGGATCTTGTCAGAAGTCACGTTGTAGTTCGACATGGAGGATCTCCTTGGGGTTTGGGCAGTGGCGGTCGACAGCGCGACCGGGATTGCCAGAAGGCGGTGTCCAATTGCGGGCGCACAGACCATCTGTCGGCGCGCAACAACCAATCGGGCAGGCGCAGGCACCGATGCAGCGGGGTATCGGTACCGACTGAGCGGGGTATCGGTCCAAGCGCCGGGGGTATCGGTACCGTTTGCCGACCCTGTCCGACCGATCCGGCAGCGCAGGCGACCGCTTGGGCGGGGTATCGGTTAGCGGCGGCGACCCAAAACGCGGCATGTCGCGCAGAACGCAGCGCGCGGCAACATTGCGCGGCGGGTTGCATGACGCTTGGGGCCTTGCTTGAAGGCGACCAGACCTTCTGGTCGGCGGTTGGGCGATTTTGGGGCTGTGCGGCGGAAAGGTCAAGCGCGGGTTGGGCGCCTCAGGTTGACACCGCCCGAACTCCGCCGCAGCATCGCGCCAGCGCCACGAGCCTTTCGCCGCGCAATTGTGCCAGCGAGCGGACATTGGCATCGCTGACGTTGTCGTTTTGGCGGGGCCCGACCAGGCGCTGGCCGGCCGTCAACAATCCGCGGCGCATGCGCGGTTGGAGGCGGTGCAGGCCCAGTATTGGGTTGCACGGGACCGCGCGGCCGCGGCAATGGCGGCTGAACAGGCTGCGGCACGGACAATCGCGGCCCTGGACCCAACGACGCCCGCGTGGGCTGTGGCAAATGATGCCCTGCAGAGCGCTGCACGGGACCGCGCACAGGCGACGCACTGGGAATCCGTCCGCCGCACGACTCTGCGCACCGCGCACGAGGAAGCTGCCGGCAGCCCGCCGACAACACGCCGCCTGCGGTTCCTCCACACGACCGTCAAGGGCGGGCAGGTGGCGTTCACGATTGCGGATGAATCCGAGGGCACCATTCGCTTGCTGCAGATTGCCGACGAGGTTGCCTCTGACACGCGCAGCGGGGGCGTGTTGGTGTATGACGAAGTCGAAAGGAGCCTGCACCCTTTGTTGGCGCGATTCCTCCTTTCGGCAGCAATTTCCAGTCCGGGCGACGAGCCGTGGCAGATCCTTTTCGCGACCCATGCCGCTGAATTGTTGGACGCCGACCTTGTTCCCCCCGCCGGCACCTGGTTCGTCGAAAAGGACCACACCGGCGCGTCACGCCTGCATTCGCTGGCCGACTTCAAGCCTGAGCAACTGGCTCGCCTGCGCGGTCGCCTGGCCACCGGGTACCTCAACGGCCGCTTTGGCGGCATTCCCATTATCGACGACGATATCACGAAACTCGCTGGCAATGAGGCCGACCCATGACGGACGCAGTGGAAGCAGGCGGCCTGCCCCCACGCCCTAGCGGTTTCCGCGACGTCCGTCTGTTTGTCATCGCCACGGAAGGCGCAAGCACAGAACCGCATTACTTTCGCACGCTGATTCGAAAGGGCCTCGTGCCCAAAGCCCTGCATGTCGTGGTCGTTCCGACCCCAAAGACTGGACCAGAGGCCAACTGGTCCGCCCCGCGACACGTGTTGGCCCGTGGGCTTGGCAAAGTCCAGGAATTCGCGCACAGCGGCGATTGGGACGACGATTTGGACATGCTCTGGATGGTCGTGGACGTCGACAGTGACAGAGAGGGCAATCTCAACGAAATCGCCACGGCGAAGCACGTTCGGACAGTCCATCTCGCCGTGAGCAACCCGTGCTTTGAACTCTGGACCTTACTTCACGTTGCGGACGTCCAAGCGCACCCGCGCGGTGCAGGGCCCTTCGGCAGGCGGCGCCAGCGGCTGGCTACAAAGCAGAGCATGTCGACGCGCAACAACTTACCCGTGCCTGTCACGCCGCCCGCACCCTGGATGACAATGGCCGTTGGCCAACCACCAACCCAGGCACCCACGTCTTTCGCCTGTTTGAAGCGTTCGATCCGACACCTGCGGGCAAGGCACCATAGCCCAAAAGCCGCGACATTTGCGTCCCCACCTGCCCCGCACATGTGACAGCGCATGTGTCAACCACCTGCAATCACACGAATAATGTTGTAAACGTCCGTATGCCCCACCGCCCTCGCACCGGCCCTTGAAGCACCCTATATGCCCGCGCCCACAACCGGGCGCCCCTGCTTCGAGGTCCCGCCCATACGCGTCTTTCGTCCCCTGCCCCTGGGCCTGCTGACCACGCTCGCACTCGCCCCCGCCTGCGCCGACGACCCCAAGTGCGGCAACGGCGTCCCCGAAGGCGCCGAAAAGTGCGACGACGGCAACAAAGACGACACCGACGGCTGCCTGAGCACCTGCGTGCCCGCCAAGTGCGGCAACAAACAAAGTGCGCAAGGGCGAAGAAGAGTGCGACGACGCCACCAAGCTCGACACCGACGAATGCACCACAACCTGCAGCGCCAAGGTATGCGGCGACGGCTTTGTCCAGCCCGGCGAAGAGTGAGAAGACAAGAACCCCGACAACACCGACGCCTGCCTGAACAACTGCAAACTCGCCAAGTGTGGTGACGGCAGCCTGCGCAAAGGCGCCGAAGCCTGCGACGATGGCAACAAGAACGACGGCGACACCTGCCTTTCGACCTGCAAAGTGGCCTCGTGTGGCGACGGCGTGGTGCAGGTCGGTGTCGAGCAATGCGACGACGGCAACAATGGCGACGACGACGCCTGCCTGATCAGCTGCAAGGCCGCCAAGTGCGGCGACGGCACTGCCGCCAAAGCCGATGTCTGGCGCGCGCAAATCCTCGACCCGGACGATGCGCCGGAGATTGTAGACCTCACCGTGCAGGTCGACACCCAGGGCCTGGCAGCGGGCCTGTGGGTGTACAAAGTCGCGGCTTTGCGCGCTGCCACACACGCCCATGACCCAGGCGGCGTATCGTTGCCGACCGACCCGGTGACGGTGCGCGTGCCCAATGTCGGCATCCAGCTCAAGGTGACGCTGGCCTGGACCGCAGTGCCTGGGGCTGTCGGCTACGTCGTCTACCGCAGCGACAAGGCCAACGCCAGTCCGGGTACCGAGCAAGTGCTCGCCACGCTCGGCGCCGGCGCGACCAGCTTTGAGGACAGCGGCAGTCCGACCCAAGCAAACACCGCGGCACGTCAACTCGGCGACCTTGGCAACTGGCAGGCGGTGGCGTCGCTGGATGCGGCACGCGAAGGGCTGTCGATGGCCGCCGCCCGCGACCCGAGCGACGCCAAGGTTTGGTATCTCTACGCCGCACTCGGCAAGGGTACGGCTGGCACCGTCCTGACAAACGTTGCCTACTTGACGGTCACGCTGGACAGCGCCGGTCTGCCTGCCGAGTCGAACACCTGGAAGGCAACGACCGCCAAGCCGAGCAACGCGCGCTGGCTGGCCTCGGCGATGGTGGTCGACAAGACCGTCACGACGCGCCTCTCAAGCACAGCCGACACCCGGATCTACCTTGGCACCGGCGCCACCGCGGCCGGCACGGGTGGCGTCAACGCCATCGACGCGGCGCTGGTCAAGGCCGGTGGCGACATCGCGTCGTGGTCGTCGCTCGGCAATGCCGTGACCAACGACCGCTGGGGCTGTGCGTCGTTCGCTGCTGCCAACCAGCTGTTTGCCCTTGGCGGCGCCAGTGGCGCAGCAACAACGGGTGGCGTCTCGGGGCAACTGTGTGGCCCTGGCGGCAGCGGTGCGCCTTGCACGCCGGCACCCGGAGTCAAGAACTTCAACTCGGGCATCGGGTTGCAGACTGCGCGCTATCTGATGGGCGTCGCGGTCGAAAGCGGCCGGATCTGGGTGGTGGGCGGCGTCGACACTGTCGGCGCGGCGCTCAAGGGTGTCGAGAGCACGGTGTGGTAGGCAGGGTCGGCCGCGGGCCTCAAGGTCCAGGGCCGTTGCCCACCAACTTGCCAAAATAGTACGTCGTCACCCCATGGTGACTCAGGCCAGAGTGCTTGAAAAGCAAGCCGTGCCCATAGTCGGCATCGGCCCACGTCGCCGTCGTCTGGTCGTGCAGCCAAGCGCCCGCCGGCACCCAGCCCTTCGCCTCCGCCGCCAACTGCTTGGACAGCGTCACCGTCCCGCCGCCGTCGGTGTAGACCACGAAAAGCCTGCGCTTCCAGTCCGACCCGGCCTTGCCAAACCCTGGCAGATCCTGCTTGGCCCAAGTCACAAAGCTCGGGTAGGCACCATACAGCGAGTCGAGCAACCACACCTGATCGACTTTGACGCCGCCCACCGTCGCAATCCCTGCCGCGGCGAGGTACCCGCCAGAGTGACTGGCGATGACCAGCGTCTGCACGTCCGCCACCTTGCGAGGCAGTAGCGGCGGTTGCAAGGCGCCAAGGGCCTCGCTCAGAAACGCCTCAAAGCCACCCGGCTTGGCGAAACTGCCCGGATCGCTACTGCCCTCGTCGACTTTGACCTCTGGGACCAACAACAGCGCTTTGACGCCGGTCGCCGTCAGCTGACTCGCGAGTTTGGACGCCGGTCGCTTGCTGCCCCCAGTCTTGCAAACGGTGTCGACGTCGCCGAGGACGTTGGTCGCGCAATTGTAGTGGCCGTGCAGGTACACGATGACATGCAAAGCCCCAGCCGGTTCGAAGCCGGCAGGCGCAAACGCAACGGCGCTCGGCCAGGTGGCGTTCTTGGCGAAAGCCCCGTTGTTCAGCCAAAGTGGCTGCGTCTCCGACTTGGCAAGGGCAGCCTGTGGCACCGCGGCGTCTGAGTCGGGCTTGGCATCCGCGCTGGTGTCGCCATCTACTGCGCCGTCCGAAACTGCTGCTCCTTCAGCCTGAGCATCGACCGCGGCGCCAGCGTCGAGTTGCGCGGGCGCAACGTCTTTGACTTCACCTGGAACCGCATCACCTGCCGCGGCATCCGCACCTGCGCCGATCGTGTCTGCGACTGCGGGCAGGTCCGGCCCGGAGCTTGCGTCCTCAATGGCAACCTCATCGGCAGTTGTGAGGTCAGCCTCACCGTCCAACTCGGCGGCATCCGCGCCGCGCTGCCCGTCGATTGCGACGTCCACGGCGGTGACTGGCTCTGGCGCTGCGGGCGCACCCACGCAACCCGCAAGCGCAACGGTCGCGGCGACCAGTCTGACCAGCGCTCTCACGGCATCCGCAGCTTGATCAGTGCATCCATCGTCCCAGGATAGGCCATCGCCATCGGTCCCAGCACGCCCGCGCCCATCGCCCAGTCGCTCAACCCGCCGAGTAGGAACGCCGTGTGTCCACCCGCCAGCACGAAGTGCCCGACCATCAGCGCGCCCGACAGCAACTTTGCATACACCATCAGGTGCAACAGCGGCCGGCCGCGCTCTGGGTCGCGCCAGGCCCACAAGCTCATCACGGCCAGGATCGAAATCAGCCCAAGGGCCACGTACTTCCACAGCGCTACCGGCGGCGGCAAGCCACTTTGCAGGCCGACGCCCAAGATGCCTTGGAAGGTGTCGAGCAGCGCATACACCTGCGGCTCGGCCAGCAGCACGGCCAAAAAGAAGGCGGTGTAGCACGCGGTATACGCGGCCAGGGTCAAGCGCAGCGCGCGGTGTGCGTCCATGGGGCTCCTTGGCTTGGGCTAGCGCAACAAAAAGA
Organism: Pseudomonadota bacterium; assembly: GCA_005792545.1. Lineage (GTDB taxonomy): Bacteria > Myxococcota_A > UBA9042 > UBA9042 > UBA9042 > SXRM01. Next base: position 44,972 of record SXRM01000156.1, on the reverse strand, counting down.
CGCCGCTGTTCCAGACTATGCCTTCTAGCTGCGGGCCTTCTTCGCGTGCGCGGACCTGGAAGTCGGTCCAGACCTTGCCGAGGTCGACCAGTTTGCTGGTCGGTCCGAGCTTTTCGCCGTTGCCCAGCGACTGCTGCGTGCCATATGCCGGCACCAAAAAGTCGTTGGGTCCAGCGCAGAACGCGCCTTTGGACTTGAGCCCGTAGCAATCGAACGACAGGTCGTAGGTGTGGCCCTTGCCCGCAGTGTAGCCGGTCAGCACCACGCCTTCGACGCGCAACTCCTGGTACGGCATCCAGTTGCCGGCCAGACGGCTGGCGATGCACAAGTGCCCGTAGCCTGGAGCGCCGTCAAAGCCGTCCCAGGCCCGCAGCTCGCTACTCGACAGCGCGCACTTGCCCTGCGTCGGCGAGGGGTTCTGCATCACCAGCAGTTTTTGCGCCCACTGGTTGTCAACCCGCAGCCAGCCGCCGCCGTAGCTGACCATGTCGCAAAACACCTGGTACTTGTTGGCGCCGTCGCCCTGGTCGGGGTCGAGCCAGTACACGCCGCTCGGCGCCTTGGGCCGTGCCTGCAGAATCTGTTTACACGACACTGCGGGCGTGACCTCGCTGCCTGGCGTGCACTTGCCAAACCAGCAAATGCCAGAGCCGCCGCAGACGGTGTCGTTGGGCAACGCCGGGTGACCGCAGCCGACTGCGCTCGTGCACTGATCCACCGTGCACGGGTTCTTGTCGTCGCAGTTGACCAGGTTGCCGACGCAATTGCCGTTCTTGCAGACGTCGCCGCTGGTGCACAAGGTGCCATCGCTGCAGGGCTGTGCGTTGGGTACATGCAGACAGCCCGCATTCTTGTCGCACGCATCGGTGGTGCAGGTGTTGCTGTCGTCGCAGCCTTTGGCGGTGCCCTTGCAGGTGGCGGCTTTGCAGACGTCGTCGCTGGTGCAAGCGTCGCCGTCGTTACAAGGTGCTGTGTTGGGTTGCACGAAGCAGCCCTTCTGCGGCTGACAGTCGTCGTTGGTGCACGGGTTGTTGTCGTTGCACGGCAACTGCTTGCCGCCGACGCAGCTGCCACCCACGCACTGGTCGTCGAGGGTACATGCGCTGCCGTCGCTGCACAGGGCATTGGCGGCCTTGGCGGTGCAGCCCAGCTGGGGCGCGCAAGTCTCGGCCGTGCACGGATTCTGGTCGTCGCAGACGACGGCCTTGCCGCCGCCGCACTTGCCGCCAGCGCACGTTTCGGCCACGGTGCAGGCGTCGCCATCGTTGCACGGCGTGTTGGCGACCGTAAACGTGCAGCCCTGCGCCGAATTGCAGCTGTCCAGCGTGCACACATTGCCATCGCTGCACACGACGCCCTTGCCGCCCGCGCATTGGCCTTTGGCGCACGCCTCGCCGGTCGTGCACGCGTTGCCGTCGTCGCAGGTGCCGGCGCTTGCGCTGTAGGCGCAGCCCGCGTTGGCTGTGCAGGTGTCGGTCGTGCACGGGTTGCCGTCGTTGCACAGTAGCGCGTTGCCGCCCTTGCACGTGCCCGCGGCGCAGCTGTCGGCGGCCGTGCACGGGTTGCCGTCGTCGCACGGGCCGGCTGCGACGGCGTGGACACAGCCGGCCTCGACGCTGCACCCATCGCTGGTGCACGGGTTGCCGTCGTCGCACTGCAGTGCCGACTTGCCCTGGCAGACGCCGCTGCCGCAGTGGTCGCCCTGGCTGCATGGGTTGCCGTCGCTGCACTTGGCCTTGGGGTCGGCCAGAAATACGCAGCCGCTGCTGGGCGCGCAGCCGTCGCTGGTGCACGGGTTGCCGTCTTGACACTGGGTGGCCTTGCCGGCGGTGCACTTGCCATCGACGCAGGTGTCGAATGCCGTGCACGCGTCGCCGTCGACACAGGGCAGCTTGTTGGGCTGGTTGTCGCAGCCGGCTGCCGGGTCGCAAGAGTCTGACGTGCACGGGTTGGCGTCGTCGCAAGCGCCCGCTGTGGCGGCCTGGCAGACGCCCTTGATGCAGACGTCTTGCTTGGTGCAGGCGTTGCCGTCGTTACACGCGGCACTGTTGTCCAAGAACACGCACCCTTGCGTCGGCGCGCAGCTGTCGTCGGTGCAGGGGTTGCCGTCGCTGCACGCGAGCGGCAGGCCCGGCGCACAGCCGGCGCCGCCGCACACGTCGCCGACCGTGCAGACGTTGCCGTCGCTGCAGGGCAGGGTGCTCGGACTTGCCGTGCAACCGGCCTTGGCGTCGCAGGCGTCGAGCGTGCACGGCTTGGCGTCGTCGCACAGTGTTGGGCTGCCGCCCTTGCAGTCGCCGCCATCGCAGCCGTCGCCGCTGGTGCAGGGATTGCCGTCGTCACAGGGACCCGCTTTGGCGGTGTGCAAGCAGCCCTTGGCCTTGTCGCAGCTGTCGCTGGTGCATGCCTGGCCGTCGTCGCAGGTCAGCGTTGGGCCTGGCTTGCACTCGCCGCCGCCGCAGACGTCGCCAATGGTGCACAGCAGGTCGCCGTCTTCGCAGGGGCCGCCAGTTGCGGCGTGGATGCAGCCCGTGCTGTCTTTGCAAGTGTCGATGGTGCACACGTTGGTGTCGTCGCAGGCCTGCCACTGGCCGCCGGTGCACTTGCCGGTGGCGCACGCCTCGCCGGCGGTGCACACGCTGCCGTCGTCGCACGGTCCGGCGATGACGGTGTGCAGACAGCCGATGCCGGTGACGCAGGTGTCGGCCGTGCAGCCCTCGCCGTCGTTGCAGTCCTTGGCTGGGCCGGCTTTGCACACGCCGCCCGAGCAGCCGTCGGCCACGGTGCACACCTCGCCATCGGTGCAGGTGCCGGGCAACGGCAGGAACACGCAGCCCTTTGCCGTTTCGCACAGCTCGGTCGTGCACGCATTGCCGTCGTCGCACGGCACTTCGTCGGTCAGGCCATCGCAGTCGTCGTCGAGGCCATCGCAGACCTCGGCCAGCGGCGGCACTTGGGCGCAGGGTTCGACACAGCGCTTGCCCACCCCTGGCACGGCAAGGCACACGCCGACAAAGCAGTCGCTGTGCTTGACACAAGTGCAACCGAGCTTGCCGGGGCACTGCGGGGCGGTGTCCAGCGCGACATCGGCAGGCTGGTACACGTCGTCTTGGCCGCGCCAGAACACCACATCGGGCGGCGGCAGATCAGTCGTTTCCAACGCGTCGCTACTGGCAACTGCGGTTTCGGCGGCGTCGTGCACTACGCCTGAGCCGAAGCTGCTCGGCGCGACCAGTTCGTCGGTGCCACAGCTCGGCGCGACCAGCAATACAAAGCCCAACCACGCCAGGGTCGTTTGGGGCCACCTGGGCACCCCAAGTCCGCAGGACTTCTTGAACGTAGCGGGGGACTTCAGTCCCACGCCCTTCGCAGAGCGGCCAGAATCCCCACCAGCTCGCGGCAGGCGGACGAGGACGTCCGCGGTCCCAGGTCGGCCCCAGGCCCGCGTAGGCGGGCCTTTGTACTGGCAGCCCGCGGCTTTAGCCGCCGGGTGATACGCCGAGGCGCAGGCACTCGGCTTGAGGCCATCCATCACTTCTTGTCGTTGGTCGAACACAAGTATTTGCTCGTCGAGTAGCTGCAAGTACCGTCATTGAACTGGATGTCGTTGGGGTCGAACTTGTACATTGACAGCCAGCAGTTGGCCTGGTAGTCGCCGTTGGGTTCACCGTAGTTGGAGTCGCGCAGCCACCAGCGACCGCCATCGCCGACTTGCCAGTCGTTACAGCCGCCACCGTAAGAGGCCGGGTGCCGCATCGCGCAGCCAGTGTAGTTGCCGCCGTCGCCGGTCTTGTACACGCCGGGGATCGTTGCAAAGTAGCTGCTGTCGTACTTGGCCAGCATCCAGGTCCACTGGGCATTGCTGCGCGGCATCACGATGTCCATACCGTAGTCCTTGCAGCTGTTGTCCTCGGTGTACTTGAAGGTGGTCTTGCCCGCGTTGACCGGAAAGTAGGTGTAGCCGCCGCCCTCGGACGACATATCGCACGCGACCTGAATGACCTGGCCCTTGGGCGCTTTGATCCAGTAGTTGCCATCCTTGGCGGGTTCTTTGGCGGCAGTGAGCGTGGTCAGGATCTCAAGACACGTCACACCCGGCTTGTTCTTGCTGGTGCCGTAGCTGGCCTGGCAGGTGTTGCTGCAGCCGTCACCGCTGGTGTTGTTGCCGTCGTCGCACTCTTCGCTCAATTCGAGGATGCCGTTGCCGCAGGTATCGGCCAGGCTGCGCCAGGTGGCACCGTCGCAGTAGCGAATCGACTTGCTACTAGCGTCGAAGTAGAGGGTGCCCATGTTGCTGGTCCCGCACGCCACCGGCGCCGAGCCTTGCGGCATCAACTGAAAGGCGCTGGTCGCGGCGACCTTCTTGCTCGACATCACCCCAACCTTGACCGACCACGTCGTCAGTTGCCCGTCTTTGCCGTTGGGCACGCCCGGCGTGGCTGCCAGGTCGGCGACATTGATGGACCATGTGCCCTTGGGGTTCTTGCCGGCCCAAGTGCCCAGGTCGCCGCTGGCGGTCTTCTCTGGCGGGTAGCTGAGCTTGAGCGACTTGCCGCTGCCGGTCTGGTCATGCAGCTTGTAGGCGCTGCCTGCGGGGTCGTAGAGCGTCACGCGCAGCTTGCCGATGTCGCTGGTCGCAATCTCGACCGACACCGACAGCGACTGCACCACGCCAAAATCTGGCACCTCCAAGGTGTCGTTGACGCCGCCGCCCAGGTTGTCGGTGATCGGCACCGCGCCCGTGGCCGAAACCGCGACCTCGGTGAACTGGTTGGTCAATAGCCCGTTGCTGATCTCGTCGAGGCCGTCTTTGGGCAGGCTGGTGGCGTCAACGCCTCCGGCCACGCAGTCCAGGCTGCCGTCGGCCTTGATGCCCTTGACGACAAGGCCCGTGCCGCAGGCAACGCCGACCTTGGCCAGTGCCGGTAGCCCTGAAAGATCCGCGTAGTTGCCGGTCTTGGCCACGTCCGAGAAGGGTGGCACATCGACCAGGTCCTTGTAGCTGCCGGTGCCGGCCACCTTGGCTAGCGCGTTGGCCTTGACGTACTCGGCCAGGTCGGCCGTCTTGGCGAAGCCGGCGAGGTCGGGGGCCTTGACCAGACCCTGGAACACCTTGCTGTCCAGGTGGTTGGCCGCAATGCACCCCGAGCAGTCCAGGCCCTCGGCGACGCCCGCGCGCAGGGCCGTCATCACCGAGCGAATCTGCACCGGAGCCAAGGCCGGTTCGGCGCCGACTTGCACTTCGAGCCAGCGGTTGTCGCCGACATAGGTGGCGATCGGCTTGGCCGAGCCCAGCGCGTAGCTGAAGTGGCCGGCCTTGACGGTGACTTTGACAGCCGTCTCAGTCCACAGGATCGCGCCCTTGGGGCCGTCGAGCAAGCTGAAGCCCATGTAGTACTCGCCGTCCGCCGCGGGGCCGGCTGCCGATGACAGCAGGCCGTCGATTTGCACAGTTGCGGGCACGCTCGCCGCAACTGGGGCCGCAGAGCCGGCGGCAGCCACTGCCAATAGGGCAGCCGCGCAACGGGCCGAAAAGGAGCTGAAACGGGACATGCGACCTCAAGTTTTGGCTTGGCCGACCTCGGCCAGTGTGGCCGCAAAGGTGCCAGATTTTGCCCAGTGCGGCAAGCCATGGGCAAGGAAACACGATCCCCCCCTTTGTTCAGATCGGTGATATCGCGAGACAAATGTGGACGATCACGATCGCCTGATTGCGTAAACGGGCAAGACCGCGCGTCGTTTTGCCGCCACACGACCGCGGTCGTACACTGCGCCCGCGACCGCGGTCAAGACGGCCGCAACGGCAGGGGTAGCCATGAGGATCATTGCCTTGCTTGCCATGACAGGGCTTGCGGCTTGTGCGGCGCCTGCTGCGCCGTCGTCGTCGGCCACCGGCACTGCAAATGTCGACGGAGCCAGCCAGGAAGTGGCCGTCGATACCGTTGGAGATGCCGCGACTGCCGGTGACTCCGGCAGCGCTGTCGATGCTGCATCCGGCGATGTCGGCACTGCGGACACGGCCGAGGCAGGCGTCGATTCAGCCACCACTGCGGAAGCCGTCGCGGAGGACGTTGGCGACGCAGCCGCCGCTAGCCCCGAAACTGCCGACATTGCGGCAACCGACCTGGGGGTCGACACGCAAGTCCCGAGCGACGCCGCCGACGTGGCCGCAGTGGCCGACGCTGCCGCCGCAGACGCCGCCGTGGATGACGCTGTCGATGCGCCCGCGACACCTGACAGCGCGGCGGCGAGCCCCAAGGTCAAGGTGGTCATTTCGACTGCCCTGGTCGAGTTAGCGAGCGTCGCCGGCAAGCTCAGTGTTGCCTGCCAGGCCTTGGGCGACGATGGCACCGCGGCGCCGGACCCGGGGGACTTCGTGGTGACCTTTGAAGGTGGCGCGGCGACGGCAAAAGACAGCTCCTGGGCCTTCTCCAAGCCCGGTGCCTACGCCGCGGTGTGCACATCCGCCAAGCTGGGCTTTAGCAAAGTGGCCTTCACGGTGGCCAATGTCGGCCTGGATCCCGGCCTGTCGCGGTTGGCGATTGGCCTGGGCAAAGCGCCGGCGCTGGTGGACGCGGTGCTCAAGAATGCCAGCAATCCGGCGGTGCAGGAAAAGGCTCTGGCCGATTTTCACAAGCTGGCGCTGACCATGACCGCAGGCCTGGGTGCCGGCAGCAAAGTGTTGTTGCCGTTGCCCAAAGGTCTGCCGACGGTGGCGACGCTGCAGGCCAAAGGGGTGCAGCCTGCCGCAGACGATGCGGCCTTTGCTACTGGGGTGACCAAGCTTTCTGCCGCCTTGCAAGCGCTGCATGCAGCCATCAAGGCCGTCGATCCCAAGACCGCGACCGAGGTCGACAAGGTCAAGCTCGACGCTGCGTTGGCTGAAGTGGTGGCTCAGCACAAGGTGTTGGCGGCGCTCAAGCCCTCGGCGTTGGCCGTGCGGGAGCAACTGACCGCGCTAGATGACCTGCTTGGCGTGCAGTTGCCCAAAGCTGCGCAGGCGCACGCGCTGTTTTTGTCCAAGGTGCTGCACGCTCAGCCCGCAGCACCGCCGTTGCCGCCGTGCCCAGGGTGCTTTTCGCTGGTCGGCGTGGCGGTGTCGCTTGGCGTGCAATACGCGCTGTCGGCAGTGCCCAGCTACACCAGCATTCTCAAGGACCTCGGTTGGGTCATCGGCGAGATGGTGGTGACCATGACCATCAAAGAGGTGTTGGACACCCAGTTTCCGCCAACCGCAGGCGGCCCGAGCATCATCGCCATCGCCGCGATGGGGCAGGGCGCGATTCCCGGATCGTCGCTGAAAATCGCTGCCAACAACTTTGGCGACAAACCTGGCGAGTGCTCGGTGATTTTCATCACACCGCTGGTGGCCAAGAACATCGTCGATGCCATCAAGCTCGCCATCGGCGGGGTGCCCTCGCTCAAGGACCTGAAAAGCAAAAGCGTGTGGGAGGCGGCCAAGGTCATCAAAGAGGCGATCGACAAGGTCAAGGAGGTTGCTGAGTTCGCTGGCGGCCTGCCCGACCTGGCGACCAGTGGCGTGGTGACGATGTCGTCGCAGCCCGGCTCGACCTTTGACAACGATTTCGGCGTCATCGACTTGGGCGTCGTACCCAAGAAGATCAACTGCGGCATCGTGCCCAAGCCCGGGATTTTGTACCCGGTGTGCGCGTATTCGGGCGGCGGGCCGAGCTTTGAGCTGCTGGTGATTCAAGAGAGCTGCAAGTAGGCGAACGGGACTTGGTCGAATCGACGTCGTTTGCGACGTAGTACCGCTGACGCCTTGATGAACTCAGCCGCTACACGACTTGACGCTGAACGGCCCACGTGGATAATCGCTGCGCGGCATGGTGCCGTGCAGGGTTTTTGCAATGGCTCAAAGCAATGACGTAGGTATCGTCACCGAGGCGCGTCGCCTCGCCAAAGTGGCGACCGATAACAAGTTGAAGTTGCCCGGCGGGCTCGATGCGGCCGGGATGACAACCGAGGCCGACAAGGCGCAGAAGCAACTAGACGAACTCGACGCGCTCAATCGCAAGCGTAAGCAATTGGTGACCGACAAGAATGCGGCAGTCAAGGCGCTCAAGGTGTTGATCAAGCGGTTGCGTACGGGTGTGAAGGCCGAATACGGCGACGACTCGACGGAATACGAAAAGGTCGGCGGCAAGCGTAGCAGCGAACGCAAAGCACCGGTACGCAAGCCCAAGGTGGCATAGTGCCGATTAGTGAGCAATGCCTGTTTTGAATTGGATGATTCCTTTTCAAAACAGGTGTTGTCCTTCTCAAATCTGGTGTCGTTGTTTTAACGTCCGGCTAGGTCACTGGCAAATGTGCATGACGACAGTTCAAATGTTGATGGCATCGATTCAGTAGACGCGCTGTTTGTTGATGTCGAGGTGTACTCGGACGATGGATTTGGCACAGGCGGATGGAAACGAGAGGAAGTAGGAATGACGGCACTGACGAATATCTTGCAAAGCTACCGCTCTGCGGCGCTGAGCGAACGCGAGAAGGGTACGTATTTCGAGGAGCTGATCGCCTGCTATTTGCGTCATGAGGCGAGCTACCAGGATTTGTACAGTGACGTTTGGACGTGGTCCGATTGGGCCGAGATGCAGGGGTTGGACAAGCGGGACACTGGGATCGACCTGGTCGCGAAGACGCGCGGTACCGATGAGTTTCATGCAATTCAGTGTAAGTTCTATAGCGAGTTTCATAGCATCCAGAAGGCCGACATCGACAGCTTCTTCACAGCCTCTGGCAAGAAGCCGTTCAAGCACCGCATCATCGTGGCAACGACCACGCACTGGTCTGACCTGGCCAAGGCCGCGCTCGCTGATCAACAGCCGCCAGTCAGTAAGATTGACCTGCTCGACCTGGAGCACAGCCAGATCGACTGGTTGCGCTATGCGCCTAAGCAGGTGCCAGTTCTCAAGGAAAAGAAGAGTCTGCGTCCGCATCAGGTGACGGCGCATGGGGCGGTGCTAGCGGGACTTGGCACGGCCGACCGCGGCAAGCTCATCATGGCGTGCGGTACGGGCAAGACATTTGTGAGCCTGAAGATCGCCGAGTCAGTCGCGGGCCCAGGCAAGCGGGTGCTGTTTCTGGTGCCCAGTCTGTCGCTGCTGTCGCAGACGCTGACAGAGTGGACGCAGGAGACGGGGACGCCACTGCATAGCTTTGCAGTCTGCTCGGACAGCGACGTCGGCAACAAGCGCAAGAAGGTCGAGGACACGGTGACGACCTTTGCCCACGAGCTGCGCTACCCGGCGACGACCGAACCGCTGCGGCTGGCGCAGGAATTGGCCAAGCGCCACGATGCCCACCACATGAGCGTGGTGTTCAGCACCTACCACTCGATCGAAGTGGTGAGCGCGGCGCAACACAAGTACGGGCTGGCCGATTTCGACCTGGTGGTCTGCGACGAGGCGCACCGCACGACTGGGTACACATTTGACGATGATGAGGAGAGCGCGTTTGTGCGCGTACACGATGCGGCGTTCTTGCGCGCCAGCAAGCGCTTGTACATGACGGCGACGCCGCGGATTTTTGCCGATACCACCAAGATCGTCGCCGAGCGTGACAACATCGCGCTGTGCTCGATGGATGACGTGGCGCTGTACGGCGAGCAACTGCACGTGCTTACGTTCAGCGACGCGGTCAAGGCCGACCTGCTGGTCGACTACAAGGTGCTGGTGCTGGCAGTCGACGAGGCGCACGTTAGTCGGCGCTTGCAGAACTTATGGAAGGATGGCGATAGCCAACTGAAAGTCGAGGACGCCGGCAAGATCATCGGTTGCTGGAAGGCGCTCAGCAAGCAAGACATCGCCGAGCAGTTGGCGGGCGACGAGCGACCGATGCAGCGCGCGGTGGCGTTTTGCCAGATCATCGAGTACCAGCCCAATGCCAAGGCGCACAAGGTCAGCAGCAAGAACATCGCAGGCATCTTCAACGCCGTGGTCGAAGAGTACAAGCTGCGCAATGCCGACGACGACGCGGAGCTGGCGGCCACGCTGGAGTGCGAGGCCAAGCACGTCGACGGCGGCATGAATGCCAGCCAGAAGGAGGAGAAGCTGGCGTGGCTCAAGGCCGAGGTGCCCGCGGATACCTGCCGGATCCTGAGCAACGTGCGCTGTTTGTCCGAGGGTGTCGATGTACCGGCGCTCGATGCCGTGCTGTTCTTGACGCCGCGCAATTCGCAGATTGACGTCGTGCAGTCGGTCGGGCGGGTGATGCGCAAGGCGCCGGGCAAGGCGCGCGGCTACGTGGTGCTGCCGATTGTGATCCCTGCGGGCATGGCGGCCGAGGAGGCGCTGAACGACAACAAGACGTACCGAGTGGTGTGGCAGGTGTTGCAGGCGCTGAGGTCGCACGACGACCGCTTTGATGCGCTGGTCAACAAGCTTGACCTCATCGGCAGGGACACGTCGCGGATGGAAGTCATCGCCGTCACCGACAAGGTGCAGCGCAAGGCGAGTGCAGACGCTGGCAGCGGGGCGGGGCGCGGAACGGATACCATTGGCAAGCCGGCACAGAAAACGGCGGCGCCGGATAAGTCGCAGCCGCTACCGTTGAACTTCGGCATCGGGGAGCTGGAGCGGGCGATCTACGCCAAAGTTGTGCAGAAGTGCGGCAATCGACGGCACTGGGAAGAGTGGGCCAACGACATCGCGCGCATTGCGCAAACGCACATCACGCGCATTCGCACGATTCTGGACGACGAGGCCAATACCAAGGAGCGCGCAGCGTTTGGGGCCTTTGCCAATGAACTGCGCGACGACTTGAACGACAGCATCACCGACGGCGAAGTGATTGAGATGCTGGCGCAGCACTTGATTACCAAGCCCGTGTTCGACGCGCTGTTTGCCGACTACAGCTTTGCCAGCCACAACCCGATTTCGCTGGCGATGCAGGGCGTGCTGGATGTGCTGCACGAGCACCGGTTGGAGAATGAGGCCGATACGCTGCAAAGGTTCTACGACAGCGTGAAGTTGCGGGCGCAGGGCATCGATAACGCGGTGGGCAAGCAGAAGATTGTCGTCGAGTTGTACGACAAGTTCTTCAGGAACGCGTTTCCCAAGATGACCGAGCGGCTCGGGATTGTGTACACGCCGGTCGAGATTGTGGATTTTATTATTCATAGCGTGGATCACGTGTTGCGGGAGGAATTCGGCCAGACGCTGGGTAGCGACGGCGTGCATATTCTGGATCCGTTCACGGGGACGGGGACGTTCATTACGCGGTTGATGCAGAGCGGGTTGTTGACCAAGGAGGAGTTGCGGAGGAAGTATGTCGGCGGGGAGATCCATGCCAATGAGATTGTGCTGTTGGCGTACTATATTGCCGCGGTGAATATCGAGGCGGTGTACCACAGTGTGGTGGGCGGCGAGTATGTGCCGTTTGAGGGGATCTATTTGACGGATACGTTTCAGTTGTATGAGAAGGAGGACATGGTTAGTGCGCTGTTGGTGGATAACAGCGCGCGGCGGGTCAAGCAGAAGAAACTGGATATTCGGGTGATTGTTGGGAATCCGCCGTATTCGGAAGGGCAACGCAGTGAGAACGACAACAATCAAAACGTCGTGTATAGGAATCTTGACGCGACGATTCGGCGAACCTACGCGGCAAGGTCAACTGCTGGCTTGCTCAAGGGATTGTTCAATTCTTACGTTCGCGCCATCCGCTGGGCCACAGACCGCATCGGTGACAGCGGCGTTGTCGGTTTCGTTTCGGGATCAGGCTTTATCGAAAAGCCAGCGATGGATGGTGTGCGAAAGGCGCTTGCCGAGGACTTTTCGAGCCTCCATGTAATCAATTTGAGAGGCGATATTAGGAAGAACATGCTCAGTAAGGGCGCTGCAAGAGAAGGGCAAAACGTTTTTGGCAGTAGCAGCATGGCGGGAATCGTGGTCACGTTATTCGTGAAGAGCCCGTCCGCCGCGCGTAGCGGCGTCATCCACTACTACGACATTGGGGATGACCAAACCCAAGAATCGAAGCTCAACCAATTGCGTGCGGCAGGTAATATCGCTGCGCTGGGTCGCAGCATCGGTTGCCGGGAGATTTCTCCTGATGCCCACGGCGATTGGCTCGGCCAGCGAGACGACGCAGTGCAAAAGTTTCTTGCGCTTGGGAATAAGAAGGGTAATGACGCAGCGGCATTGTTCGAGAACTACACGCTTGGCGTTGTCACGAACCGCGATGCTTGGTGCTACAACGCGTCAGCACGATTGGTTGTCAGCAACATGCGCCGCATGATCGCGTTCTACAACACTGAAGCCCAACGCTATCGAAGTGTGGTCGCAGGAAAAGGTGGGCTTGCGACCGTCGACCTTGACTCCTTTATCGACGCCGACCCGAAGAGCATAAGTTGGACTCGCGCCTTGAAGCAGGACTTGACCAAAGGACGCACGTTTGAGTTCGAATCCCAATCACTGGTTTGCAGTCTGTATCGACCGTTCACTAAGCAATCCATGTACTTTAGCCGACGTTTTAATGAAATGGTCTACCAAATGCCGCGCATTTTTCCCGATGCTGCGGCCAGCAATAGGGTGCTTTACGTCTCCGGAACCGGTGCCCGGGCCGGGTTCTCGGCGTTGATTACAGATTGCCTGCCAAACTTGCACATGCTGGATACAGGCCAGGGCTTTCCAAGGTACTTGTACGACGAGGCTGCGAGCCCAGCCCCGGGCAATGGATCGCAAGCCATGCTCTTCGCGCCCCCAACCACGCCCACCCACACCCGCCGCGACGCCATCACCGACGCCGGCCTCGCCCACTTCGCCGCCGCCTACCCGACCGCACCAACCCCGATCACCAAAGACGACCTCTTCTACTACGTCTATGGCCTCTTGCACTCCCCCGACTACCGCACCCGCTACGCCGACAACCTCTCCAAAGAACTCCCGCGCATCCCAGCGGTCCGCACCTACACCGACTTCCAGCACTTCACCCAGGCCGGCCGCGACCTCGCCCACTGGCACCTCAACTACGAAACCATCGCCATGCACCCGTGCACCATCGACACCGGCGGTCGCGACCTCGCCACCCTCACCGACGCCGACTACCGCGTGGTCAAGATGAAGTACGGCAAGGACAAGGACAAGACAACCCTGCACTACAACGCCCACATCACCGTCCGCAACATCCCGCTTGCCGCCTACGAGTACGTGGTCAACGGCAAATCGGCGCTGGACTGGGTCGTCGAGCGCCAGTGCGTCAAGACCGACAAGGACAGCGGGATTGTCAACGACGCCAACGACTGGGCGATTGAGACCATGGGCAATGCGAAGTACCCGCTGGAGCTGTTCTTGCGGGTGATTACTGTTAGCTTGGAGACGATGAAAATCGTCGCCGCCTTGCCGCCGCTGGACATCTAACTGAGACGGAGCCGGCCATGATTGAGTCGCTGTACATCGAGAATTTTCGGGGGTTTGAGAGGTTGGCCGTTGAGGGGCTGACGAAGTTCAACCTCATCATCGGCCGGAACAGCGTTGGCAAAACGGCGCTAATGGAAGCGCTGATGGCTGGTGGAACGGATAACCCGTCGCTCTTGCTGAATCTTGCCACGGCTCGCGGAATTGCAGCAGCAAGCTGGGCCAACTTGGACGCGGCCGAAATCTGGGGCGACCTGTTTGGTGATCGTCGGCGCACGCTTACAATACGCTCCATTAGCGGGCCGAATTCTGACGTCATTGCGACCGGCCGTTTTCAGGACGCGGATGTCCACATCCTTGCTGGCGGTGGCTTTGAAGGCGTGCCAGGTTCCGACGCCGTCGACGTGGCCGCACTGACCAATGCTCGACCGGTCGAACTGGCCTGGTCGGTGTCCAGGAACGGCAACCTGGTCGCCGACGCCCGCGGTCAGGGTACGCAATTGGGTGCAGCGACAAGGCAACTTCTTCAGCAACAGCGGGCAGATCGGCTTGGGATGCTCATCGGCATGCGGGGTGCGCTGACGGCCGACAACCTGCGGACCTTCACGCAGTTGAAGGAAGCTGGCAAGTTGCAGCCAATTGTCGACGCGGTGCGGGTGCTAGCGCCTGAGTTGGTCGACTTCGAGATCGCAGCGTACGGCACCGGACATGTGCTCAAGGGCATACTGAACGGCGGCATCTACCGCCCCGTCGGCCTTTTGGGCGAGGGCGTGGTTCGATGCCTAATGGTGCTGTTGTCCAGTGCGCAGATCGAGAAGGGACTTATTTGCATTGATGACATCGATGCTGGTTTACACCACAGCGTTCTTACGAACTGTCTGGCGGCGTTGCGCCGCTTCGTCGCTGGCAAGGATGTCCAAGTTTTTGCCACCACCCACAGCTACGAATGCATTGAGGCTGCGCACCGTGCCTTTGCGGACACCGCAGACGACCTTGCGGTGTATCGGCTTGATCGCGATGCAGATGGGATCCGGGCCACACGCTATGACGGCGAGACACGCGCTTACGCCATCAAGCGCGGCTGGGAGGTGCGCTGATGAAGGCCCCGGCGCCCCCGCTGCTACCCGGCACCAGAAAACTGATTCTTGTCGAGGGAGCAGACAACAAAGCGCTCGTCGTCGAGTTGCTTAAGAAGATGGGCACAATCCCGGGCCCGTTGTTTGTCGTTGCATTCGACGGGATTCTTGGCGAACACGATGGACCGGAAATCCACGACTTTGGTGGCGTCGAACAGTTGCGGCCGTACCTTGCGACACTGGTCAAGACCGCGGAGTTCGCCGCCGTCGAGCGCATTGCCGTGGTGCGCGATGCCGAACGCGCAGGGGAAACGGCAGCATTTCAGAGCGTGCAGGATGCGTGTCGCAACGCCGGACTGGTGGCACCAACGGCGATTGGGACCTACAGTCAAGGGCGACCGCAAGTCGGCATGTACCTGCTGCCGGGTCAGGGCGGGGCTGGGGCGCTCGAGGACCTCTGTTGGCAGTGTGTACCGCAGCCCGTGCAGCAGTGCATCGACGCCTACTTGGAGTGCTGCGCGGCTGCAGGTGTCGACGTGGGACGGCACCGGCACAAGCGCCGCATGGCCGCGTGGTTGGCCGCGCGGATGCACAACAGCTATCTCGGCCTGGCCGAGGCGATAGGCGGCAAGTATTTTGACTTGGATGATCCCCTGTTCGATGTGTTGCGACGATTTCTTGGCGCGTTGTGACGCCGGCTAGCCAGGATGAGGAAGCCTCAGCCAACGACGACCAAGCCGCCAAAAGGCGGCAAACGCCCCACAACAACGCGGGCAGCGACATGTAGACCGGCGACCCACCTGGCCCGCGCGCCGCCCAGCGGCAAGGACTTGACCATGCGAATCGATGAAATCAGCCTGCGCGAGGTCGGACCATTCGATGATGCCCGCATCGAGTTCCCGCCCGGTAGTGATCCGACGCGGGCCGATGTGTACCTGCTGACTGGGCCAAACGGCAGCGGCAAGAGCACCGTGTTGTATGCGTTGGCGGGGGCGCTGACGGCGGGCAATGCCAAATCGCTGAGCCCAGATTTGGGCGCGGCGCGAATGCGCACGGCCAACAGCGTGTACTTCGTGCGGGCCGGTGAAGAATGCCTCGCCGCTGCGTGGCGTGTTGCGGCAAACTCAGAACGCGAAAAACTGGACCTCGGCACCAGCGTTGCTCACGCTGTGCTTCATGGAACAACTGGGTTTTCGTATTTCGCTACTCGACCGGCCCGAGAGCTCAACAGTTACATCGCATCGGCAAGTGATTTCATATCGTTCGGGCCGATTGGCTCAGAAGCAAAGTTTGCCTGGGCCGCCTTCGCCTACGCTGGCGTGCGCACCGTCGCTGATGTCCAAGTCACCAATATCGAAGAACCAACCGACAGCCCCTTTGCGCAATCGCTGTCCTTCCTGCACACAGCAAACGCCTCACGGTTCGCGCACTGGGTCGCCAACCAGGACTTCAAGCGCCTCAAAGCCAAAGAAGCCGGCCGCCACGACAAAGCCGCTGCACTGCGCGCCAGCATCAGCCATGTCGAGCGCGTCGTTTCCGAGATCATCGATGCGCCGTTCAGCTTCGTCACCTCGTACGACGACAACAACGTGCGCGCCAAAGTTGGCGACCGAGTCATCGACCTCGGCCTGCTTCCCGACGGCCTCAAGTCCATCGTCAGTTGGGTCGCCGACCTGCTGATGCGGCTGGACCGCATCCCGTGGGTCGACGACACGCCACCCCAGGACCGCGCTTTCTTGCTGCTGCTCGACGAAGTCGATATCCACCTGCACCCGGCCTGGCAACGCAAAGTGCTGCCGATCGTCCAACGGCTATTCCCCAACGCCCAAATCATTGCCTCCACGCACTCGCCGTTCGTCGTTGCGTCCGCGGTCGACGCCCGGATCATTTCGCTCGGCCTGCGCAATGGCGTCGCCACCGTCGACAGCAACGAACCCGCGAACGCTGGCGCAAGCTACAGCGCGATCTTGCGCTCCGTCTTCGGCATCGCGTCCGAGTTCGACGTGGATACCGAGGCGCAGTTTCAGCGTTTCCACGAGCTCAAGCAGCGCGTCATTGCTGGCGAAGCGGACGCTCGCGCGGCGCTGGACCTGCTCATCGCCGACCTCGCCGGCCGCAGCGAGGAAGTTCGTGAGATCATCGCGCTTGAGAAGCGTCAACTGGACCGGCAGTTGGCGCGCAAGGCGGCGTAATGCAGCCGTGCACCCGCGGCCCAGCGCCGACCTTGTTGGCTACCCATGGCCAGTCTGTCGGCGCCGACTACGCTGCCAGGCGTGGCGCCGATCCGGCATTCGAGTTTCGATGGCCAAGGCGCGACGGACAGTCCCTGTACGACGAAGCGCACGCCGGTGTCAGTGCGATGACCGACCAGCATTGCGCGTACTGTGACGGCTTTCCGCTTGATGCCACCGGCCGAGAAGAAGTCGACCACTTCAAGCCGAAGAGTCGACCGGAGTTCTACCCATTGGTGTGCGACTGGACCAACCTGTTCTTGTGCTGCACAGCCTGCAATGGCGCCAAGCGCGAGCAGTGGGACGCCGACTTGCTGCGGCCGGATGCGCCGGGGTACGCGTTTGAGGCGTATTTTGAGTACAGATTCGATACCGGCGAGTTGCGGCCGGCTTCGACAGCATCGGCAGAGGCACAACGGCGTGCCGGGCGGACAATTGAGATTTTGGACTTGAACCGAGCTGGCAACTGCGCAAACCGCAAACGGGCCAGGCGGTGCTACAGCCGTGGCGATCAGGAAGGCAACGACTTTCGGTTTCTGCCTGCGCTGTGCGATAGGGCGTAAGCCGCCGAAATGACCTGTCAACCCCACCGTGCTTAGCCGGGTACGCGTCGCAGGGCTGTCAAGCCACCCCCACCCGCACCCGCCGCACACAAGCCACCATCGCCGCCAGCCGCGGTCGGTCGAGGTCGGGCATGCGCGGCAGGTCTGCTTCGATGGTGTCCAGTTCCAGCGCCATCGCCGCGCGCGTGCGCCTCAGCAGCTCGCGCGGGTACGAATCGTCGGGCAAGAGCCGTGCGTTGTGGCGGTTGGCGGTGTCGATGCCGTACCAGGCGCCGAGCTCCATGCGGATGCGCTCGGCCGGTGGGCTGGTCTCGCCCGTCACCGCTCTGCGAATCAGATCCAGGTGTTGCGTGTGACCAAGGGCCTCGGCGACCGCCTCGGTGTCGTGCAGCAGCCGCCCCAAGGCCTCGCGCGCGCTCATGGCGTGCATGCCCGACGGAATCCAACGGATCTGCGCGTCCAGCCCGCCGTACAGCACTGCCTGTTCGTTGCTTTTCGCGGCCTGCAATTCGAGCTCGCCGTACTCCAACTCGTCGATCTGCGGCGGGTTCTCGGCCAACCACACGAACACCACATCCAACAGCGCGTGCACCGCCTTCATCCACTCGTACGGCGTCCGATAATCGCCGCCGGGGCTATCCGCGGCGAATGCGGGCGGCGTTTCGAGCGTGCGCACTTCAACTCGATTGCGCGGTGCCAGCAGCACGCGTTCGAGCAGATTCTGGCGCCACGCCTCCAACTTTTGCCAGGCCGGTTCGGTGCGGTGGATGTGGTCGGGAAAGCGCGGTCCGTATTGAAAGCAGGTGTGCAGCAACACCCGCGCGCGCTCGCGGCCGTCCGGAGTGGCGAGATCCAGCCCGGCATCCGCACAGACGTCTTCGAAGCTCGGACCCGGCGCGACGCGACCCGGCTGCGCGCGCACCGCCAGCCAGATGTCGCGGCCACTGAGCAGCGTCCCCGACTCGGCAAACTGGCGCATGGTGCGGCGAAACGACACCGGATCGCGGTACAGGCCCGACACATCCATCAGCGTGCGACCCGGCCAGACATGTCCGAGCCGGGCCGACTCCCATGGCGTAATGCTGGTGCCGAACTTGGGCGACGGCCGCTCAAATCCAGCGCCGAAGAACAACGGCGAAGCGGCAGACAGCGCCACCGAGAGCGCGCCGCCGACCAGCCGCATGCGCCCGGTCATTTCGATCATCTTGCGCGAGATGTCGGCGTCGCCCACTTCGCCCAGCCACGGCGCCGACAGGTTGAAGTGATCGCCGGCCGCAGCGCCGACTTTGTCGCCGTGCACACCGATCTGGTACTGGTAGTAGAAGCGCTTGAACGGCTCCGCACCCAGCGACGCGTCCTCTGCGGTGATCCACGGTGGCCGCCAAGCCGCGCCGTGCAGCAGTTGGGCATGGTGGCCGTGCCTGGCGTTCAGGTGCAGCAGCGCCGCGTCGGCCAGGATGACCATCAACCGCTGAGCGGCGGCCGTCGAGACAGGCGAGCGCAGCGGCGCCGGATTGGCTTCGACCGTGGTCTCGGGCACGTCGGGCACGATGTCGCGCGCGAACTCGGCCGCATCGCCGCCTTGTTGACGCAGCCAGCCGCTGATGGCCGTCGTCGGTTGCTGACCGCCCAGCGTGTGCAGGACGTCGAACGTGCGCGCGTCGACGACAATACCCTCGGTCTCTGCGCCCAGGTGCGGGTCGCCGGTCTCGATGGCGCGCCGGATGGCGTCCAGGCGTCGCGTGGTGATGCGGTCAGGCACGGGCTTGTTCCAACAGCGTTTCCAGGATTTCGCCGACGCGCTCGACGTCGGTCAGTGTCACCGCCGCAGTCAGCCGCACCAGTAGCGTGGCTTCCGGCGCAGGCGAGAACATGCCGCCCGGCGCACCGACCAGGCCATACCGCGTCACCAGGGCTGCGATGACGGAGCGCGCATCGGCGAGCGGCCGGCCAGACTCGTCGCGCAACAGGCTATTGCCGTCGTTGTCCACAAGCGCTGCGGTGCCATAGAATGACCCGCCAATCGAGAGCGGGATGCCCAGTCGATCGCACACCGAGTGCATCGCTTGCCTGGCGCCGTCCAGGGCTAAGTAGCGTGGTCCCATCGCCGCCTGCACGCCACCGGGAAACGTATGCAGCGCCGCGGCGACGACCGCCTCCTGCGGTCGCGGGTACAGATTGGTGGTCTTGAGCCGCTCGTTGGCCTGGTGCAGCACCGCGCGGGCGATCGCGTCCTGGCCAGACGGCGCGCACCAAAACAACGAAGCGGTCTTGTTTTGCGAGCTTGCGACTTTGGTCTCGCCGACGACAAGCCCGATATTGCCCAACACCTCTGGTGCCAGCCGCCCGTGCAATTCGGCCATCGGCACGCAATTCGCATGGCCCGCCGGGTCCAGCGGCGAGTAGAAGCCGTCGATGAGCAGCGGTACGCGCGCCGCGGCTGCGGTCTCGGCCAGCGCCGCCAGGTTGTCGGCCGATAGCCCGGTACCGCTCGGGTTGCTCGGCACCACTGGCAAGGCGCCAATCACGGTGCGGCCGCGCGCGCTCGCGAATCGCCGCGCCTCGGTCAAACCCAGCGCGCTTGCCGCCAGGCCATGACCTTCAACGGCCGGCAGGTGCACCAGCTCAAGCCCGAGGTCTGCCGCAAGCGGTTGATACCCCGACCACGCCAGTGGATCCAAGGCGATCGCGTACGGTTCCAGCAAGCCGCGGGTCTTGGCGAGCGCAATCAGGCCGCGAAAAGCGCAGTCGAGCACCGCGCGGCCCGACACCGTGTGCATGGCCAGCACCGGCCCAGTGATGCCCCAACTTTGCGCCAGGATAGCCAGGACCGCCGGGTATTGCTGCTGATAGTTGCCCGGATAGCCGTAGGCGTCGCCCGTGGTGGGCCGCAACTCTGCCGCACCGCCCGCCACCAGCCGCGCACGCGTCTCAGCGATCCACGCCGGCAGATCCGGGTGCAGCGGCTGGCCCACGTCGTCGATGTCGCCCGCCGATTGATCGATGACCGGCAGGCCTGCCGCGCGCCGGTCGCGGGCCATCTTCTTCAAGTCCGGTAGCGTCGGTAGACCGGGCACCGGCACCGAGAACCGCGGCTCGCGCAGTCCCGGCGACCGGGCGACAAAACGTTCAAGCGCGAGCGCGCTGGGCGAGGCTGGCTGCGACACGCTGGGGCTCCACAGGCGGGGCCGCGGCGGGCCCGGCGGGGGCCGTGTAGCAAGGTTATGGGTGACGTGCAAGGGTGCGACGACTTCGGCCAGCGCTGTCTGCGCTGCGGACTTCCCCGCGATCCATGCAGCTCGAGAAACCACCACGAGTTCATGGGTCTGAACAAAGGGTGCCTTCGATCCGCGCCTACGGAGGCAGGCCCGCCTGGCAGCCTTTGCAGTTCTTCTGATAGCTTGCGTTGCACTGCCCCGTGCCGCCGCCAATCAGCGTGCACGAAATATTCGTCTGCACTTGAAGGAGCACACAAGCGCCTGTACTCGCGTTGCAATTCGTCACTGTGCACGCGCAACCATCATTGCAGTTCTTCGGCGTCCCAGTGCACTTGCCTGAGACGCACTTGTCCAACGTCGTACACAGGTTTCCGTCCGAGCAGGGCAAAGCGTCGTCGGCAACGAATTTGCACGTGTTGCTCGCCGCATCGCAACTGTCTTTGGTGCAAGGATTCGAGTCGTTGCAAACCAATGCGGCCGAAACGCACTTACCAGCCGAGCACGTATGCGTCATGCACTGGCCGGTCCCGCTGCACTTCAACGCGTTGTCATTGACGAACGCGCATGCGCCCGTGGCTGCGGTGCAGGAGTCCTTGGTACACGGGTTGCCGTCGTCGCACACCTTCGGCGTCACCACGCATTTGCCGGCCGCGCACTTGTCGCCGGTGGTGCACGCCAGGCCATCGCTACATGTCGCCGTGTCGTCGTTGGTAGCCGTGCAAGCCCCGCTCAGCGTGTTGCAACTGTCCTTGGTGCACGGGAGCTTATCGTCGCAGACCTTGGGCGTCACGGTGCATGCTCCCAGTTTGCACTTGTCCGCCGTGCACGCGTTGTTGTCTGAGCACGGCGCCAGGTCGTCGTTGACATGCTTGCAACTGTCGGTCGCGATGTCGCAAGTATCTTTGGTGCACTGGTTCTTGTCGTCGCAATCCTTGGCCGTCGAGTTGCACTGGCCATTTGCGCACTTGTCCGTGGTGCACGTCTTGCCGTCACTGCAAAGCGCAAGGTCGTCGTTGACGAGCTTGCATGTCCCCGACGCAACGTCGCAACTGTTCTTGGTGCAAGCGTTCTTGTCGTCGCAAGCCGCGTCCGTCGTGCAGCCCTTGCACCCCGCGATTACGGTGGCCGTACACTTGCCAGCCGAGCATTTGTCCGTCGTGCAGGGATTGGCATCGGCGCAGGGCGCGGCGTCGTCGGGTGCGGTCTGGCACGCGCCGGTCGTGGCGTTGCAACTGTCTTTGGTGCACGGGTTCTTGTCGTCACAGACCACGGCAGTCGACGCGCACTGCCCGCCGGTACACTTGTCCGTCGTGCACGGGATGCTGTCGGTGCACGGCAGCGCGTCGTCGCTGGTATGAACACAGCCGTTCAATGCGTTGCAGCTGTCCTTGGTGCACGGGTTTTTGTCGTCGCAGACCACGGGCTTTCCCGCGCAGGTCTTGGCGGCGCATGCATCGCCGCTTGAGCAGGCGTTGAGGTCGTCACACGGCGTCGCATTGGCGGCTTGCGCGCAGGCTCCGGTCGCCGCAGTGCAGCTGTCGTCCGTGCACGCGTTGCCGTCATCGCAGTTCTTGGCCGTGTTCGTGCAGGCACCGGCGCTACACACGTCGGCGGTGCAAGCGTTGGCGTCATCGCACAGCGCACCTTCGTCGGTCTGACCGTTGCAGTTGTCGTCCTGGCCATTGCACGACTCAGCGGCGGCGCAGGCGTCTGGCGTCGTTGCGTCGGCAGCAACGGCGTCGGCAGCGCCTGCGTCTTCTGGTTCTGTCTCCGTTTGGCTGGTGGCGTCTGCCGCAACGTCGGGATCGGGCTGCACGGTCTCCGTCGCGGGTGCAGTGTCGGCCGCCGCGGTATCCGGCGCTTCGGCGTCAGCGACATCCGCGTTGGGGGCCACCTCCGCGAGTGCGTCCGCGGGTGACACTTCTGGCTCCAGCATGTCCTGCGCAACTTCAGCGGCGGACTCATCGGCCTGAACTGCGTCGATTGGCGCCGAGTCAACTGCAACGGCGTCAAGCGCGCCAGCCTCCGTCGGCCCGCCATCGGCAGTGCCCAGGTCAGCTGGCTCGGCATCGGCTGCCGCAGCGGCATCGCCCGCATCGGCGGTGCCGACGTCAGCTGCGTCAGGGGCGGCCGAGGCGCTATCGCCTTGCCCGCCGCCGCCATCGGCATTGGCCGCCGTCTCGTCTTTCGCCAGAACGTCAGATACCGTCGCGTCGCTTGCACCGGTGGCTCCAGCGCCAGCGCCAGAACCGGCAGCGGGGTCGCCAGCGCACCCAACAGCGCCCACCGCGACCGCCAGGGCAACCGCAGCCCAGCGATCACCAAGAAAACTCAACGAAAGCCGCCGCATGTCCGCCCCAGATTCGCCACCAGCACGACAAGCCGGCGAGCGTCACTCTACCAACCGGGGGCATTGCTGCCATCCTACGCCGTTCATACACGCGATCACGGTCGTCCTAAAAGCATCTGTGAAATCATCGATCTGAACAAAGGGTGCCTTCAATTTTCCCAGCGCGCCGCGGCCTCGCCGACCAGGACTGCTGGCGCGAGCGTCAGGGTAGGCATGTCCCAGATTCGCGCGCTGCCGTCCCAGCTTGCCGTCAGCAGCCATTGGCCACCAGGGTCGAAAGCAACGGTGCTGACGCGGCGGGTGTGGCCGGCCAGCACCGCCCGCGTTTGCAGGGTCGCGACGTCCAGGATGCGGCCAATGCCGGCCATCTCGCCAACCGCCAGCCAGCGACCGTCCGGGCTGAAGGCGATGTCGTGGATGCGGTCGCCACCGGTGATTGCCGTTCGCAGCTGCTTGCCGCTTCGATCCAAGAGGGTCACCTGACCTGCGCTGGCCACGGCGAGCAGGGCCCCGCCGCCGACGATGTCGGCAACCTCGGCGCCGGGCAGGCTGGCAATTTGGACGATGGCGACCGGAGTCCCATCGAGGATGTGGTGAATGCCGCCGCCGTTGTCGACAGCCACGCCGTGACGCAGGTCGGTCGCCGCTGCGAGGTCGCGAAAGGTCTGCGCCACGCCGTCCGTCGGCGTGGGCGTGTAGGCGAACGGCAATGCCCCTGGCGGCGAGGGCAGGATCTGCAGCCCCACGGCATACGGAGCCACCACCCGGGCGCCGCTACGCATCGCGATGACACGCCGCAGCGCCCCCAAGCCGCTGGCAGGCAAGCGCGCCCAAGTGCCCTGGGTCCGGTACTCGACGAGGCCAGGGCTTTGCGCCGCAGCCACCGCCAACTGCGCACCGTCCGCCGACCACGCCGCGAACTTGAGCACGTGTTCAGCCGGGTGATCGCGAAACAGTTGGGCGCCATCAGCAGTTCGCACCACTAGCAGCGTTCCATCGGCGCGCGCCAGGGCAACGCGCTGCCCGTCGCCGGCAATGGCAGCAGACGCCAGACCGTGTTCGCGGTCGCCGCCGGGCAGAGCTAGGGCCCGCACCTCGGCGGGGAGGCGCCATCGCGTTAGGGCGGCACCGAACATCCGAATCTCGCCGTCCGCTGTCACCGCGGCGGCACGACCGCCAGAACGCGGAAGCCGGCCGAGTTCCGCGCCACTGTGCAGGTCCCACGCGACCGCGCCGCCCTGGTCGCCTGTTGCCACGGCGCGATCCACGCCGCCTGTGATGCGCAGCACCTGGCCCAGGCCGGCCTGGAACCCATATCGTCGCGCGCCTCCCGGCCAATTGAAAACACCCACGATCCCCGCATGGGTGCCGATGACCAGGCCGCGACCATCGGGCAGCCACCAAGCCGTGCTTGCTCCGCGCTGCGCCCCAAACCCGCTCTCCCACGTTGTCGGCGATGCGCCATCCGCAAGCACCTCTACCAGCCCGGAATCGCAGACAGCCGCGATGGCACCAGGCGCCGGCCCGTGCTGGGGGGCGCGCGCAACCGCCACGGTGGCCGCGCCACCGCAGGTCTTGACCTCACGGACCAAGTCGCGGCCCAGATCGTGCAAAGCGAAGCCATCCGCCGCAAACCGCACCGCCACTGCGTCCGCGCCTCCGACCAACCAGGTGCCGCGACCAATCGCCGCAGCAGGTTGCGGCCGGGCGCGACCGTCGCGGGCGTCCAGCAGCGCCACGCGCGCCGGCCCCAACGACACGACCGCCCCCGCCGGCGTCCACGCGCCGTCTTGGGCCGCCCCTGGCACCTCCCAGCGCAGCACGGCGTCGCCTGCGCGTCGCAAGTCGTAGGCGGCGACGCTGTCGGCGCGCAGACACAGCAGCAGGTCGCCCGCAGCACTCGGAATCGACCGCAGGCATTCGGGCAGCGGCACCGCCGGCCCGGCGCGCTGTACGGTCTGCACCCGCGCCTGCATCAAGAGGCCGCGCGCCGCCGGATCGTCGCGCAGCTCGAGGGCGCGCGCCGCGAGGACCTCCGCCTCCGGCAGATTGCCGGCGCCCGCCGCAGAGCGTGCGGCTTCGAGCAACGCCTGACCCAGGTTGCGATCAGCACGCCGCAGTGCCGCTTTGGCTGTCGCTTCGGCAGCAACGGCGCGGTCGCGCTCGTCCAGCGTGCGCACGAACGCGATGCTCTGACCGACCACCAGCACGACCACGGCCACCGCGGCGACCGCCAACGGCGCGCGCCAGACCTGAGCCAGCCGCCGCGCGTGCTGCCAGGCCGTGTAGCGATGCGCAGCCACCCGGCGACCGTCCAGGAAAGCGTCCAGGTCAGCGGCGAGGGCTTTAGCGTCGCCGTAGCGTCGATTCCGGTCGGTGTCGGTCGCGCACAGCACAATCGCCGCCAGGTCTGCGGGCACGTCCGTGCTGCCGGCGAGCATTTGCCGTATGGAGCCCCGGTCCGCAGCGAGCTTTGCAGCCAAAGGGCGACCCGCGATGACCTCGGCCAGGGTCACGCCCAGTGCATAGACATCGGTTTGGGCGTTCGGTGGCGCGGTGCTGGTGTGTTCTGGCGGCAAGTAGCCGGGCGTGCCCGCCGACGAAGCCCTTGGCGACCCGTCCAACACGCATGCAAGGCCCCAGTCGGCGACCTGCGTCTCGCCGAACGCGCCGAGCAGGATGTTCCCAGGTTTGAGGTCGCAGTGCAGCACTTTGCGGTCGTGGGCATAGGCGACCGCTTCGGCCGCCGCCAGTACGCGCCGCAACAGCCGCAGCCGGTCCGTCAGAGAGGCCGTTTCAGTCAGCGCATCTGCCAGCGTGCGCTGGCCGGCCAGCCGCATGGTGTAGAATGGCGCGCCATCGCTGCCAATGCCGGCGTCGTGGACTTGCACGATGCCGGGATGGTCGAGGCCGGCGGTGAGCGAGGCTTCGCGCCCCAACTGAGCGGCCGTTTGCGCCGTCGCTGCGCGCTTGAGCGCGACCACCCGCCCCAGCCGCACGTCGAGCGCCGAATGGACCACCCCCATGCCGCCGCGGCCCAACTGCCCGCCGACCTGGTAGCGCAGCGCCTCCGGTGTAGCAAAGGGGTGGGTGGCTCGCTGGTCGTCCTGCTGCGGCGTCGGCCAACTGGCGCCAGAAACTGGCCACTGGGCGCTGTCGTCGCTCTCAGGTGCGGTCATCGATGACGTCGCCCTGGTACAGCAGAAGCTCGACCTGACCGGTTCCTCCGGCTCGAATCAGGTCGGGCCGGATCGCCGCAGCGCGCAGCTTGCCGCGCAGCCGCGCCAGACTCACGTCCCAGCGCTGGCGTAGACGGGCGCGGTCAGGCTCGTCGCGCCAGATTTCGCTGGCAAGCAGTTCCCACGCCACCGGGCCGGCCAGGGCTACCAGTTCCGAGACGATGCGCGCTGAGATGCCGTCCAGCGTCAGCGGCGCCACGCCGACCCGACCCTGCGGATGGATGTGCACCGTGTCGAAACCGGCGACGATGTGCAGCGGTGCCGCAAACGCGCCGTCGACTTCAGTGTGTGCCTGGCCGGCGCCGACCACCGGAACGGCCACCGCGCAGAGCTCGTGGTCGCCGACGCGAAAGGTGTGGCCCGATGCCAGGTCGCGCGCCGCGCCGCCGGCAATGCGCAACCTCCAACTGACGCCATTGTTCCAAACGTGGGCCGCAGCGTCGTCCTGGTGGCGCCCGACCACACAGAGCCGCGGCGAGACCAGCACACTGCACGCCCCGACCAGCACCTGCCGCGGCAAGCCGTCGCCCTGCAGCGCCAGCATGAATTCGGGCAGCTCGACGTCGAGCACTTCCAAACTCAAGCCTGGCGCCAATGCGACCCACAACCCCGGGCGCAGGACCACCTCCTTGCACGGCTGACCGTCAACGGCGAACACTCCACGCAAGCCAAGGAGCTTCAACTCGCCCGCGCGCAGGCTCACCAGGGCATGGGCCTCGCTGACTCTGCCGTCGTCGATCGGCAGCGCCGCCGTCGCCATGCGGCCGATGAGGTCGCCGGGACCGAGCGCGCGGATCGCGCCATCGGGTGCCAGGATCCGCACGATTGCGTTCACTGGGCACCACGACAGATGTGACTGGTTGCGCCAGTTGCGACCAAAGATACCCAGCCTTGCAAAGGGGCGGCATGGCGCGGTTGCGCAAGTCGACGCCGGTCTGCGGCCGCGCCCGCCCGTCGCGCGGCCCGCCAAGCCAGTGTGCGCGGTTTTGCAGGCGCGCGGCAAGCGCGGCGGCGGCGCCGGACCTGCCCGGCCAAACAAATACAAGCTAATTCACAAACCTGTGCTGCCCGCTTTCAACGTGTAAGACCGCAGCAGGGTGCGCCGTCGGCTGGGGGCGGGTACGTTCGCGTTGCCGCAGCCCTGTCCGCGGCTGAGCCGCAGGATGAAAACTACACGTCGCCTTGTCCTTTTGCTGCTGGCAACCCTAGCGGCCTGCGGCGAAACGCCAGCCCCTGCCGGTTCTGGCCAGGCCGCTGCGGATGCCTCTGGGCCCGACGGCGCCACGGCAGCAGAAACCACAGCCGCGGCGGATGGCGTTCTCGGCGAGACGGCCGGTCACGGGACGGACGCTGGTGTCGCGGCAGAGACGCAGGCGGAGACTACAGCTGAGGTTGGCGAGGACGCTGCCCCGGACGTTGCCGCCGACCTGGGCGCCGAGACTGCGCCTGTCGACATCGCCAGCGAGGTGGCCGCCGAAGTCGCCGACGCCGAGCCCGCACTCGATGTTGTGGCGGAGGTCGCGCCAGACACCGCGGCCGAAGTCGCTGCCGAAGTGGCGGCAGAAGTGGCCGCAGAAGTGGCACAGGAAGTGGTCGCAGTCGACGCTGCGCCCGACGCTGCGCCCGACGCTGTGGCCGAAACGAGTGCTGACGTCGCAGCGCCAGACACCGAGGCGCCTGACACGACCACCGAGACCGCGCCTGCGGATGCCGAAGCCGACACCGCAGCACCCGACACCGCCGGCCCCGTCTGCACGCCGACCAACCCTGCGACCGAAAGCTGTGACGGCATCGACAACGACTGCAACGGCGCCACCGACGAAAAGGGCTGCGACGACGGCAACCCCTGCACCAACGACAACTGCGGCGGCGCGGCCGGCTGCCAGTCCACACCCAACACCATCCCATGCAACGACAACAGCGCGTGCACCAGCGGCGACCTCTGCGCGGCCAGCAAGTGCGGCGGCGCCACAGTCAGCTGCGACGACGCCAACAGCTGCACCGACGACAGCTGTGACCCCAAAACGGGCTGCAAGCACACGGCAAATACTGGGCCCTGCGACGACAGCCAACCGTGCACGACGGAAGCGTGCGCTGCCAGCACCTGCAAGGCGACCGCCAAGGCGTGCAAGGACAGCGACGCGTGCACGACCGACAGCTGCGACGCGGCCACCGGCGATTGCGCGTTCACGGTCATCGCCAACTGCAAGGCTTGCACGGGCAACGCAGAGTGCGACGACAAGGATGCCTGCACCACCGACGCCTGTACCGCCAGCAAGTGCGCCAACACCAAAATTGCTGGATGTCTACCGCCGCCAGATTTTGCGTTGACAGATGTCAAGTTCTCGCCGGCCAACGTGCTGTTCCCGCCGGTCGGGCCTAGCTACCAGCCCATGTCTCTGAACGTGCAACTCGCGAACCTGAGCGGCAAGTCGCCTGGCAACGCCGCGGTCGGCACGCTGACGGTCGTCCTGAACTCCGCGGCAAGCAACCAGGGCCCGGATGCGATGGTCGTGCACACGGCTAGCCTGGCCAAGCCCTACCTGGACTTTGCGGCGCCAACGACCAAGATTGTCACCGCAAGCCTGAGTGGCAACTGGAGCACACTGAAGGCGCCGCTCAGCAAATACACGCACTTGTGCGCGACCATGGCCATGGCGGGCGAAGTGGCGACCGCCAACAACACAACCTGCGCGCCCATCGCGGTGCACACGCAACAACTGTCGATGACCGGCGTCACGTTGAGTGACGGCTCGCCGCTAGCCAATGCCAAGGTGCAAAACGAAAAGCCGCTGGCGCTCAAGGTCAGCTACAAGAACAGCGACCCGCTCAGTGGTGGTGTGGGTCTGGTGCACATCTACCGTTCGCTCGACGACAAGCTGGACGCCAACGATGCGGTCATCGCCAAACCAGCCGTCACCGCACCACTGCCCATGGCAACGGATACGACGGTGACGGCGACCGTCACCACACCCACTGGTCTCAATGGCCCGGCCTGGTTGTGCTTCAAGGTGGTGCCTGCGGTATTCGGCCAGCCCGAAAACTGGGACACCAACCCGGCTGACAATACGCTGTGCGTCCCGGTCAGCGTGTTCGACCTGCCCGACCTCGCGCCCAAGACCATCGTGACGCCAGGCGGGGTGTCGACAGTGCTGTGGGCGACGGTGACCGGCAATGTGTTCCCGTTTGGCAAGCCGTTGAATTGCAGTGTTATCGTCGACAACAAGATGGCCACAACTGGCCTCACGGGCCCGACCAGCGATGTGCCGGTGACCTGTGCGCTTTTGCCCGCGGGCGTGCAGGACTTTTCGAAGGCGCTGTGGCAAACGACCTGGAAGTCGCCGCCGATTGCCGCCAACACCGTCGGTCAGACGTGGACGGCGCCGCCGGGGCCAGTGCTCGACCACACCATGGGGGTGTCGGCGGGTACGTTCAAAGCAACCACCCCGTATTCGGTCGTTCCCGGCATGTATCAGATTTGCGTGGCCATTGACCTCGCTGGCACGGTCGCCGAGGTCAACGAGCTAAACAACCTGCTGTGTGCACCGTTGCAGACCGTGGCGCCCAACCTGGCGGTGACGGAGGCGTCGCTGGGCGCGCCGGCAACAGAACTGGTGGCGGGTACGCAGTACACGCTTCAGTTCAAGGGCGTCAACAACGGCACGTGTACGACGGGTGTCGCGTTTTCCACGCGGGCGTACCTGAGCAAAGACGACAAGATCTCTGCCGATGACGCAGAGCTCTACAAGTACGACACCAACCCGGCGATATCGGCCAATGCGGCGTTTGCACTGACCGTGGCAACGGGGGCGTCAAAGGTGACCGTGCCAGCGGGGTTTGCCAAGGGCCCGGCGTTCTTGATTGTCGAGGTCGATGGCTTGGGCAAGGTATACGAGTCCAGTGAGACCGACAACGTCAAGGCGGTGGCGGTGGTGGTCAAGTAGACGGCCACGCGCTTTGGTTCTAGGGAGCCTGTCCAACATTACTCGATCGCTGTGGATACACGGGAGCCGCGAGTCGGCTTGCAAAGACGCGAGCTTGCGACCCACCCAGCCAGCAACGGGCACCGAACAGAACGAGTAGTTGTTGGCGGGGCCCCAAACCCGACGCAAGCCACGCTGCCCATGCCCCGCGCTGTCGCCAAAGGCCCCCACACCCATCCGCACCCAAAAATGGAGCCGCGAGTCGGCCGTCGAGGCCGCGAGCTGGCGACCCACCAAGCAAGCAAAAGGTCAATTCGTTCATCGAATTGACCTACTTACTCCCCAACCGAAACACCCCATCCCACCCGGCCGGCGGCGGCTGCACCCGATACGCCACGCACCGCTGCCGCAGCACCTCAGCAGGTTCATCGCCGGGCCGCAGCGCCAGCACCTGCCCGCACAGCGCCTCCGCCGCGGCAAACTCGGCCGCCAGGTACGCCTCAAACGCCTGGGTATGCAGGTCCGCCACCTGCCGCAGCGTCGCATCCGACCCGTGCTTGAGCGCCAAAAGCTCATGCACCGTCACCGCCGCCACCTTGCCCTTGACCGCCAGCCGGTCCACCGGTCGCGCCACCACCCGCGAGGCAATGATATTGCGGGTGGTATCGCCGATGAGAATCCGCGTGCCATAGACCTTGTTGGCGCCCTCTAACCGACTCGCGAGGTTGACCGCGTCGCCGAGCGCCGTGTACTCCAAGCGGTCATTGCTGCCGATGTTGCCGACCACGACCGCGCCGGTGTTGATGCCGATGCGGCAGTGTACGTCGGGCATGCCCCGTTCTCGCCAGCCCTTTTGCAGCTCGGCCATCTTGGTCTGGCAGCGCAGCGCCGCCACGCACGCGGCATAGGCGTGGTCAGGGTAGGGATTGGGTGCGCCCCAAAACGCCATCACGCAGTCGCCGATGAACTTGTCGACGGTGCCGTCCTCGTTCATCACGATGGCCGTCATCGCGCTCAGGTATTCGCCCATCCACTCGACCAGCGCTTCGGGCGGCAGCGATTCGGCGATGGTGGTGAAGCCGGCGACATCGGCAAAGAACACCGTCAGCACTTCGCGACGACCGCCCGGCCGCGCCTCCGCCCCACTTTTGAGCACCGCGCGCACGACTTCGGCCGGCACATACTTGCGAAACGAGCGCAGGCTGGCGCGCATGCCCTCAAAGGCGCCGCCCAGCTGGTGCAACTCGCGCACCGGGCTGTGACCCGCGGCCGGTGCTTCGAGGTCGAGGTTGCCGATAGCCGCCGACAGCTCTGCTAGCTTCTTGACTGGTCGCGTGACCGCGGTGCCAAGCGCCCAAGCGAGTGCAATCGCGGCCAAAGCGCACAGCAAGCCGACCATCAGCTGTTCGCGCAGGCTCTGGTTGGCGTCGCGCAGCAGTTCGTCGGCGGGCACCGTCAGGCACAGTAGCCAGTCCGGGCCGTGCTCGACGCCAATGCGCCGTACCTGGGCAAAGTGCAGCCCGCGCTTGTCGTCGAACTCGAATTGCAGCGGTTGTTTGGGGTCCGGCAGGCTCGCACCGAGGTGCTGCATCACCGCGCGCACGCGGCTGTCCTTGATGCGCGCCGGCGCGACGAATTCGGCACTGCCGCCGGGCGTCACTTCACTCAGCCAATGCGGTTCGGGGTGGGCGATGACGCGCCGCTCGCCGTTCTTGCGTTGCTCGACGACGAACGCGCCGGCCTGGTCCGCCAGCGCCAACCGCGCCAGAAAGCCGCTCAGGGCATACAGGTCGAAATCCGCCGAAAACACGCCCACAAGCTTGCCATCGGCAGTACTAACCGGCGCGGCAAACGTGATACCCGGAACCGACAGGTCTTCATAGGCGGCCAGAAAAAGGTAGCTCTCGGTCCAAGTCGGCTTGCCCGCCTGCAACGCCGCTTTGTAATAGGGCCGGGGCCGCGGGTCGCGGTCGTCCATGTTGGCCTTGCGGTCCAACTGCACCCACGCGCCGTCTTTGCGGGTGTAGTCGGTTAGCGTCAAGTGGCCGTCGGGGCCGCGGTCGAGGTAGCGAATGCTCAGATTGCCCTTGGATCCGCGCACCGCGTGGCAGTAGGAACCGTCGCGCTCAAATGCGAACGACAGATAGCTCAGCCGCGGACTGAGCGCCAGGGCTTCGTGGAACATCGGCGCCAACTTGCGGCAGTCGTCGCTCGGCAGCAGCCCCCCGCCCAGCAACCGCGCGTGCCACAGACCTTGCAGCGACGCCTCGCCCAGCACCGCGCGAATCTCGGCTTGGACGCGCTCGGCTTGCTGGTCCAGGACCTGCAACGCCAGCTTGTGCGCCGCACCCTGCGCCGCCCGGTGCGACAGCACCACATCGACGGCGCCAACCAGCAGCACCAGCGACAGCACCACGCTGACCAGTAGCGTGCGAAAGCCGATGCGGAGCGGCTGCTTTTCGTTTGCAGAATCGGGCATCGACCGGTGGCCCAGCGCGGTGGCGCGCGGGGGGCGGACGATAGCGCGGGCGGTCTAGGCGGGCAAACGGTGGCGGCCGGTCGGCTACCTTGCCCCAGGCAGCAACGGCACCGCCACCTCAAACACCGCGCCGCCGCCCGGCGCATCGCCCACGGTAATTTCGCCCCCCAACGACTGCAGCACGCGGCGCGTAATCGTCAACCCCATGCCCATGCCGCGGCCGGGCCCTTTGGTAGTAAAAAACGGCTGAAAGATGCGCGCGCGGTCCGCCTCCGCGATACCGGGTCCATTGTCGGCGATGGTCAACAACACCCGGTCGCCGTCGATGCGGCCGGTCAGCACCACGCGACCGCCTTCCTCCGGCGCCGCTTCGATGGCGTTCTGGACCAGGTTGGTCAGGGCCTGGTGCAGCTCCTCGGGCACACACAGGATCCACGCCTCGCCAGGCAACTGCACCTGAACGACCACCGGTCGCGCGATCGCCGGTTGCACCATCGCCACGACGTCGCGGGTCGCTTGCCACAGCTCGTGCTGGCGCCGGGTGCGCGCCATGCCTTCGCGGCTGTAGCGGCCCAGCAAGTCCACCGTATGACCAATGCGCCGCAGCCCTGCGTGGGCGGTCTGCGCCATCTTGTCGACGCGGGTGTGCAGCGTGCGCAATTTGGCGGTGTCGTCGTCGCCCAGCGGGCGACCGTTGCTGCCCTCGACCAACTGCGCCACCGCCGCCATGTCAAGCACGATGCGTTGCACCGAGTTGGCGATGTAGTTGATGGGGTTGTTGATTTCGTGCGCGATGCCGCCAGCCAGTGTTTCGATGCTGTCCATGCGGTGGTTGAGCAGCAACTCGGCCTGGCTTTGCTGACCCTGCAACAGCGCCCGCGCGGTCGACAGCAATTCGCGCGGTGAAAACGGCTTGGTCAAGTAGGCGTTGACGCCGGCTTGCAGGCCCGCCACCTTGTCGTCGACCTCGCCCTTGGCGGTCAGCATCACCACCGGCGTATGGCGCAGGATCGGGTCCGCGCGCAGCTGGCGCACCAGCTCCAGGCCGTCGATACCCGGCATCATCAGGTCGGTCACAATCAAGCTGGGCCGTCGCTCGCGTGCTTGCTGCAGGCCTTGGGTGCCGTTGTGTGCGGCATACACCTTAAAGTGCTGCCGCAGCGCAAGGTGCACGATGCGAATGATGTCTGGGGTGTCATCCACCACCAGGACCGACCACATGCGGTTGTCTTCGTCGGCGTCGCGCTCGACGATGCGTCGCTCGGTGGCTTCGGCGACTGCCAGCAGGCGATAGTTGCCCCTCGCTTCCAATTCCAGGCTTTCGCGGGTCAGGTCGCCGGCCTGAACGCTGGTGGGCTGCGGTCGCATCGGCGCCGGTGTCAGCATCTCGGCCGCAAAATGCGCTTTGCCGCCGCGCATCACCACTTCGAAGGTCGCACCCTGGCCGGGCGCGCTGTGGGCCAAGATGCGCCCGCCATGCAGCGCAACGAAATGCCGCGCCAGCGCCAAACCGATGCCGGCGCCGCCGTACTGGCGCGTGCCGCCCATGTCAACCTGAAAGAAGCGGTCGAACAGCCGCTCTGCCAATTCAGGCGGAAAGCCAGGTCCAGAGTCGCGCACCGTCACCCGCGCCCCGTCGCCCGCGCGCTCCAAGACCACCACGACATGGCCGCCGACCGGCGTAAATTTCAGCGCATTGGACAGCAGATTGACCCACACGCGCTCCATGCGGTCGGGGTCGAACCACATGGGCAGTGGTTCCGGCGGCAGCTCTAGTGTCAGCTCAATGTCCTTACGCCTGGCAAGGACCTCGACTTGCTGCACGAGCGCGCGCAGCGTCTCGCCCAGGTCGTGCTCCGCTGCGTGCAGCGACAGCCGGGCCTGGTCGGCGCGTGACAAATCCAACAGGTCTTCGATGAGCGCCAGCAGCTTGAAGCCGCTGCGCAGCATCGAACGCATGGTCGCCCGTTGCTGGTCCGACACCGCGCCGAGTTCGCCGTTGATGAGCAATTCCAGCGGCGACAACACCATCGCCAGCGGGGTCTTCAACTCATGCGTCATATTGGCAAAGAACGCGGTCTTGAAGGCATCGAGCTTCTGCAGCTGCGCGTGCGCGTCGGCCAGCCGCGCGTTGGTGGTTTCAATCGCTACTTGCGCCGCAATCTGCTGTTGGTCGCGCCGCCACGCCAGCCGCTGGCCCACGGTCGCAATGACCGCGGTGCCGGCCAGAAAGAACACATGGGTGACCGCGGCTTGCGCCTGCTCCGGCTCAAAGTGCCAGACGTTGACGCCCAGGTAGAACACGATGCCCAGCGCATGGGTCGCGGCGGCCAGCCAACCCGGCCACATGAACAGCAGACCGGCCGCCAGGGTGACCAGGTTCAGGCCTGCGTAGTAGTCGGATCGAAAGCCGCCGAGCGCCGCGGTCATCACCGCCAGGCACAGCGACAGCCACGCCATGTAGCCCGCGGTCAGCAACGCAGAGTGGCGCGCAAACAAGGGTTGCCGTGCCACCGCGAGCAAAAGCAGCGCCGCCCCGGCCATGGCTGCGCGGTCGGCCAAAAGCAGGTTCAGCTGTGCGGGGTCTTGGGTCAGTACCCGGTCGACGGCGACAAACACGGCGTCCAGGCCCAGCGTCAGCGCCGCCGCAGCCACGGCACTGCGTTGGTTGCGGGCCGCGACAGCTGCGTCAAATCGCGCAACGCCGGCGGCGTCTAGTGCCGGGTTCACGGCCGCCGCAACACGACGAACGGGTTACAGCGCTCAGCTTCTTCTTCGATGCGCAAGCCGGCATCAGGGCAGGCCTCGCCAGCCAGGCCCAGCATCGAATCGCGGCTGCGGTGGATCATCCGCCAGTCCAGGTGGTGCTCCAGCATCCAGCGGCACGGGTTTTCTGGCACGAGGTTGCCGACGTACAACTCGCCGGCCGCCGCTAGCTGTGCGTACAGCCGCCGCTGGAGGCGCACCGCGGTCGCGTCCGGTAGGTAGTCGAAAAGCCCTGCGCACAAGATGACGTCAAACGGGCCGTGGCGCGCGAACAGCTCGGGGTCGTGCAGCAGACGGCGAATCGAATCTTGCAGCAGGGCGATTTTGACATTGGGCTGTTGCCGCGGGTCAGCGACCTGCTGCAAGCGCCGGTGTGCGTAGGCCAGCGCCTCGCGGTCCTGCTCAAACAGCGTCACCGCCACATGGTCGTCGGCAGTCACGTGGTCGCGCAGCAGCTCGTACACCTCTTGCGCCGGACCCGCCGCCACCGACACCACCCGCAACGGTTGACCCAAAGCCCGCGCCAGGCGAAGACGGTCGGCCAGGTGCACGCGCAGCACGTCTTTGCGGTTGCGCACGGCCTGGGTGCATGCCATCGACCAGCCGCACAGGTGCATCGCCTTGGCGAACAGCGTCGGGCCCTCAAACGGCTGTTCGTAGACCATCCGCATCACGCCGTAGTCGCCGGGATACCCCAGCGGCTTGGTTGCAGCGCGGTGCACGATTGGACCCAGCAAGAACGCAGGTTGCAGCAGCCGTTGCGAAAACTCGCGCATGCGGTTGGCGCCGTCTTCTGCCGTCGGGTCATCGGGCCAGCCGCTTTGGCGCAACGCCGCGTCGCAGGCGTAGATGGCCCGCAGCCAGGGTTGCACGAACTCCTGCCGCACCCGTTCGACCAGCTGCGCACGGGCTGGCGTCATCGTCTCGCCGTGCACCACCTGCCAGGGCAGTTCGCGCTCCATTTGCGCATACTGGCTTTGGGCTTCATCCAAGAGCAGGCGCAGTTCGGCGACGTGCGCCTTGAGCTCGGCGTGCCCAGCGACCTGCCACGGGCGCTGCGCTAGCGAACCCTGCGCGCCCACCGCCGACCAGTTCTTGACGTCGCGCAGCTGCAGCACGTCGTCCAGGTTCATCGGGCCATCGACCAGCGACAGGCCTAAGACGCGCTGCGGACCATCCATGCGTGCCGAGGCCACCACCGCGGCGCCGTCATAGGCCGCGACGCTGTCAAACGCCACCTGCAGCCGCGGCACCTGTGCCCCGACCATCAAGCCGCCCAACCCCGGCGCCGCTACGGCCACACCGCCAGTCGAGACGTCGAGCAGCGCGCAAGCGTGACTGCGACCCTGTGCATCCCAAGCGGTGATGCTGATGTGCAGCGCTGTGAAGGCATCCGACCGATAGCGCGGAGCCCGAAAGAACACCTCGCGGTCGCGGGCGCCCTCCAGTTCCTCGTAGGTGCGGATGGTGGTCATGCCGCCTCAACGGCCGCCGCAATGGGAATGCACAGCACCATCCGCGTCCCGCCGGCGCCTTGGCGCTCGACGAACAGGTCGCCGCCATGGTTCTCTGCAACGACATGGGCGAGGTACAGCGCCACTTCGTCCCGTTGCGCAACCACTGGATCTGGCACCGCCCATTGCCCAGACACGGCCGGGTGGCTGGCCGGCAGGTGATCGACACCCACGGCAAACCGCGCAGTGCCAGGGCCTTGCCGACCCAACTGCACCGAGATGGCCTGACCGGGCGGCGCGCCGCTGGCCGCATAGCGCACCAGGTTGGCCACCGCGTGCACCAGCTGCGCCTGGTCGGCGCGCAGGGCGACATCGCTCGATGTCGGCAACTCCACTTGCAGTGGCCGGCCGCGCAGCAGCGGATCGAGGCCCAGCGCCGCAATGGCCTGCTGAGCCACCCGCGCCGCGCTGCAATACCCGTGGCTGCGGCCCGTTTGGGCACCCTCTGCCTGGCGCGCGATGGCATCGACCGCCTCAGTGAGATTGCGAATGGCGGCGACGCCGACCCGCACCGCGTCGCCGAGGGTGCCGGCGAGCGGGCTGTTGCACACTTCGTCTTCGACCAGCAGCAGGCCGCTGATGGCTTCCCGCAAGTCGTGCGCCAGCCCTGCCGCCAGCCTGCCTACGGCAGCGCCACGTTCAGCCCGTAGGAGTTCTTGCTGCGCATGGGACAATTCGGTGATGGTGTCGCGCAGTTGGGCGTTGCGTGCCTCAAGGGTGCGCACCAGTTGCGCAATCGTTCGCGTCTGCTGAACGTGCAGGCGCGCTTGTCCGATCGCTTCGATGACGTCCTCTGCCTTCCACGGCTTGCGCAGAAAGCGAAATGCCTGTGCCTCGTTGATGGCCGCAATCAACGCGGGGGTGTCGGTGTAGGCCGTCAGTACGATGCCGGCGACGTCGGGGCGCTGTTGGCGCGCGACCGCCAGCAACTCGATGCCAGACAGGCCCGGCATGCGCTGGTCGGTGACGATGACGTCTAGTTGCGGATGCGCAAGCATGGCCAGCGCCGCCTCGCCGCTGTTGGCCTCCAGCACCGCGTAATCGCCTTCGAGAAAGGCCTTGAGCACTTCGAGGTTCGGCGGGTCATCGTCGACCAGGAGCACGGCGCCGCCCAGCAAGCTGTCGCTTTGCATCCTGTTTTCGCCTCCACACCGGTCGCGCGGCATCGGCGCCGCGAGGACGGCGAGCATAGCGCAGGCGCCACAGATTTCCACATCTTCTCAACATTGCCCGCTAGTTACACGCCGCTCGGGGCATGAACGCGACGGTGAGGCATGTCGTTGGCTGGCGGGGGCTCAGCCGCCTTGCGGGTCGGGCCGTGGCCATGCTGCCGCGACGAAGTGGTGACGGACGGGGGTGCTTCGCGGCAAATCAGCCCGCGCTAGGTGCATGGCCTACAAGCATGGTGCGCAATCCGGACAGCGACAGGAACTCGACGTCTGCACCACCTAGGTTGCGGACGAACGGAACTTCGGCGTCGCTCGCCACCACGAGATTGCGGCCCTTGGGGTAGGCCCGCCGAAAAATGCGCAGGTTGCCGAGGTCGGCCTGCTCGCCGCGCCACTTGCACTCGATAGCCGTCACGTCGCCATTGCGCTCGGGCAGCACGAAGTCAACCTCGTGGCCGGCCTTGTCGCGCCAGTAATGAACGTTGCCGGGCTGCAAGGCGGCGCCGATTTCGTCCAGGACAAGGTGTTCCCACAGGTTGCCGCGGTCGTCTAGGCGCAGCGCCTCGATGCCGCGGGCCCAGCAAGCGAACCCACAGTCAAAGGCGTAGACCCGTGGAGCGGCAACGATTTCTGCCTGTCGCCGCGCAGCGTAAGGGCGCACCACCCGTACCAAGAATGTGGCTTCCAGGATCGCGAGGTAGTTGGCAATGGTCGGGCGGCTGATTTTGCAGGCCGTCGCGTAGCGGGTCGCGTCGAAAATGCCGCCGCTGTTGGCCATCAACAGTTCGCAGAACTGCAAGAAGGCGGCGCGACGCTCCAGCCGGAAAA
Organism: Pseudomonadota bacterium; assembly: GCA_005792545.1. Taxonomy (GTDB): domain Bacteria; phylum Myxococcota_A; class UBA9042; order UBA9042; family UBA9042; genus SXRM01. Next base: position 6,240 of record SXRM01000156.1, on the reverse strand, counting down.
GTGCCAGGATGTCTTTGGACCAATAGGCGTCCAACCAGTCTGTGTATTCGCGCGGGTTGGGCCGTGCGGCCAGGAAGAACCCCGGCAGGCCACCGTGCAGCATCCGCCGGTCCCAGCCCTTTTCGCCCGCGGCGGCGACGTCTGCGGCCACCATCGGCAACAGCCAAACGTCACGCTTGCGACCGGCCAGGGTGTCGCGAAACAGCGCCGACGCACCGAGCGTGGAGGAACCAGTCGCCAGGATGCGCAAGTCGGGGTGGTAGTCGGCCGCCAGCTTGAGGATTTCTGACGGGTTGTCGAGGCGGTGGATTTCGTCGAGGACGACCGTCTTGCCCGCGCGGCTGCGCAAGAACGCCTCTGGGTCACCAACGGCAGCGCGGTGGCTCGGTCGTTCGCAGTCGAGCACCTCGGCGTCTGGCAACTGGCTGCACAGCATGGTCTTGCCGACGCGGCGGACGCCTTGCAGCCACACGATGTTGCAGCTTGCGAAGGCGGCATCGAGTTGGGCTATCCAGTCGTGGCGAGAGAACGACATGGCGGCAGCGTACGCCGGTTCGACCAGATGTCAAGTCGGGTTGCGAAAAGTCGTACTAAACGCAAGTCGGGTTTGCGTTTGGTGGTAGTTGTGGGGTTCTAGCGGACTATACAGAATCGCCTTGAGGTGAGATCAAACCTGCCGCAAGGAAGGAGCGACGAGTCGGCTTGCAAAACCGCGAGTTTGCGACCCACTGAGCAAGCAAGAACAGCGATCGCAGATGACCTCGGGTCATCGCGATCCCGTATAGAACAGGTCGGCGACCGCCACTGTAGCGCCGTCCAAGCTCGGCAGCGCGATGCGGTCGCCGGGTCGAGCGAGCCGGCAGGCGCCGTAGTGGTCGTCGAGCGGCTCGGTGTGAATTTCGACCAGCCGCCGGCGGCAGTCAACGATCCACTACTCGGGCACGCCGGCCGCGGCGTAGATGGAGGCCTTGACGATGCGGTCGGTGGCGGACGAGGTATCGGCGACCTCGACAATCAGAATCGCCCTCGTCGGATGGTGGTCAGTCTGGCCCAGCGGCACCACCGCAAGGTCGGGTTCCGGCATTGAGTCCGGACCGGCAGCGAAGGGCAACTGCGGGCGAACTTCGGCATCGTCGCCATAGGCCGCGACCAGCTTCTTGTTGAGCTTGACGACACTGGTTGCGTGCGGAACGTGTTGCAGCGGCATGTGAACGATGACCCCTTGCAATAGTCCGATGTGGTCGTCTTCGCCGAACACGCCGGCTGTCACCATGGCTTCATAGCGGGCGCACGAAAACCGCACCGGTGCCGCGGTGGCTTGCGTTGTGTCGTGGCCCAGCGTCATGGACGACTCCTGCGGGTGGTCGGCCCGCTGGTGTCAGTGTGCGCGCGGCTGGGGTGGGGGGCACGGTGGCTGATGTTCACGTGGATGGCCTCGGGCTATGTGGTGTCGTCGAGGTGGCAGTGCACCGCGCCGCGGGTGGCGGCCGTCAGTTCTTCCTCGGTGTCGCCCTGTACGAAGATCGCCTGACCGTGTGCGCGCGCGACGAAACCGCCGTCGGCTTACCGTTCGGCTACGAAAAGCAGTTCGCTCGTGGTCGCAGCGGGCGGCGCGCGATGGCGGCTGAGGCCAAAGGGTAGCGTAGGCGCGCAATGGTAGCGAGGTGGTGCTGGTGCGTCACGGTTCTCCCGGCGGCGCGCCGTCTTCGAAGTGGCAAGGCGCAGCGCCGCGAATGGCGGTGGACCGTTCGCCTGACAAGCGGTATGCCGAGGGGAGACCGGGTGATGAATCACTCGGCTCGCGGTCTCCACGCCCGCCGTCGCGGGCTACGCCCACCAATCTGGTAGCCGAGCCTGGACTGCCGGGCTTGCCCTTGCGGTCATTCGACCGCAGCGCAGGCATTGGACCCAGCCCGCGACGGCGGGCGGCGTGAAATCGAGCCGGATGATTCATCTTCCGGCGAATTGGCGCGGCATGGCGGCCTCGGGAGGCGCACGCGGGCCGGCTGACGTCCGCAACAGACGTGATTCGTTTTCGCTGAAGCCCTGAAACTGAAAGAATCATCCACGAAAAGGTGGCTGAGCCGACTCGGCCGCTGGAAGAACGGATCACCTCTGGCCCCGGCGATACGCCAGCTTGCCCGCCCCACCACCCCGGCGTACCCTTGGCGTGCCGGCGCGGTGCTGGCGTGGTGCGCGCGATGCCTAAGGGCCTGCCCATCGGTTCCATGGATTTCGCCGGTGCGCGCGCCCGGGGCTTCGACTACGTCGACAAATCGCCATTTGTAGGCAAGGTGTTGCGCATCAAGGGCGACGTCCTGGTGTTCTGCCGCCCGCGCCGCTTTGGCAAGACGCTGAACCTGACCATGCTGCGACAGTGGCTGCATCACCCGCGCGGTGAACGACGGCCAGCGCAGGATCCGTTCCGTGGCATGTCCGTCTTGGGCGATGAGTTGGCCCAGCAACACCGCGAAAAGCACTGCATCGTGTACCTGTCGCTCAAGTGCTGCAAGGCGCCGACGTGGAAGGAGAACTTGAGCAGCTTGGCTGAAGAACTCCGCAAAACCTGGAAGGCCTTGGGCTTCGCGCCAGAGCAAGTGCCAACCTGGTTCCGGCGCGTTGCCGACCACCTTGCCGCGGACACGCTGCCGCACGGCAAACTGCACCTTGCCCTAGGCCAGATTGTGCGCGCCGCCGAAGAAATCCACGGCGACAAAGTCTGGCTGCTGATCGACGAGTACGACGCGCCGGTGCAGACCGCCTGGCAGTACGGCTTCTACGAGCAAGCGGTGCGGTTTTTCCGGGCGTTTTTCACGGCCGCGCTCAAAGACTGCACCGCGGTGCAGCGGGCGGTGATGACCGGCATCTTGCGGGTGTCCAAGGCAGGGTTCTTCTCTGAACTCAACAACGTGGTCATCGACACCGTGCTCGACAAAGCGTTCGCGACCGACTTTGGCTTTACCGAAGACGAAGTCCGCGACCTCTGTGGCGACGACCACCAGCTGATGGACGACCTGCGCGACTGGTACAACGGCTATGACTTTTCCGGCAACGGCATCTACAACCCGTGGTCGGTGGCCAACGCGCTGGACCGACTCGGCCAGCCGATGCAGACGCACTGGATGGCGACGGCCGGCGCCGAACTCATCCAGTGGATTGCGACGCGCTTTGCGACGGACTCGGCCAAAACCCTCGAACGGTTGCTGGCGGGCGAGCACTACCGTATGCAGGTCTTGGAGGGCACCGAAATCCCGCGCATCGACCGCTACCCGGGCATGCTGCTCAACGTCATGCTGCACACGGGCTATCTGACCGGCGTGGCGCTGCCCCGCGACGATCCAGACGACGACCGCACGTACGCGCTGGTGCGCCTGCCAAACCGCGAGGTGCGGTCGGGCTGCCGCAACATCCTGTCGAGCGTTTTCGATGCCTATGTGCCGGTCGATGGCGGCGCCGAAGTCCTGGTGGCGGCGCTGTTGCGCGGCGACGAGAGCCTCGCCCAAGATGCGCTGCAAGCCATCATCCTGCAAATGCTCAGCTACCACGACCTGGCCGACAAGACCCCCGAGCGCATCTACCACGTGTTTGTGCTGGGTATCCTGACTCGCATGCCCCGCGGCTACCGGGTGGCGTCGAACAAGGAATTCGGCGAGGGCCGGCCCGATGTGGTGATGGAGCCAGACGCCGCCGACAGGCCGGCCGCGCTTTTGGAGTTCAAGACCGCACCATCGCCCAAGGCGGCGTGTGCCAAGGCGGCGGCGCAGATTGTCCAAAAGCGCTACGTGGACGGTGTGCGCGGCCAGCCGGTGTATGCATGGGCGGTGGGCTTTAGTGGCAAAGGCGTGGTGGTGCGGTTGGTTGGGGATGGCCGGGCGCTTGACAAGCCCGCGCAGTCGGCCCAGCCTTGCCGCCACGCGACCGCCGCGCGTGTTTGGGTGTGGCCCGCGCGACATCCTCTGCTTTGGAGTACCCCATGCGCGAGACTGCCTATCCCGTTCCGACGCGTGTGCTGCTTGCTCACGCCGAAGTACTGCTGCGTCAACTCAAGGCCGAGGTCAACACCAAGCGAGTCGCCGACTTGGCTGAGTTCGGCCTGGAGGGTACCGAGTTCACCAAGCAACTGGTGGCGGCCAACGCTGCACTGGTTGGCGCCGAAACTGCGCAAGAGGGTGCCAAAGGCGACTGGGGTGCGGGCATCGTCGATGACCAGGGCCGCGCCGAGGCCGGTTTCCGCTGGATCGGCCGGCTGCACAACCGCGTGCGCAACTATGTCAAAGCCAAGGGCAACCACGATGACCTGACCGGCCAGTTTCGCTTCGGCAAACTGCCAGCGCCGCGTAGCCGCGGGGTGGTCAACGAGTTGCGGCTGCTTTTGCCCGAGTGCAAGGAGCACGCTGAAAAGCTGAAGACCTTTGGCGTCACGGCAAAATTCGTCGCCGAAGGTCAAATGCTCCTGGACGGAATGGCGGGCAAGAGTGCGGCCGGCGCGGCCATGGACGTCGTCCGCAACCGCACGGGCGACGTGCGTGACGCCGAGCTCAAGCTGTGTCAGCTTTTCGAGCGGTTGGTGACAGCGGACGAGAGCGTTGCAGAAGAGACCGCGACCGAGGCGCCGCTTTTCCGCTTGGACCTGGTGCGGGCCGAGATGGCGCGGGATGCGGCGATGCGTGCGGCGCGACAGGCGGCGCAGCCGGAGCCAGCGGGGCCGCAGCAGTAGCTTGGGCGGGCGGACGACGACGATGTTGGGGTGCAGCGTGCGATTTTCGGGGTGCAGCAACAAATTGTCGGGGTGCAGCCGCCGGTTTTCGGGGCGCAGGGCGCAAAAGTTGGGGTGCAGCGTCGGCTGCGGGGCGATAATTGCGGGCTGCGGGGCGACTTTTTCCGGCTGCGGGCCGATTGTTGGCGCGTGCACGGCAACTTTGGTGCCCTTCACCTGGCTCAAGTCCCGCAGCGGGCCCCTTGGCTGGGACTTCGCCGGCAGCGTGAGTGCCTGCAGCCGGGTTGGCGCGCGTCTCGCGGCTGGTCGCTGCCGCGCCGGTCGGCACGCAGCGGTCGCTAACCCGTACAACGGTATGAAATCATTGACAAATGTTCGGTGGCTTGCAGCCGCAAGGGCGTGCCGACCTGCCACCAGGACGTGCCGACGACCCGGTGTCGGCACCGGACGTGGGCTGGCGGGGTCGGCACCGGGGCGGGGCTGGACGGGCTGGCCGGCGCCCGCGGTGGGCCTGGCCGTGGACCGGACGCAGGGGTGGTTGGGCGGCGGTCGGCCTGGCCGACCTGGGTCGGCTGGGCAACTGGCGCAGGGGAGGGCGGTGCCGATGCCGGGGTTGCAGGGAGGGCATGGTTGTGGTCGGTCGGCACGGGTGGTGGTGGGTCTGCCGTCACCGAATGGCTGGCTAGGTCGGATGAACGTGGTCTTGGAAACCACTGGGTGGTCTAGTGGTTGTTGGTAACGTAATGTCCGTTATCGGACGGTGACTTTGGGGAGATGAAGATGAAAGATGTCGATTCCCTTGACCTTGAACCAATCATCATCAAAGGCATGGACGCTGATGAAGGATACGGGTGGACCCAACCATTGGGGCTGCAGGTTGCCGCGGAGTACTTGAAGTACCTTTGGCTGTGTCGCATGTACCCAGACGCAGACATGGTGCCGTCGGGCATCGTGGACGACTTCTGGCACCTGCACATCTTGGACACGCGGAAATATGCTGAGGACTGTCAAACTTACTTCGGCTATTTCTTGCATCATTTTCCATATTTTGGAATGCGCGGAGAAGAAGACAAGCAATATCTTGCCGACGCGTGGGTTTCAACTCTCAACCGGTATCGGGTCCATTTCGGCGAGCCGCCGGCAGACCTTTGGATTGGCAGCCGGCGCTGCCCGAATTGTGGTCGGCGCTGCAAGGATGCGTCTGCGTCGCAGCGCGAGAAAAGGCCTTCATTTGAGTCATTGCGTAACTTCACTCCGTGAAGTCCTTGGTTCGTTGAGTCGCTCATCGACCGTGCCGGCCACGCCGGCGCCGCGATGCCCGAGTGGCTGCGCAACCATGTCGCCTGGCTGCGGTGGCCGAACCGCGCCGTGTTCTTTGAGCGTTACGGTGTCTTTGCCCAACTGCGCGTTCTGACCTGGAGCCCATCGGCGGGCACCGCTACCCCGAGCCGGCGGCCACGGCTAACGTGACCAGGGAGCCGGCGGAGCCAACACCGCCGCCGCCAGTCCCAACCGCCGTGGCC